>DJXE01000013.1 GCA_002449595.1 Lachnospiraceae bacterium UBA7012
AGCGCCATCGCGATCATGACTCTCTGCCGCATGCCGCCCGAGAGTTCGTGCGGGAACATGGAGTAGACGCCCTCGCTGTTCGCGATGCCGACCATCTCCAGGAGTTCGATCGTCTTCTTCTTGATCTCTTCCGCGCTCTTGCCTTCGCCGTCGTGCAGGGCGATGACTTCCTCGATCTGCGCGCCGATCCGGAACACCGGATTCAGGCTCGTCATCGGCTCCTGGAAGATCATGGACATGAAGTTGCCCCGGAGGTTCTGCATCTTCTCGTTCGGGGTCTTCGTGATGTCGTACGCTTTGTCCCCGAGATTCAGCCGGATCTCGCCTTCCGTGATCTGGCCCTGCGGCCTCTGCAGAAGCTGCATGATGGAGAGGCTCGTGACGCTCTTGCCGCAGCCGGACTCGCCCACGACGCCGACCGTCATGCCGGCCGGGACGTCAAACGTGACGCCGTCGACGCTCCTGACGATGCCCGCATCCGTGAAGAAGCAGGTGTGCAGGTTATCGATCTCCAGCGTATTGCGGGGATCGCGCATCGAGGTCAGGTACTCCGACTCAGGCACGTTCTTTCTTTTTCTCTTCTTCTCCAGCTCGTTCGTGATCCTGCGGTTCTCGCGGGAGATCCGGCGGGATTCGGCGGCGGAGAGGTATCCTTCTTTGTTTCTGGCCATATCTATTTCCTTTTTGTTACGCAGCGCCATTCATCATCGATTCCGCTTCGCGGAATGACCGTCTCTTCGAGACGGCGATGATTCATGAGGGCTTAGCAGCCCTATGCATCCTCATTCATCCAGTCTTCGGGATGCGAGCATCCCGCAGCCAGCATGAATGAGTCTGCGCACTGCTCCACTAACGTTTCATCTTCGGGTCAAACGCGTCTCTGAGTCCGTCACCTACCAGGTTAAAGGCGAGGACCGTGAGCAGCAGGCACACGCCGGCCGGGATCCAGATGAACCAGTAATTCGTCAGGACGTAGGTGTCGTTGACGTCGTTGATGATGTTGCCCCAGGACGCGAACGGGAATTTGACGCCGAGTCCGAGGAAGGACAGCGTCGCCTCCGTCAGGATCGTGGAGCCCAGGCTCATGGTGCTGATGACGATGAGCTGCGGGATGACGTTCGGGATCAGGTGCCGGAAGATCCGGCGCGAAGCCCGGATGCCGGTCGCCTCCGCCGCGGTCATGAACTCCTGCTCGCGGAGCGAGAGGATCTGGCCTCTCACCATGCGGGCGATGCCCGGCCAGCCGAGGAACCCCAGGATCAGCATCAGGTAGATCATACGGATCTGCGGGTCGACGTGGAGCGCATCCATCGCCGCGCCGAGGATGATGATGATCGGCATCGAAGGGATGCAGTAGAAGATATCGACGATACGCATGATCAGGTTGTCGATCCAGCCGCCGAAGTAACCGGAGACGCCGCCGAGCAGGACGCCCAGGCCAGTCTCGATGATGACGACGATGAATCCGATGTACAGGGAGACGCGGCCGCCGTACATGAGCCTCGTCAGCATATCCATGCCGTTGCGGTCCGTTCCGAGCAGGTGCTCCTTGCTCGGCGCGCTGTATTTGTCAAAGATCCTCGTCTCGACGCTCTGCAGGACGGACCAGCTCTTTGTCGCCGCGTCGTAGCTGATCGTGTAGTCCGCTTCCGTGCCGTCTTCGTCCGTGAAATGGAAGCTCTTCTCTCCGGCCTCGATCGCCGTGACGAGCTCATCTTTGAAGGACCTTGTCAGGAAGACGTCGCCCATGATCGGCTGCACGATGTAGCGGCTCGCGTAGGCGATCTCTTCGCCGTCCTTGAAGACCGTGCCGTCCTCGTCCAGCTCGTAATTGTCGTCCTCGTAAGTGAAGCCGTCCTTGCCCTCGGAGATCGCCTTCAGGATCTCGTGCTGCAGGTGGAACGGGACTTTGTCCGTGCCAGTGGAACTCGAGACGATGCTGTAAGTCGCGATCGCGACGAGCTCATCGCCCTCATAGATCGCGTAGAGCTCTTCGCCCTCCTGCTCGATGCGGTACTCGACGTCCTTGACCGTGAAGGTGTCCTGGTGCTTGATCTGCGCGAGGACGAACTGCGCCTGCGCGAGGGACGGGAATTTTCCCTCCGAGCTGTACCGCAGCTCCGTGTTCTCCGTGACGCCGGCGTACTGCTTGTTCTGGTACTCCGTGCGGTAGAACAGCTGGTCCTCGCGGTACGGCGTCACCATGCCGCCGATGAAGGAGAAGATAAACATAAATGCGAGAATGATCAGACCCGTCACGGCGACGCGGTTGCGGAGAAACCGCTTTGTGACCAGCGCGCCGGGCGAGAGGGTCTTGACTCTCCTGTCGTCGTTCAAGGAGAATTCTTCCCGCGCCTTGGTATCCGTATTTTTCATTGCGTTATCTGCGCCCATGGATCGAACCTCCTTTCCTTAAGAGATGCGCACTCTGGGATCGACCACAGCGTATAGGATGTCGCTGATCAGGTTGCCCAGCAGTGTCAGTACTGCGAGAAACACCATGTAGAACATGGAAAAGGGTATGTCGCCGGAGACCATCGACTGGTACGACGTGTAGCCGATGCCCGGAATGGAGAACAGCGTCTCCGTGATCAGGGCGCCGGAGAACAGTCCCGGCAGGGATCCGCCGATGATCGTGACCAGCGGGATCAGTGTATTGCGGAACGCGTGATGATAGATGACGCGCCGCTCCGATAAGCCTTTGGCCCGCGCCGTGCGGATGTAGTCCGCATTCAGGACCTCGAGCATATTTGTCCTTGTATAGCGCATCAGTGAACCGACGCTGATGACGACAAGCGTGACGATCGGCAGAACGAGGTGATTCGCCCTATCGAGGAGCTTGCCTGTCGCGTCGAGATACTCGTAATGCCTTCCGATCAGGCCGCCGAGGTCAAACCAGCGGAGCTTCACGGCAAAGACGAGTTTCAACAGGGATGCGAAGAAGAAAGTCGGCAGGGAGATGCCGGCCAGCGCGAAGACCGTGACAAGATAGTCGGTCTTGCTGTACTGCTTCGTCGCTGCCACAACGCCGAGCGGAATGGCGATGAGAAGCTCGAGAATAAAGGCGATGCCGCCCATGATGAAGGAGATCCAGACGGACTCCTTGAATTTATCGATGACCGGAACGGTCCATTTCCAGCTGTCGCCGAAGTCGCCGCGCAGCGCTCTGCCGCACCAGGCGAAAAATCCGGGGATGATCCCCTTATCCATTCCGTATGTCGCGCTCAGCTGCTGCATCCACTCTTCAAAGCTCTTGGAGCCGGGCTGCTGCGACTTCGCCCGCGCGACGGTCTCCAGGTAGGAGGTCGGAAGGCAGCGCATCAGCACATAGATGATGAATGCAACGAAGAAAAGGATGACCACTGAGATCAGCAGTCTCTTGATTATAAATTTTCTCACGATTTCCCCTCGATCAGAGTGATGGAACGCACCCCGGACCTGAGAAAAAGGTCCGGGGTGCTGCTGTCACAGGTGACAGATCCGGCTCAGTTTATGCTGCGTGACGCCGGGACCATCAGTTTAATTCAACATTCTGGATCTCGCTCAGCCACGGGTAGAAAGTCGTGATGTCGGGTGTGACCGTGTCGATATTCACACGCTCCGTGCTGAAGGTGATCGCGTTCTGTCTCTGATAAACAGGGATCTCGCACGCCCAGTCGATGATCGTGTCAAGGCAGGCCTTGTACATCGCCTTGCGGTACGTCTGGTCCGTTGAAGCTCTCGCGTCGAGGATCATCTGATCGAGATCAGGATCTTCGATCTGGTACATGTAGTTGGAACCGCCGGGGTTCTGCTGGCCGTTCGCGATGTCGCTGTAGTAGATCTGATACATATCAGGATCGACCGTCGCGCCCCACGCCGCGCACCAGATCTCGCCCTGGCCCGCTTCCAGCGCCGTCCACAGGTCGGAGCTGTTGGTCAGGTCGTTGACGACCAGGTTGATGCCGAGTTCCGCGAGCGCGTCATGCGCCAGCGTAAGGATCATGAAGGACGGGTGATCGCCGGCGCCGTCGCCAGGGATCTTGACTTCGTACTCGAGCTTCGCGCCTTCGGGAGCTGCGGTGACCTTGCCGTTCTCAACAGTGTAGCCTGCCGCCTCGAAGAATCCGAGTGCCGCCTCCTTCGCTGCAGCGTACTTGTCTTCCGCGGACATATCGGAAGTGTAGATCGGGTTGCCCTCGACGTCCGTGGAGAACGCCAGCTGGTAGCCGTCGTCGGTCGGCTGCGGAGCCGCCCAGGACGTGTTGGAGATCGGGTAGTTGATGACGCTCGCGCGCTCGCCGTAGTAGGTGTCGATCGCGACGTCACGGTAAACGGAGAAGATGGTCGCGAATGCGCGGCGCAGGTTCTTCGAAGCGTCGGAAGAAGGATCGCCGGCGACGCTCATGTTGTGGGAGTTGAGGCCGATGTAGCCGTAGCCGAGGTTGTCAACGGTATCCGTCGTGATGACGTCGCCGCTCAGCTCGCCGCCATTCGCCTGCTCGATCGCTGCGACTGCGTCTGTCGTGAAGGAAGGATCCGTCACGTCGATCGTGCCGGTGATGACGCCGTTCAGCTTATCCGCTTCCTGGGTCTCTCTGAGCTGCAGGTACTTCGTCTTCGGCGCGCCCTGGTAATAAGCCTCATTCGCCTCGTAGTTGATGACGCCGTTCTCGAACTTCACGAACTTGTACGGGCCGGCACCCATGGGCTGGGTGGTCTTCGAACGGATCAGGGAAAGGTCGCCCTTCGGGAAGCCGAACTGGTTGTTATCATAGTCATACTGCGCGGCATCGCCATAGTAGTGCATCGGAGCGATGGGCAGCGTGAGCTGGTAGATGAGAGTCGCATCGACCTGGGTCGCGACGACGCGGAGGGTGTTGTCGCCGGTCTTCTGGATGCCGGTGATGCTCGGAGCGGATTCGCCGGTCTCGACACCGATGGTGTACGCATCGTAATCCTGCATCAGGTCGAACAGGGAAGAGCCTGCGGTCTCCGTGCTGGAGAGGGAAGCGTAATCGCCTTCGTACGCCTCTGCCATCGCATTGAAGAAATCAGCCGCTGTCGCGTCTTCCGCGAGTTCATAGCCCCAGTTTGCCGCGCATGCCGCAACGGAATCCTCAGCCTCGTTGTAGCCGGCTTCCTTGCAGTAGTCAACGATCTCCTGCGCGAACGCTTCGCCCGCCTGGTTCAGGTCAGCCCAGAAGGCGGTCTGCTGCTCTTCGGTCCAGAACGTGAAGTCCGTGTTGTCCGGGCCGGCCGCAGAGATCAGGTTGAACAGGGTGTCCATGCCGCTTCTGTACTCTTCCATGCCCTCGATCGGCTGGGAGAAAAGCGTTGCGGAACCATCATAAGTAGGGTCGCTGATGACGTACATGGAGAAGATGACGTCGTCGATCGTGACAGGCTCGCCGTCAGAGAACGTGAGGTCGTCCCTGAGGGTGAAGTCATAGTAGACCGTTCCGTCTTCATTCTCGGTGACTTCGAGGTCCGCCGGGCCATAGTAAGTATAGTCCGTGCCGTTATACTCGATCGTCTCGCCCTCGATGCCCTTGTAGATGACCGCGCCCATGCGGTCCATGGACAGCAGGGAGATCTGGGTCAGAGACTGTGCGTCCTGGTCATAAGCGGTCTCCGCGAAGAACGGAGAGAATTTGCTGGAGAAAGGTGCGTAACCGACGACGAGCGGCGTGTCCGCGGATGCCTTTTTCTCAGCTGCAGCTTCTTCCGGAGCTGCCTCTTCGGCTGCCTCCGCCGTCTCCTCCGGAGCGGCTTCCTCAGCCTCCTCCTGCGCGGGCTGCGCAGCCGGCTCCGCCGGTTTGCCGGAACAGCCCGTGAGAAGGGATGCGCCCATCACTGCTGCGAGGAGCAGTGCGAGCAGGTTTCTTCTCTTGATCATTTTGTTCCTCCTCTTTTAAGATAGCTTTCTTTCTGCATATGCAGAAAAACCGAAAACAAATAAGGACACAGCCTTTTCCCTCCGGCACCTGTCCTTATCTGATTTCCACAATATTGTATCATACTTGTAACGGAATCTGGTGATTTATTGTGATATCTCTTCCTCTTTAATGCGAAAATTCATGATCGCCGCCTCTTTTCTGATCATCAGCGAGGACAGCGTCATCACCAGCACGCATACGAGCCACAGGATCCCCCGCATAGAAAAGGGATCATCGCCCCCTCTCACAGCCTTCAGGACCTGGCATACTACGGCAAGAATCGCGGTCGAAGCCGTGATCACCGCTGCCTCCTTCGGGAGGGTCAGCAGCGTCCTCCGGTAAATATACTCCCGCAGCCTCCCCGTGTTCCCGTACTCGAAGAGCCGGATCCCGCACAGAAGCATGCGGAACGAGAAGATGAGCGCGACCGCGAACGGAGCCATAACCAGGATGTGCGCCGGCATGACGGCGGGCGGGAAACACCCGGCCGCGATCCCCGCGGCGACCGGCAGGACGCCCCACAGGAAGAAGCGCCGCCGTACGCGGCGGTAGTCCGCTTCTTCCAGCGAGGTCTCCGCAAATCTTCCTTCGTAGGCATAGGAGCCGTCATTTTTTCGCTTAAACAGCCCCAGATAGTCTTTCTTTTTCATTCGATCCCTGTCAGGTCATAGGACGCGAGGTACTTCTCCGCCTTCTCACAGACGCCGCGCAGGCACGCGTCGTCGAACGGGCTCTCCAGTCCCGCGTGCGCGAGGAGCTCCGTGAAGGTCCTGCTGCCGCCCTGCTTCGTGTATGCCATGTACCGCTCCCACGCGGTCTTCCGGTCCTCCTGCAGAAGGGCCCAGAACTGCAGGCTCACCGTCTGCGCGAGGCAGTAATCGATGTAATAGAACGGGCTGTCGTAGATGTGGATCTGGCGCTGCCACCCTTCTCCGTCGCTGTAGAACGGGATCTCCCCGTCCAGCTTCACCCACGGCATGTAGATGCCGAGCAGCTCTTTCCATGCGGCGTGCCGCTGTGCGGGCGTCATCTCCGGCTTCTCGTACACGATGTGCTGGAAGTGGTCCACCATCGTCCCGTAAGGGATGAACGTCAGCGCGCCTGCCAGATGGCTGTAGAGGAATTTCCGCGCGTCCTTGCCGAAGAAGTCATCCGCCCAGCCTTCGCCGAAGAACTCCATCGACATCGAGTGGACTTCGCAGCCCTCCATGCTCGGCCAGACCGTCTCCATCGGCACGCGGTCCCTGTTGTACCACGCGGCGAACGCGTGGCCCGCCTCATGCGTGATGACCTCGACGTCGCCCTGCGTCCCGTTAAAGTTCGCGAAGATGAACGGCACCTCGTGATCCGGAATGCTCGTGCAGTATCCGCCGGCCTGCTTCCCCTCGGTGGAGAGGAGGTCCATCAGTTCTCCATCCAGCATCGTGTGGAAGAACCTGCTCGTCTCCGGCGAAAGCTCGTCGTAGAACTTCGTCCCCGCCTTCACGATATCGTCCGGCGTACCCTGCGGCTTCGGGTTGCCGCTCCGGAACTCCAGGATGTTGTCTGCAAAGCTCATCGGATACGTCTTCCCGATCCGCTCTGCCTGTCTGCGGTAGATCTCGTCCGCGACGGGAACCACATACTTCACGACCGCCTTGCGGAACGCCGCGACGTCTTCCTTCGTGTAGCAGTTGCGGCTCATCCGGTAGTACCCGAGCGTCGTGTAGCCCTCGTACCCGAGCTTTTTGCCCATCGCGTCCCTGAGCTTCACGAGTTCGTCATAGATCCGGTCCAGTTCCGCCTGGTGGTCCTTGTACCACTGTCCTTCCGCTTTCCACGCCGCGAGCCTTCTCGCATCATCGCTGTCATTCTTGAACGGGCTCATCTGCGAGATCGTGTACACGCCGCCCTCGAACGGGATCTGCGCGCTCGCGATCAGCTTGTCGTAGCTCTGCGTGAGCTCGTTCTCCTTCTGCATCTCCGGGATGATCTCCGGCGAAAAAGCCTTTTTCGCGATCTCCGCATTCACGAAGATCAGGCTGCCGTATTTCTCCTCAAACGCGCTGCGGAACGGGCTGACGAGCAGCGCCTCGATCCACTGCTGCTGGTACTCCTGCAGCTGCGGCATCGTGTTGTTCCACCATGTATCTTCCGCGTCGTAGAACTTGTCCCTCGTATCGATCGAGTGGCGGATCGAGGACAGCGTCCCCATCGTCTCAATGTGGCGCGTCTCTTTATCAAACGTGAGAAAAGCCTTGTCCGCTTCCTCAAAGCTTTTTGCTTCCTTCAGCTGATTCGTGATCTCCTGCATCCGCGCGATGACTTCCGCGAGATCCGGCCTGGTGTACTGCATCTCTTTGAATTTCATATTCCTTGCTTCTCCTGATAAATATTTTGGAACGCCTGCGCGCTCCTCATACAGTGTATCGCGTCGCCCGCAAAAAAGGAATCGGTTATACGATCGCCAGGATGCCTTTTGCGCTCCGTAGCTCCGCATCCCTGAAATGATTGCCCGGATTCATCTCAAACGTCACGTCGATCCCCGCTTCGCGGTAATGCCCCGCAATCAGCTCCGTGTTCTCCTGCACCGTCTTCAGGTACTGGTTCCTCGTCCTCGCCTCTTTGTCTCCGAGCGAGAGGTAGAGCCGGTCCGGCTTTCTCTTCATCTCATGGGAAAAGGCATATTCCCTGAAATCCGGATACCACAGGGAGCCGGACATGCTGGCCGCCCGCGCGAAGACGTCCGTCCGGTACAGCGCATACAGCGCGAAGAGCCCCGCGAGAGAATACCCGGCGATGCCGATGTGAGGAGGCGCGCCGTCCACCCTTTTCAGGCACTCCGGAAGGATCTCCTCAAGAAGAAGCTGCAGGTATTCATCCGCGCCGCCCGTGCAGGCCGTATCCCTTGGCGACAGCGGCGGGCAGTACCACGGCGTCATATCGTGATTCCAGTCAAGATCGCCAACGCAAAGGAGGTTGAAATCCTGTCCTCCCAGTTTCTCAGCCTCCTCCAGTACGGAACTCCCGTCGCCGTCATAGTTGTTCAATATGATCAGCGGCTTCCCCGGCTCTTTGGCGCGATACAGGGTCGCCGTCTTTCCTTCTTTTTTTAATGTCTCCATCATATCCGCTCAGGCCTCCTGTGCCGTTCCTGACTGCATCGGCAAAGGCTAAGATGCTTTCTGATTTCATGATAGCAAGTCCTTGACTTTCATCGCCAAGTACCACCAACTGATCTCCAGGTGAAATCTCAAATATCTTTCTTGCTTTAGCAGGGATCACAATCTGCCCTTTATCACCTACAGTTACCATTCCGAAGAGATGTTTTCCCTTTGGTGGAAGCGGCATACCCATGCTATCCTCCGATTTATAATTAGCCAGATCAT
>DJXE01000093.1 GCA_002449595.1 Lachnospiraceae bacterium UBA7012
TGCGCTATCTGAAGGAAGTCCTGACGAACCGCGCGGGCAGCGCGCCGAACAAGCAGGCGACGGAGAAGGTCATCAAGGAGACCTGCCTGCTGCCGTTCACGGACGCGTGGATCATGCCGAACGGCAAGCTCGGTCTCTGCTGCTGCGACAACTTCGAAGTCACCGAGATGGCGGACCTGAACACGACGCCGTTAAAGGAGGCGTGGAGCAGCCCGAAGTTTATGGAAGTGCGGCGCGCGATCGCCGAGGGACGGCAGGAGTATCCGTTCTGCAAGCACTGCGACTTCATCGACGCGGGCTTCCGTATGGAGATCGTGAAAAACATTCTCGCGGGCAACCAGGAAGCGGCCAACCATCTGGGCGGCCACGAGAGGGCGCACAGGCAGGATAACTGAGTGTTTCATATCGCGTGATCACAGAGGTCTGAATTAACTTCAGTGCATCAGATACCATATCAGGCGGAGCCGGTTTCGGTGCCTGATCCACGAGAGCCTGATGATTCGAAATGGCGGAGAAGATGGGCACGGAAGAGATCATTGAGCAGCTGATGAGACAGGCGGAAAAGGACGCGGCCCTCAGGGACGCCCTCCTTGCCGCGGGAAGAGAGAAAACTCCTGTGGGGAGCTTCTGCCGCGTCGCGCGGGAGGCGGGCTTCGCGCTGTATGACATGGAGCTGATCGCATATGGCGAGGAGGCGCACGCCGCGATGAAGCGCAGCACGAACGGCGGCGGGGAGAATACGCCGTCGCTCGAATTTGAGGACGACTACTTCGAGATCCTGATGACGGAGCTCGAGATGATGCGCTGAAATAATATGATGCATGGGGCCGGAACTGTAGTGTTCCCGGCCCTTTGTGTGTTTTTTTACAGAGTTTGTGCACAGGCGGGGAAAAGGTTTTGTCTCCGAAATCCTGTGTGTTACGAACGGAAATTGATGCATGAAGAATGACGTTTTACCTGCGGACGCGGTGATCCCGCTGCCGGAGGCGTTCCTTGAGAGAATGGAGAAAATGCTGGGGGAGGAGTACCCGGCTTTTCTTGCTGAATATGAGGATCCGGCGCACAGTGCTTTTCGCTTGAATCCGCTGAAGGTCGCGGATCCGGACCGCTTTGCCGCTTCGCTTCCTTTCGCACTGGAGCGCGTGCCGTGGGAGAAGAACGCGTGGTATTATGACGCGGCTGTGTCCCGGCCCGGGAAGAACGCGCTGCATGAGGCGGGCGCGTATTACATCCAGGAGCCGAGCGCCGCGGCGGTCGTGCCGCTTCTGGATCCGCAGCCGGGGGAGCAGGTGCTCGACCTGTGTGCCGCACCCGGCGGCAAGAGCACGCAGATCGCCGCCGCGATGCAGGGGAAGGGACTTCTCGTCTCGAACGAGATCCACCCGCAGCGGGCGAAGATCCTGTCCCAGAACATCGAGCGGATGGGAGTGCGGAACGCGATCGTCTTAAACGAGACGCCGGAGCGCCTCGCGGACAGGCTCGGCGGAACGTTTGACAGAGTTCTCACGGACGCCCCCTGTTCCGGGGAGGGAATGTTCCGGCGGGATCCCGAGGCGAGGACGCAGTGGAGCCCGGAGAACGTCGCCATGTGCGCGGACCGGCAGGACCGGATCCTGGACTGCGCGGCGGACCTCGTGAAGAACGGCGGGCTGCTCGTGTACTCGACGTGCACGTTTTCGCCGGAAGAAGATGAGGGAAGCGTTCGGCGCTTCCTGGAGCGGCACCCGGAATTCCATCTGGAGCCGCCGGAGAGTGTGGCTGACGGTGTCCTCTGTACAGAAGGCATGCTGCGCCTGTATCCGCACAAGGTCCGGGGGGAGGGGCATTTTGCGGCTGCGCTCCGGAAGGACGGGACGCTGCGCAGTGTCTCCGCGGAGAAGCGGAAGAAGAGACAGCAGCGCTCCGAGGCGGCGGGCTATGCGGGATCGCTGGCTGAAGCTTTCCCGGAACTGGAAGAGATGATCGGCGCAGGCGTGCCGGTGCTGTTCGGGCAGGAACTGTACCTGATGCCGGAGGACTTCGACCTCGCAGGACTGACGGTCCTGCGGCCGGGACTCCATCTGGCGTCCGTGAAGAAGGGCAGGATCGAGCCCGCGCACGCGCTCGCGATGACGCTTACGCCCGGGAGAGATCTTGCTTCCAGCATAGATGACGAGCAGGATCCGCATGGCGTTAAGAACGCGGCCGGCGGGATCCCGTCCGTTGAACTCGACGAAAAGACGGCGCTGCGCTACCTGCGCGGCGAGACGATAGACTTATCCCTCGCGGGGGTCCGCGGGGACGGGAAGCCGGGGTGGACGCTCGTCACGACGCGCGGCGTCACGGCCGGCTGGGGAAAGAGCGACGGAAGAACGCTGAAGAACCACTATCCGAAAGGACTGCGCCTCAAGTGAACACGAGCGGAGATGCTTCCGGGCGCGCGGCACAGAGCGTGAGCGACGAGCCGCTTGCACGGGCAGCAGGCGTTATGAATGAATGGGCGGGAGACCCCGAAGCGGAAGTCCGGAATGACCGGGATGCCGGGGCTGGACTGCAGGCTGACGAAACCGCGGGAGAAGGACCGTTTTGGATCCGTCACCGGTGGGCCGTGCCGGCTGCGGCGGTGCTGCTCGGCGCCCTGATCGCAGGCGCCTGTGCGTGGACGGTGCTGTCCCATAACGCTGCGCTGCGGCGCGCACTGGAGTATCCGTGGTGGCAGCCGATCCCGGAAACGGAGATGGAAGCATACCGGGCGGAGCAGGAGGCCATCGCCAAAGAAGCCGCCCTGAAGAAAGCGGAGGCGGAAGAGGCCGAGCGGCTGGAGCGGGCACGACAGGCACAGGAAGAACGCGACAGGCAGGCTGCACTGGAAGAGCAAGCCGAAGGCGAAGCAGAGACCGGAAACGGCACGCAGAGCAACGGCAATACGCAGACCGAAGCCGGGACGCAGACCGAAGCCGGGACACAGGCCAAAACCAACTTGCAGACCGCAGACACAGCCGTCACTGCAAAAGAGACACCGCAGCAGCCCCAAGGCGTCCTCCCGGACCACATCATTTTCGTCGGCGACTCGCGCACCGTCCAGATGAAGCGCGCGGTAAGGTACGACAGCAGCGTCTGCAGCTTCATCGCGCAGTCCTCGATGGGCTACGAGTGGTTCCGCGACGAGGCCGTTCCGGCCGTTGACAGCGCGCTCTGGTCAATGGGCGGCAACATCGCGGTTGTCGTCAACATGGGCGTCAACGACCTCTCGGACGCCGAGCAGTACGTGAAGCTCGTGAACCGGAAGGCGGCGGAGTGGGCCTCCCGCGGGGCGGACACCTACTACATGTCCGTGAACCCGGTCGACGACGCGAGGACGCAGGTGCAGAATTCCCAGATCGAGGAATTCAACGACTCCCTGCAGGACGCGCTTGACGCGGATATCGCGTGGATCGACAGCTACGGCTTTCTTATGGCATACGGCTATGAGAGCGCGGACGGCCTGCACTTTACAGAGGATACCAGCAGGGATATCTACCGATACTGCCTGGACCAGCTGGAGCGGTACTGATCCCGGGCCGCAGAGCGGGAAATGCAGAATGGAAATAACCGGTCACAGAACAGTAGGAGAATCAGAGGTACACCATAGGGATCGAGGACAGAGTAAAGAATAACGCGGATCAGATGCGTAAGGAAGGGAAAGCCCCTGAACATGATAATTTAAGGGCTGAGCGCATTTGATGAGCACACGGAAAGGCTGAACCGGTTTCGCGGCGGAAACCTGCGGCAGACCGAGGGATCAGACTATTAGCGTACGCGCCCCGCAGCGACTTAATTGCTGCGGGGCGTTTGCTGTCCGTGCAAGCCCTGCCGGAGATCTGCCGCCCGCGGCGGGATAGTCTGGCGTCTGTGATTGACACGGGAAGGATTCCGTGCTATTTTATAGTTCGAGATTGTGACAGGTCTTTTTTTTATGCTCATAACCGGGTCTGAACCGGTGACGGGGATTGACCTGGGCGGAAGCGATAAAGCGCCGCGAACGGCGGCACGATAGGAGGAACAGGATATGCGTACCAGAATCACACTTGCCTGCACGGAGTGCAAAAACCGCAACTACGATACGACGAAGGACAAAAAGACCCATCCGGACCGCATGGAGATCAAGAAATACTGCAGGTTCTGCAAGAAGCACACGGTCCACAGAGAGACGAAGTAATTCCGCGGCAGCGGAAAAAGGTTTTTCAGTACTCGTTAAATATTTGAACGGGTGCGCGCTTTACGGAGACGGATATGGCAAATCAGGAGAAAGCAAAAGAGGAGTCCCGGATCAAGAGCTTTTTCAAAGGCGTGAAGACGGAATTCAGGAAGATCATCTGGCCGGATAAATTCACGCTCGGGAAGCAGCTCGCCGCGGTCGTTTCCATTACGGTCGCTGCCGGAGTGATCATCGCGCTCGTGGACTATGTTTCGCGCATCGTGATCAATCTGGTCATCGGGCTCTGATATGGAGGCATAATGGCGAAGGACAATACCAATCCGGCAAAGGCTGCGGTGCGCGTCAAGGCTGGTGTGCTCCCGCAGGTCAGAGAGATCAGGAGACCGGATTTTACGAAAAAGGCGGCGGATATCGAGAAGGCCGAGGCGGAGCGCGTCCTGATGCAGGGCGAGGATCTCTCTGCTCAGGACAAGGTCGATGCCGCGATGGTAGCGCTTTCCCTGGAGGCGCAGGACGGCGCGCCGGAAGAGGAGATGCTCGATGAGAGCGCGATCTCCGACGAGGCGAAGTGGTATGTTGCCCACACCTATTCCGGCTATGAGAACAAAGTGAAGGCCAACATCGAGAAGACGATCGAGAACCGGCACCTGGAGAACCAGATCTTCGAGGTGCGTGTCCCCATGCAGGACGTGGTCGAGATCAAGAACGGCCAGCGCAAAGCCGTGCCGAAGAAGATGTTCCCCGGATATGTGCTTGTCAACATGATCATGAACGACGACACCTGGTATGTCGTGCGCAACACGCGCGGCGTGACGGGATTCGTCGGGCCGGGATCGAAGCCGGTGCCGCTCACGGAGGCGGAGATGAAGCCGCTCGGGATCAACGTGCAGAACGTCACGGTCGATTTCGGCGTCGGCGACAACGTCGCAGTCATTGCGGGTGTCTGGAAAGACACGCTTGGCAAAGTGCAGAAGATCGACTATAATAAACAGGTTGCGACGATCACCGTCGAGCTGTTCGGCCGGGAGACGCCCGTCGAGATCAGCTTCGCGGAGGTCAGGCGCAGCAGCTGATCCCTTCCGCAGGGACCGGCGAGGCGGACACTGCAGTGTCCGCGATGATCGAAAGGTCAGGGCACAGTGCCCTTGCCCCATACAGAAGTTGTGGGAGCAGCAGCCACTGCGTACACCACAAAGGAGGAAAAAATGGCAAAGAAAGTAGAAGGTTACATCAAGTTACAGATCCAGGCCGGCAAAGCGACGCCCGCACCGCCGGTAGGACCTGCGCTGGGCCAGCATGGTGTCAACATCGTTGAGTTCACCAAGCAGTTCAACGCACAGACCGCGGACAAGGGCGATCTCATCATCCCTGTCGTCATCACGGTCTACACAGACAGAAGCTTCAGCTTCATCCTGAAGACTCCGCCCGCAGCTGTTCTTCTGAAGAAGGCAGCCGGCCTCGCGAAGGCTTCCGGCACTCCGAACAAGGAGAAGGTCGGTAAGGTCACGAAGGACCAGATCCGCGAGATCGCAGAGACCAAGATGCCCGATCTGAATGCGGCGTCGATCGAAGCGGCCATGAGCATGGTCGAAGGCACGGCGCGCAGCATGGGTATCACTGTTACAGACTGAGCGGTCGCACTTTAGGAGGATAGAATTATGAAGCACGGAAAGAAATATGTCGAGGCGGCCAAACTCATCGACCGCGAGAAACAGTACGAGCCCGCAGAGGCGATCGCCCTGGTCAAGAAGACCAGCACGGCGAAATTTGATGAGACGATAGAGATCAACATCCGCACAGGCTGTGACGGACGTCACGCTGACCAGCAGGTCCGCGGCGCGGTCGTCCTTCCCGCGGGTACCGGCAAGAGCGTCCGCGTTCTCGTGTTCGCCAAGGGCGCGAAGATCGACGAGGCGCAGGCTGCAGGCGCTGACTACGTCGGCGGCGAGGAGCTCCTTCCCAGGATCCAGAACGAGGGCTGGCTCGATTTCGACGTCGTCGTCGCGACACCCGACATGATGGGCGTCGTCGGCCGTCTCGGTAAGATCCTCGGCCCCAAGGGCCTGATGCCCAACCCGAAGGCAGGCACGGTCACGATGGACGTCACCAAGGCCATCGCTGAGATCAAAGCCGGTAAGATCGAGTA
>DJXE01000036.1 GCA_002449595.1 Lachnospiraceae bacterium UBA7012
GCTCCACCTGGTCCACGACCGGGTCGATGCCGTTCTCTTTCGCAAGATCTTCGATCTTCGTGACGTCCGTCGCGTACAGGATCTTCTGCGTCCCGTCGGAGAGCGTGACCCTGGCCATGCCGGTGGGCGTCTCCCTGTTGGGGGCGATCTCGACGCTCTCTACGTCCCCGCTCTCCAGCGCGGCTTCCAGCCGGCCCGCCGTGTACGGCTCCTGCGACATGATGGAATTCCCGCGGAGGTACTGCATGACGAACATGATGACGATGAAGATCCCCAGCCAGATATACATCCGGCCGAACATATTTCTCTGATTGTCGCTGTTCACTCGAAAATAACCTCGCCGATGTAAGGAAGATTGCGATATGCCTGTGCGTAGTCCATGCCCCAGCCGACCACGAACTTATCCGGAATGACGAAGCCGGAGTAGTCAACCTCGAAGTCCGTGACGCGGCGGTCCGGCTTGTCGAGCAGCGTGCAGAACTTCAGGTCCGCGACGCCCCTGCGCATCAGGAAGTCCTTCAGGTAGCTCAGGGTCCTTCCCGTGTCCACGATGTCCTCGACGACGATCACATGCTGGCCTTCGATCGGGTCGTCGAGGTCCTTGCCGATCTTCACGACGCCGCTGGATTCCGTCCCCGCGCCGTAGCTGGACACGGACATGAAATCGATCGACACCGGGACGGTGACTCTCTTCGCGAGTTCGCACATGAAGAAGCTCGCGCCGCGGAGGATGCCGATCATTCTGACCTCCTTGCCCGCGTAGTCCTTCGAGATCTGGGCCGCCATCTCGCGCACTCTCGCCTCGATCTTATCCTCGCTGATCATCTCAATGATTTTTACTGCCATACGACTCTCTCCCTGATTCTGTATATGACTCTTTCAGCATTCTGTATGTGACTCCTTCAGCGTGATGCAAAGGATCCTTTTCGTCTTTCCCGACACCTTGTAAGCCGCGTGGATCCGGTATCCGGGGATCCAGAGGACGTCGCCTCCGACGCACGGAAACACGATCCTGTCCCTGAGCGGCTCCGGAATGCCGGCGTCGATCAGGCACCTGGACAGCTTCTTCTGCGTCCCGTCCGCGCTGAGCCCGATCCGGTCCCCTGCGCGGCGCGTCCTGAGTGCGGGAAACTCCTGTATTTTATCATAATCGAGCCATTTCGTATATGTGTCCGAAGGCGCGTCGTCCCCCGTTCCGGCGTACGGAAAGACCTCCATCTGGTAGTCCGCCGCATCGAGCGGAAGCGTGACGCCGATCCTCGCCCGCGCGACCGCGAGCAGCGCCTCGGTGTGCAGGTCGGCTGCGGCAGGCTGCGAAGCCCCGTTCAGTGCGCTCGTACGGGCAGCCGCCTGCTTCCTTGAAAACATGAGCAGCCCGCCGCTGACGAGGGCGTGCACGCCGCCGGGGAAGTCGCCCTCCGCCGTGCCGTTCTTCGCGCACAGGTCCCGGAGCGCCTCCACGTGCTCGCGGGTGAGGTCCCTGCGCCGCCCCGCCGCGCGGGCGAGGGCTTCCATGAGGACGCGGTCCGCGATGAGCGGGTGCTCCTGCAGCAGCGTTTTTACATCTATTACCAGTGAGTCGGCACCGCTCTCTCCGGCGGTGCATCTCGCAAGCGCGGCGTCCGTCTCGGAACGCAGGTATTCCACGGCCTGTGCGGACTCCTCCGCCAGCGCGCAGATATGCCTGACTGCCGCCTCGTTGATCTGCGCGAGTTCCGGCAGGATCCCGCTGCGAATGCGGTTCCGCGCGTATGACACGTCGCTGTTGGACTCGTCCTCCCGCCAGCCGGTGCCGGCCTCCGTCACGATCTCCTCGATCTCGTCGCGCGTGAACTGCAGCAACGGCCGGATCACAAGGATCGCCGGATCGCCGGGAAGCGGGGCGGCCGGGCGCATGCCCGCCACTCCCGTGAGTCCGCTGCCCCGCGCCATGCGGAACAGCACCGTCTCGGCCTGGTCCTCCATATGGTGAGCGACGGCGATACAAAACCTGCCCACTTGCGCGCCTGAACCCTGCTCCGCGCCTTCGTCCGTCTGTGCTCCTTCGCCCGCCTGCACGCCTGCATCCGCCTGCGCCGCGACACTCACCTGCGCATCTGAATCCGATTGCGCGCCAGCCTCTTCCCGCTCCCACGCGCGGCAGGCCTCCCGCAGCGCCCGGTAACGCTCCTCGCGAGCTGTCTCCTCGATGCCCGTTCCACGCTCTTTCGCGATTGCCGGTACATCCACATGGATCACGTCGCAGCGAACCCCGAGGCGCTCGCACAGCTGCAAGACGAAGCGCGCGTCCTCGTCCGCGCTCTCCCCGCGGATCCCGTGATGCACGTGAACCGCGCGCAGGGAAAAGCCGACCTCACTCCGGATCCTGTCCAGCAGAAGGAGCATGCAGACGGAGTCCGCGCCGCCCGACACCGCGGCGACGATATGGTCTCCGGGGCCGGCCAGCCCTATCTTATCTTCATCGCGATGCACGCAGGCATGGTCTGCGCGCACTTCTTTCCTGCTCAAAAAGAAAGAGGACAGCTTCTCAGCGGCTGTCCTCATTTTCAAAGACGATCTCTCCATCTTTCACCATTCCGAGCTTCTCGCGCGCCATCTTTTCCTTGAACTGGTCTGTCTGGACGTACTTCTCATACTCTTCCAGCTGCTCCGCGCGCTCCTGTTCCGCCTCGATCTGGGCCTCCAGTTCCGCTTTGCGCTTCTCCTTCGACTCCAGATCTCCCGTCAGCCTGAGGCTCCCGATCGACACGACGATCAGGAGGATCGCCACGACGAGGATCGCGAGGAACATGCTGAATCGGTTCTGTCTCTTTTTCCTGAATGCGGTTCTTTTGTTCACTGGCTCGCTCCGTAAGAATTCTCCGGTCAAAGGTATCTGAACAGCTCCGCCGCCTGCTCCTTGCGGACCGTCTCCTCGACGGCCAGCACTTCCGCCTTGACGGAGCGGTTGCCGAACGTGATCTCGATCACGTCTCCCTGCTTCACATCGTACGACGCGCGCGCGACCTTGCCGTTCACCGTGACGCGTCCGCTGTCGCACGCCTCATTGGCCACCGTTCTTCGCTTGATCAGTCTCGATACTTTCAGATACTTGTCCAGTCTCATCAGCCGGTCATCCGTTCCTTACAACAACGGGGAGCATTGCTGCTCCCCATCTGTCCGTTCATGTATGAATCCGAAGTGAATATCAGTTCACAGCGTCCTTCAGAGCCTTGCCGGCCTTGAACTTCGGAGCCTTGGAAGCCTTGATCTTCATAACAGCGCCGGTCTGAGGGTTTCTGCCTTCTCTTGCTGCTCTCTCAGAAACTTCGAAAGTACCGAAGCCAACGAGCTGGACCTTTCCGCCCTTCTTCAGTTCTGCGGTAACTGCATCCGTGAAAGCCTTCAGAGCCTTCTCGGCATCCTTCTTGGAGATTCCAGCCTCTTCAGCGACAGCTGCTACGATCTCAGTCTTATTCATTTCTTAAATCCTCCTGTGCTTGTTAAGTCCGAGGCATTCCTGCCTCTGAATATCTATACTATTTATAGACACTATCCCTGTTTTTGTCAAGGAAAATGCCGCAGAAAACCGTGTTTCAGGGCTTTTTCGGGACGTGCCGCGCAAGCAGCAGCTCCTTCCGGTTGTGTTCCGGCGTCTCCAGCACGTCCTGCAGCATGCGGCCGAGGATCTCCCCGATCTTCCTCCCGGCAGGCACCCCCGCCGCAACCAGGTCGTCGCCCTTGACCGCGAGATCTTTCAGGCTGAGGCAGTCGCCCCGCGCCAGGATCTCTTCGTACATGGCGCGCCAGCGCGCGAGCGTGGCTTCCTTCTCTTCCCTGCGGTGATCGCTCTGGGCTGCCGCGTCCGCCGCCTTGACTTCCAGCAGCAGCGGAAAGCGGTCCGGGCCGATCTGCGCGATGCTCTTTCTGAGCTCCGCCTCCGTCTCTCCGAGGTCCGCCCCGTGGGCTGCGACCAGAGCCACAACTTCCCGGCGCGTCGCGTTGTCCGACTTCAGCCTTCGCAGGATCTGGTCCGCGAGCTTTGCGCTGACTTCCGCGTGTCCGTGGAAGTGGTCGATCCCTTCCTCGTCGGTCGTATGGCACTGCGGCTTCCCGATGTCGTGGAACAGCATCGCGAACCGGAGCACCGGGTCCGGCCGCACTGCCGTCAGGCTGTGCAGGATATGCTCCCCAACGTTATAGCAGTGGTGCGGGTTGTTCTGCGGCGTCTCCATGCAGCGGTCGAATTCCGGCAGGAACACCGCCGTGATCCCGAGCTCCGACATGCGCCGCAGCTCATCCGGGTGCGGTGAAACGAGCAGCTTCGTCAGTTCCACCATGATCCGCTCGCAGCTGATCTTCGCGAGATTCGGCGCGAGCGCCGCGGCGGCCGCCGCCGTATTGTCTTCCACTTCATACCCGAGCTGCGCCGCGAACCGGACCGCCCGCATGATGCGGAGCGCGTCCTCCCCGAAGCGCTCTTCCGGGACGCCGACCGCGCGGATCAGCTTCCGCTCGAGGTCTTCCTTCCCGCCGAACAGGTCGATGAGCCCCGTCTCCTCACTGTACGCCATCGCGTTGATCGTGAAGTCGCGGCGCCGCAGGTCCTCCTTCAGGTCCGGCGTGAACGTCACCTCCCTGGGATGGCGCGCGTCATCGTACTCCCCGTCGATCCGGTACGTCGTGACCTCGAAAGCCTCCCGGTCTTCTCCGATCCCCTCGAGCACCGTCACCGTGCCGTGCTTGATGCCGGTATCCACGGTGTGCGGGAAAACGCTTTTCACCTCCTCGGGCGCCGCTGACGTCGTGATGTCCCAGTCCTGCGGCTTCCTGCCGAGAAGGCTGTCCCGGACGCACCCGCCGACGGCGCAGGCCTCAAAGCCCGCGTCCGTGAGCCTCCGGATGATCCTGTTCACTTTTTCGGGAAGAATGATCCTGTCCAATCAGTACGCTTTCCCCCAGTAGACCATCTTCGTCGCCGGCTTCCCGCAGCAGATGCAGGTCTCGCCGACCTTCTCCTGCTCGTAAGGGATGCAGCGGCTCGTGACGCCGTACAGTTCCTTGATCTTCTCTTCGCAAGCGCGGTCGCCGCACCACATCGCCCGGACGAATCCGGTCTTCTCCGCGAAGGTCTTCTCGAATTCCTCCGTGGTGGCCGCAGTGTACGTGTGCTCCTCGAGGTGCGCTTTCGCGCGCTCATACATCTCTGTCTGGATCCTGGGCAGAAGCTCGCGGACGGTCTGAGTCAGCTCGCTGATCGCGCACTGGATCTTCTCGCCGGTATCTCTGCGGGCGATCATGCAGACGCCGTTCTCGATGTCTCGCGGGCCGATCTCGACGCGCAGCGGAATGCCGCGCATCTCCTGCTCCGCGAACTTGAATCCCGGGCTCTTGTCCGTCTCGTCGATCTGGACGCGGAACTCGCGCAGCATCTCCTTCAGCTCGCGGGCCTTCTCCAGGACGCCTTCCTTGCGCTGCTGGATCGGGATCACCATGACCTGCACCGGAGCGATCTTCGGCGGGATCACGAGTCCGGAGTTGTCGCCGTGGACCATGATCATCGCGCCGATGACGCGCGTCGTCATGCCCCAGGAAGTCTGCCAGACGTATTTCAGCTTGTTGTCCTTGTCCGTAAAGGTGATGTCGTACGCCTCGGCGAACTTCTGGCCGAAGAAGTGGCTCGTGCCGCTCTGCAGCGCGCGCCCGTCGTGCATCAGCGCCTCGATGGTGTAGGTCGCCTCCGCGCCGGCGAACTTCTCCTTGTCCGTCTTGCGTCCCTTGATGGTCGGGATCGCCATGTCCTCCGCGAGGAAGTCGGCGTAGACGTCGAGCATCATCTGCGTGCGGTCCTCGGCCTCTTCCTTCGTCGCGTGGATCGTGTGTCCTTCCTGCCACAGGAATTCCCTGGAGCGCAGGAACGGACGGGTCTCCTTCTCCCAGCGGACGACGCTGCACCACTGGTTGTACAGCTTCGGCAGGTCGCGGTAGGAGTGGACGTCATCTTTATAGAAATCGGAGAAAAGCGTCTCCGACGTGGGCCGCACGCAGAGGCGCTCGGTCAGTTTCTCGCTGCCGCCCTCCGTCACCCATGCGACTTCCGGCGCGAATCCGTTGACGAGTTCGCCCTCTTTGCGGAGCAGGCTCTCCGGGATCAGCATCGGCATGTACACGTTCTGCACGCCGGTCGCCTTGAAGCGGGCGTCCAGATGCTGCTGGATCGCCTCCCAGATGGCGTAGCCCGCGGGCTTGATCACCATGAATCCCTTGATATAGGAGTAGGCGATCAGCTCAGCTTTGATGCAGACGTCCGTATACCATTGTGTGAAATCCTCGTCGCGCGAGGTGATTTCCGCAACCAGTTTTTTGTCAGCCATACGTCATTCCTTCCGTTATAGATCTATTTGTTTCTTTGATTAACCCTTTTCTCCGATGCAGAACATCGTCACCGTGCCGGTCGCGAGAAGGTTCTCTTCCTCGTCCGTGATGCGCACGTCGACGATGACCGTCGTCCTGCCCCGCTTCACGACCCGGCCGTCCGCCGTGAGCCGCGCGCCGCCGACCGTGCCCCGCAGGTAGTGGATCGAGCCGTCGAGCGTCACATACTTGCGCATGTCCGTCCTCGCCGTCATGCCGGCGCAGCAGTCCATCATCGTGAACAGGAGCCCGCCGTGCACGCTGCCGTACGGGTTCAGCAGCTCGTCCACGAGGTCGACGACGACCTGCGTGTGGTCCTTCTCGATGAGGCCCATCTCCAGATGGGAATAGTTCATGTAGGCGTTTCTCGCCGTGATTTCACCAACAAAGCTCTCCAGATCGTTCATATCTCAGAAATCCCCCGGAACTCTGTTCTTCTTCTCGCCGAGGCCGAGGCGGTTGATCGCGGAGAAGACCGCCCGCATGGAGGCTCTCGTGATGTTGGAGCTCACGCCGACGCCGTACGTCGCGCGGCCGGTGTCCGAATCCAGCAGGTGGATGTAAGCCGCCGCCTGGGAGTCCGAACCGGACTGCAGCGCGTGCTCCGTGTAGTCGAGGATCTTCACGTTCAGGTCGAGCGTCTCGCGCAGGCCCCTGCGCAGCGCGTCCAGAGGGCCGTTGCCGACGCCGGTGAGCGTCCCGGTCTCCCCGTGGTCCGTGTACGTGACCGTGACCTTCGTGTCGAAGCTGCTCTCCGTCTCGTCGGACAGATCCTGCACGCTCAGCTTGCGGAAATGGAGCGGCTCCTTCCTGTTCAGGTAAGCGTCGCGGAACGCGTCCATGATCTGGTCCGGAGAGACCTCGCCCTGGGCCTCGGAGATCGTCTGGATGACGTCCGCGAACTCGCGGTGCATCTCCTTCGGCAGGCGGAATCCGAAATACGTGTCCATGATGAAGGCGACGCCGCCCTTGCCGGACTGCGAGTTGATGCGCACGATCGGCTCGTACACGCGGCCGATGTCGGAGGGATCGATCGGGAGGTAAGGAACCTGCCAGATCTCGCTCCTGCGCTTCTTCATCGCCGCGACGCCCTTGTTGATCGCATCCTGGTGCGATCCGGAGAACGCCGTGAACACGAGCTTGCCGGCATAGGGATGCCTCGGGTCGACGTGCATCTTGCAGCAGCGCTCGTAGACTTCGATGATCTCGTTGATGTTGCTGATCTCGAGCTCAGGGTCGATGCCCTGCGAGAACATGTTGTAAGCGATGGTGAGGACGTCGACGTTGCCGGTCCGCTCGCCGTTGCCGAGCAGTGTTCCCTCGACGCGGTCCGCGCCGGCGAGCAGCGCCAGCTCGGAAGCTGCGACGCCGCAGCCGCGGTCGTTGTGCGGGTGCACGCTGAGGATCAGGCTGTCGCGGCGGTTCAGCCGCTTGTTCATCCACTCGATCTGGTCCGCGTAGACGTTCGGCGTGTTCATCTCCACGGTCGACGGGAGATTGATGATCATCGGCGCGTCCTTCGTCGGCTCCCAGGTCTCGATGACCGCGTTGCAGATATCCAGCGCGAAATCGAGTTCGGTGCCGGTGAAGCTCTCCGGAGAATACTCGAGCATGATCTTGCCCGGGAAGTTCTTCGCGCGCTCCTTGACCCACTTCGTGCCCTGCACGGCGATCGCCTTGATCTCCTCGCGGTCCATGCCGAACACGACGTCTCTTTGCAGCGTCGACGTTGAGTTATAGATGTGGACGATGGCCTGGCTGCAGCCCTCGATCGACTCAAACGTTCTCTCGATCTGCTCTTCCCTGCACTGCGACAGGACCTGTACCCAGACGTCGTCCGGGATCAGCCGCCGGTCGACCAGCTGGCGCAGGAAATCGTACTCGATCTGGCTCGCCGCCGGGAATCCGACCTCGATCTCCTTAAAGCCGATCCTGGTCAGGAGCTCGAACATCTCGATCTTCTCCGTGACGACCATCGGGTCGATCAGCGCCTGGTTGCCGTCGCGCAGGTCCACGCTGCACCAGACGGGCGCCTTCTCGATCTCCCGGTTCGGCCACTCCCGCTCGGGGTAGTTGACGACAGGGTTCTTGCGGTATTTCTTGTAGTTCATCATAGTATGCCCACCTCACAAAATAACAGCCGGCCCGTCGGGGCCGGCTGCCAGCTGCTGCAAAAAATTCACTCGCCCAAGCCGCTTTCGATGGCCTCCACCAGACTGTTAAGAGCTTCCTCCTCGTCTTCTCCGCTCACGAAGAATTCGATCTCGTCTCCCGTCTTGACGCAGGCCCCGAGCACGCTGAGCACGCTTTTGGCATTCGCCGTCGTGTCCCCGAACCGGAACGTGATCTGCGATTTAAACTGCATCGCCGTCTTGCATAGGATCCCGGCAGGCCGTAGGTGCAGCCCCGTCGGGTTCTTGATTGTAACTTTACGGCTGACCATTGCCCGCCTCTTACCTCCTGATACATTTACTTCCGGACCGGACGGATCCGCAAAACGCATCCGCCGATTCTGTGCTATCTGTTATACCCCAATTCCGGCGGAAAAGCAAATTCCGCCGCCCCTCATGGCTGTTCCTCAGCCCATGACTCTCGAGATCAGGTCCGCCAGCTTCTGCGCCTCTTCCTTGATCTGCTCCTGGTCCTCGCCCTCGATCATGACGCGGACGAGCGGCTCGGTTCCGGAAGGACGGATCAGCACGCGGCCGCGGCCGGCGAATCGGTCCTCCAGGTCCTTGCAGGCCTGTGCGACTTCAGGATAATCCAGATAGTGCTCTTTCTTGTCGTTCGCGACCTTCGCGTTCACGAGCGCCTGCGGAAGCACGGTCATGATCGACGCGAGCTCCGACAGCGGCTTGCCGGTCTCCTGCATCACCTGGAGCAGGTGCAGCGCGGAGAGCAGGCCGTCGCCCGTCGTGTTCTCGCTCAGGTAGATCACGTGCCCGGACTGTTCGCCGCCCAGGTTGGAGTCGATCTCGAGCATGCGCTCAAGGACGTAGCGGTCACCGACCTTCGTCCGCTCGATATTGAAGCCCTCGCGCTCTCCCATCAGGAAGAAGCCGAGGTTGCTCATCACGGTGACGACGATCGTGTCGCCCTTCAGCGTTCCCTTCCGCTTCATCTCCTTGCCGACGATGCCCATGATCTGGTCGCCGTCGACGAGATTGCCCTTTTCATCGACCGCGAGGAAGCGGTCGGCATCTCCGTCAAACGCGAGGCCGGCGACAGCGCCTTCCTCGACGACGCGCTGCTTCAGCTCGCCCATGTGCGTCGAGCCGCAGTCGCGGTTGATGTTCACGCCGTCCGGGGAGACGTGGATCGGGATGATGTCCGCCCCGAGTCTCTTCAGCGCCTCAATGGAGGTGTGGTAAGCGGCACCCTCCGCGCAGTCGACGACCAGCTTCATGCCCGTCAGGTCCGCGGGAACCGTGTGGATCGCGTTCTCGATGTATTCCTCCACCAGGTCCTGGCGGTAGTCGATCTTGCCGATGCCGTCTCCGGTAGGGAAGTTGATATCCTTCATACCCGCGCGGATCTCGGACTCGATCTCGTCCTCCTTCTCATCCGGGAGCTTGAAGCCGTTCCCGTCGAAGAACTTGATGCCGTTGAATTCCATCGGGTTGTGCGACGCGGAGATCACGACGCCGGCGTCCGCCCCGTGCTTCTTCGCGAGGAACGCGACCGCGGGGGTCGGCAGCACGCCGAGATAGCAGACGTTCGCGCCAACGGAGCAGGCGCCCGCCATCAGCGCGTTCGCCAGCATGTCTCCCGACAGTCTCGTGTCGCCGCCCACCATGATGAGCGGTCTGTGATCCGCTCCCTTCGCGAGCACATACGCGCCTGCCTGTCCGAGCTGCATCGCGAGGAGCGGTGTCAGTTCCTCGTTCGCCACGCCTCTTACGCCATCCGTTCCGAATAGTCTGCCCATGTTCTTCCTGTCCTTTCTTTTCTGATATGTGATATCCGCTCCGGGCCATGTGCCCCGGGCGGGTAACGTCTGTTTTATTCCGGCGTCTCGTCGGCCGGCCGGATCTGGATATTGACCTGCGGCGTGTTCTCCGCCTGCACGCCTTCCGGCAGAAGCAGTACGACCTGCGCCGGGATGACTTTCCCTTCTTCTTCGACCTCGCCGCCCGCGAGCGCGAGCGCAGCTCCAACGTCGACGTACGGCGTCAGCTGCGCCGCCTGCAGCGTGCTGAGCGTCTGGTCAAGGCCGAGGACTTTGACCCGCAGCATGCCCGCCGCCGGGCTCAGATCCTCCGACACGATCTCCGCCGTCATGCCCTCCGGAACGTTCTCCATCGCGATGTCCGTGATACTGACGTCGATCTCGTCCGACGCCACCGCCTCGACAGGGACCGTCACGGTCACGATGCCGTTATAGCTGCTGTCCGCGAACCGGATCAGTTCCGGGACGTACGGGGTGATGTTGATCTCCTTCACGACGGTCTCCGTCGCGCCCGTGATATCGAGTTCCTCTTCCGGGATCGTGATCTCGTTGTAGCTGCCAAGCGCGGAAGTCCTGCCTGCCATCTCAACCGATTCCGGCGTGACCGTCACGTCTCCGCTCACAAGATAGCCGGTCGCGGGCTGTCCGGTCGTCGTGACGTTGACCGGCAGTGTCTTCGTCGCCAGGATGCTCACGGACACCTTGACCGACGTGATGTTCATCGTCAGGTTCGCGGTCGGGATCTGTTCCCCTTCCTTGTCATACAGGCGCACGTCCGCGTAGGTCGTGATGTTGCCCGCCGCACCGTTGATATCGACGACGGCGGATGCCGTCCGGATCGCGGAGACGAGGGACTCCGGGCCGGAGACCCGGATCTGGTTCTGTTCGGAAGTCACGTCCCCGACGGAGTAGCCGTTCGCGGGCTCGCCGTTCGTGGAGACCTGCAGCAGGAAGGCCGACGTCTTGCGGTCCTCGATGCTGAATTTCACGCTGTCGATGCTGCCCTCGATGCTCTCGATCTGGGTGTTGTAGATGTTGGAGGAGAGGTGGATACGCACCGTGTTCACGTTCGTCAGTTCCTGGATATCCGCCGTCGCGACGATGTTCTCCGGCTTGATGGAGTCCGCGATCGAGCGGGGCGCGGAATAGTTGACGACGGGGATCGTCGCCGAGTCGTCAAGGATCGTGTAGACCTTGCCTTCCGCCGTCAGAAGGTCCGTGTTCAGGATCCGGACCGGAATGTTGACCTGCTGTCTCCAGACGACCGGGTCGCTGCTGTTCGTGACGACGAGCCACATGAGGATCGCGACCACCACCGAGATGATCTTCAGCCCCAGATTATTGAAGAACGAGGACCTCTTATCCTTCACTGCGTTCTTTCTCCTTTCTCAGTAAGAAACCGAGCCGTCCCGTCTCCTGTTCTTCTTTTCTCTGCAGTTCCGTGAGCCTTGCCCTCAGCTGCTCCCCGGTGAGGCTTCTCTCCAGGGCGCCCATGTACGCAATGCTGATATTGCCCGTCTCCTCCGACACGATGACCGTCATCGCGTCCGTCTCTTCCGAGATACCAAGCCCGGCCCTGTGGCGCGTGCCCAGATCCTTGTCGATGCGGCTCTCGGAGAGCGGGAGGTAGCAGGTCGCCGACGTCACTCTGTCGCCGACAACGATCACGGCGCCGTCGTGCAGCGGCGTGTTCTTTTCGAAAATATTGATGAGAAGCTGGCTGGTGACGATGCCGTCGACTTCGATTCCGGTGCGCTCATACTCCGTGAGCGGGGTGTCCTGCTGAATGACGATCAGGGCGCCCGTCTTCGCGCGGCCCATGATCTCGCAGGCGCGGACGATCTCGTGGACCGTCTTGTCGGAGAACCGGCCGTCAGTCATTCTCGTGCCGATTCCTGTGAAGTCGAGGAGGGAATTGAAGATGTTGTTCTGTCCGAACGTCTCGAGCGCGCGCCGCAGCTCCGGCTGCAGCAGGATGATCACGCCGAGGATCGCGATGCTCGCCGCGTTCCGGATGATCCACGTGATCGTGGTCATGTTGGCGAGAACGGAGATCACATAGATGAAAAAGACGAAGACCAGGCCGCGCAGAAGATTCCATGCCCTGGACCCGCGGATCCACAGCAGGATGTGATAGATCAGCCAGGAGATGACGATGACTTCCACCACGTCTGTCCATCTGATCGTCGGCATATGTACCTGACCGAGGAGCCGGTTCAGGAAATTCTGAAGGATCAATCGGATCTGCTGCATGCCTGCGTCTCTTAACGCTCCTGTCTGCCGTTGTTGCTGCCGCTGTTCCTACCGGTAGCTGTCCTGCGGATAATCCTCGCCGTAGGCGGCGATGTCGTCGTCCGTCAGGAACAGTTCGGAAGTCGCGAACCCGTCCTGCAGCGGCTCATATTCCAGAGAGCCCGTCATCTCGCCGCCGGCGTATCCCGGCGCGTGCTCCGGCTCCCGCTCTCTCACGGGTTCCCTCTGGGAGTTGATCTTTTTCACCGTTCTGACGGGCGCCGCGAGCGACACCTTCGGGACGGCCTTGACGTAATAGTAATAGTTGTCGTCCTCAAACTGCAGGTCTTCCATCCCCGCGTAGTCGAGGTTGAAAAGGAAGAGCGACAGCACGGCTCCTGCGAGGATCGCCAGCAGGACGCCGAGAAACGCGCCGCCGACGCTGACGGAAGCCCCTGTCACGATGTTGCCGACGAGGACCGTGACCAGTTCCACGACGCCGCCCGCGACCGAGGCGATGAGCCACGCGTGCGGGATCCGAAGGCGCCGGATCAGGTAGACCACGACCGTCGCGACGATAAACGCGGCGATGAGGACGCGAAGGTTCTTGTTCTGCACGACGCCGTCCACCATGAGGCGCACCCTGGCGATGAGCTCCTGCTCATCGGAGGTGACGACGGTATTGCCGAGCCCGGTCCGCACGAAGCGGATGAACGCCGCGATGATCAGTCCGAGCACCGCCGGCACCGCGGCCGCCGGTCCCATGAGGAGTCCCGCTGCCACAGGAATGATATAGTGGATCCCCATCATCACGCACACCGGCGTCAGGATCATGATCCACGTGTCCTTCGGCGAGAAGCGGAAATACACGAGGAAGCACACGAGCAGGATCACGCCGCCGATCGCGGCCGTCTCGATGGAGAAGCTGTAGAACTGCAGCAGCATCGCTGCCGCGAGGATCGCCGCGGTGAGGTTCACCGGGATGATCGCCCCGAGAATGCCGACCGCGAGTGCCGGTGCCATGCCGGACACCGCGCTGCTTGCCGGGATCCTGCTGCCGATGCCGATCATCGCAATAAACACGACAAAGAATTTCGCGAGCGGAATGAGGATCCGCTCCGCCTTCGCGTAGTACGCGAGGATCAGGTCTCTGATTTCCAATAGTCCAGTCATAAGATCATCTGTATCTTTCTTTTTCTTCCTGGCTGCCGGTCTCCGAAGCAAGCGTGTCCAGTGCCTTCGAGTAGAGCCTCAGGCCCTTCATCGCCCTGCGGTACCGGTGCAGATAGATGATGAGCGTGGCCGCGCAGAACACGACCAGCAGAAGGACGTAACGCAGCAGCGCCGTCATGAGAAACGCCCTCAGTTCATCCCCGTAGACAAGGAGCAGGAGTTCGTCGAAGTGACAGACCGCGTAAACCGCGAAAAGAATGCCGTAAAGAATGGTCGCGGCAAAGACGGATGCCAGAAGCTGGCCGCCGATGTAATCGGTGGCGTAATAGCTGCCGATGCGCTCGTCCGCCGGTCCCTCGTTCTTTTCATACATTGCGAGCTGCGTCATCTGATAGACGCGGTTTTCATTGATCAAGCCGTTCCTCCGCCGGTTCCTCCCCGATCGCAGCAGTCAGAAAACATACTTTTACCGCGCCTGCCGCAAGGATCGCTTCGGCACACGCGTCGATCGTGGCGCCTGTTGTGTAAATATCGTCAACAAGCATAATTTTTTTTGATTTTACATCATTTCGATAGGCATGAAAAGCGTTTTTCATATTGCGGCGGCGGCTCTCCGGGCTCAGGTCCTTCATCGGCAGCGTCGCCTTCACGCGCCGCAGCGCGTTCCTCCCGACCGGGATCCCGGATGCGGCCCCGACGCCCTCGGCGAGGAGCAGCGCCTGGTTGTAGCCTCTCGACCGCATGCGCTCCGCGGAGAGCGGCACGGGAACGAGCAGATCGAACGTCTCTCCGGCGAACCGCTCCCGCAGCACGCCGGCCATCTCCGCCGCAAAATAATCGGCGTACTCTCTCCTGCCCTTGTATTTGAAGCGGTAGATCGCGTCGTGGGCGCTGTGCCACGTGAACGCCGCGCCGCCGCGGCTGAACGCGTGCCTTATCGTCGCGCAGTCTCCACACAGACGAACAGCCTGCATGCCTCTTGCCGCCGGTTTCATTCCTACCGCCGGCTTCGTGCCTTCACGCAGAGCATTTGCTGCCTGCCGCGCCTGCTTCCATGCGCCGGATGCATCCGTCTGTCCCGCTGTGGCAGCAGTGTTTTTCGCATCGAGTAACTTCCCGCACTTCCCGCAGACCGCGCCGCGGGCGCGGACCAGCTGCCTCTCGCACGCCGGGCAGATCAGGGCGTCCGGGCGGGACAAAGTGCGCAGCACCGGCCTGTCACATACCGGGCATCTGCGCGGAAAGAGTAGCTCCTTCAATATCGCGGATCCGGTCCGAAAGGCCCGAGTACCTCGTATATCCACTGGTGTTGTGCTCCATTCTCATGACCGTCTCCCGGCTGCCGAGGATCACGACGCAGCCGCGCGCCCTCGTCACTGCCGTGTACAGCAGGTTCCTCGTAAAGAGCGCCGGCGGGCCGTCCAGGAGCGGCAGGATCACGCCGGGATACTCGGAGCCCTGCGACTTGTGCACCGTGATCGCATAGGCGAGGTCGAGGTCCTCGAGCTCCGAGAACTGGTAGGTGACGATCCTCTCGTCGTCGAACTTCACTTCCATGAGCTCGCGCCGCTTGTCGATGCTCTCCACCGTCCCGAAGTCGCCGTTGAAGACGCCGGCTCCCTTGTCGACGGGAATGCCGAAGTTTCCCCGGATCTCCCACTCGAGCTGGTAGTTGTTCCGGGTCTGCATCACCTTGTCCCCCTCGCGGAAAAGCACTTCCTTCGCCGCGATCTCGGCTTTCTCCTTCGAAGGCGGATTCAGGACGCTCTGCAGCACTTCGTTCAGGCGCTCCGCGCCGAGCATGCCCTTGCGCATCGGCGTGAGGACCTGGATCTCGTCCGTCCGGCAGCCGAGGTAGCCCGGCAGCCGGTCGCGTATAAGCTCGACCATGTGCTTGTAGATCACCTCAGGACGTTCTCTCTCGAGGAAGAAGAAATCCTTGCTTCGGTTGTTCATCTGCAGCGGCTCGCCCGACAGGATGCGGTGGGCGTTCATGACGATGTCCGACTCCGCGGCCTGGCGGAAGATCTTCTGCAGGCGGATCGCCGGAAACGCGCCGGAATTCAGGATGTCCTGCAGCACGCGCCCGGGGCCGACGCTCGGGAGCTGGTCGGGGTCCCCGACCATGATGAGCTTCGTGCCGGGGCGCAGCGCCTTCACGAGCGAGTGGAACAGGTGGATGTCGACCATGGACATCTCGTCGATGATCACGGCGTCCGCGTCCAGCGGATCCTGCTCGTCGTGCAGGAAGCCGGCCGTGCGGATCTCCTTCGCGCCTTTTCCCTGGTCGTCGTCGCGCGCAAAGCTTCCCGCCTGCACGCCCAGGAGACGATGGATCGTCGTCGCCTCGTACCCGCTGACCGCCGACATCCGCTTCGCGGCGCGCCCTGTCGGCGCGGCGAGGCAGACGTTCAGGTCGCGTGCCATGAGGAGCCCGATGATCGCGTTGATCGTGGTCGTCTTGCCGGTGCCGGGACCGCCGCAGATGAGCAGGACGCTCTGGCGCATGGCCTCCCGCACCGCTTCTGTCTGCAGTTCGTCGAGGCGGATCCCCTCCCGGCTCTCCAGGGCGCGGATCTCCTTTAAGACTTCCTCCCCGCGCTCGCTCCGGCTGCCGCTGTCTCTCAGCAGAAGGAGAAGCCTTGCGCTCTCCTGCTCTTCATACCAGGCGAACGTAGAGTAGATCCTGGTGATCTCGCCTTTTCTCCTGACCTGGACGCGGCGCTCGACGACGAGGTTCCCGAGCTGCAGGCGCAGCTCCTCTTCGACCTTGTCCGCAGCCTCGTCCTCTTCCTGCGGGGGCAGGGAGAGCGGCATGCCGGAGTTGCCGCGGAGCAGTCCCGCGGTCCGCCGGATCAGGACGTCGGACGGAAGGTAAGTGTGGCCCTCCGAGACCGAGTTCGTCAGCACGTACAGGAGCGCGCTTCGGAAGCGGAACTCCGAGTCCGCGGCGATGCCGATCCTGCCCGCGAGCTCGTCCGCCTTGGCGAAGCCGATCCCGTCGATGTCCTCCGCGAGGCGGTACGGGTTCTCCTTCAGGATGCCGTAGAGGCCGAGGCCGTAGGACTGCCAGATGCGCACGGCGGTTCTGCCGCCGATCCCGTACTTCTGCAGGAAGATCATGGCGTCGCGCAGGTCCTTTTTCCCCTCCATCGCGGCGGCGATCTCCCGCGCCTTGCGCTCGCTGATGCCCTTCACTTCGGCGAGGCGCTCCGGCTCCTCGTCGAGGATCCGCATCGTGTCGTCGCCGAACGCCGCGATGATGCGGCCCGCGAGGGCCGCGCCGATACCCTTTACCGCGCCCGAAGAGAGATAGCGAAATACAGCCTGCGTGCCTTCGGGCTCGCAGACCGTATACGTCTTCATCTGAAATTGTTTTCCGTAGATGGGGTGTGTCGTGAACTGGCCGGTGAGGATGCAGGACTCTCCCTCCGCGATCGCGGCGGGAAAGCCGGTGCAAGGAACCGTCCCGTCCTGAGTTGTGATCTCGAAGACGGTGTAGGCATTCTCCTCGTTCCGGTAGACGACGCCGGAGACATAGCCCTTCAGAGTTTCCATTCTGTCGTTTTGATTACGGCTCTGTGAATCCCTGTCCCGACAGGAATTCCACGTAACGGCCGGTGCCGATCGCGACCGCGGTCATGGGATCCTCCGCCGTCACGGTGTTGATGCCTGTCTTGCTTGTGATGAGTTCTTCCAGTCCCTGCAGGAGCGAGCCGCCGCCCGTGAGCACGATGCCGCGGTCCGCGATGTCCGCCGCGAGTTCCGGCGGGGTCTTCTCGAGCACGCTGTGGACCGCCTCGACGATCTGGTTGCAGGGCTCCTTGAGCGCCTCCTCGGTCTCGCCGGTCGACACCTTGATGATGCGCGGCAGGCCGGTCACGAGGTTCCTGCCCCTGACTTCCATGAAGTCGTCCTCGACGCGCGGATAGCAGCAGCCGATGCGGATCTTGATGTCCTCCGCGGTGCGCTCGCCGACCAGAAGGTTGTATTTCTTTCTCATATAGCGGACCAGCGCGTCGTCAAAGTCATCGCCCGCGACCTTGATCGAAGTGCTGACGACCGTGCCTCCGAGGGAGATCACGGCGATGTCCGTCGTGCCGCCGCCGATGTCGACGACCATGTTGCCGCAGGGCTTCGAGATGTCGATGCCGGCGCCGATGGCAGCCGCGATCGGCTCCTCAATGATGTAGACTTCACGGGCGCCGGCCTGGAAGGTCGCGTCCTCGACTGCCTTCTTCTCGACTTCCGTCACGCCGCTCGGGACGCAGACCGCGATCCTGGGCTTGCGGAACGTCCGCTTGCCGACCGCCTTCTGGATGAAGTATTTCATCATCTTCTCCGTGACGGTGTAGTCCGAAATGACGCCCTGGCGCAGCGGGCGGACCGCCACGATATTGCCGGGTGTCCTTCCGAGCATGAGGCGCGCGTCCTCGCCGATTGCCTTGATCTTGTTCGTGTCGCGGTCGAAAGCGACGACAGAAGGCTCCTTCAGGACGACGCCGCGGCCGCGGATATATACCAGCACACTTGCTGTGCCGAGATCGATTCCGATATCAGAGTACTGCATAATCTATATGATCCTTTCAGACAGGCTGAACTTTCCCCACCGCCTGTCGGGGATTTAAGTATATACTATGGCCGCCCTGTTTTCAAAGCGGTTTGCGGGTCCCCAGCGCAAGTTTATCCTTTTTTTATCTTTCGCAGGGCTTGTTCCGGCATTCCCGGCGCCGCATCGTTACTTCTCATTCTCCCTGCGGATGCGGTCCTTCTCCAGCATCTTGCTGATGTAGTAACCCGTGTAGGAGTCGTGCCGCTGCGCGATCTCCTCCGGCGTGCCCTGCGCAATGACCGTGCCGCCGCCCTCTCCGCCTTCCGGCCCGAGGTCGATGATGTAGTCCGCGGTCTTGATGACGTCGAGGTTGTGCTCGATGATGACGACCGAGTTGCCGCCCTCCACGAGCGCGTGCAGGATGCCGACCAGCTTCGACACGTCCTCGAAGTGCAGGCCCGTCGTGGGCTCGTCGAGGATGTAGATCGTGCGTCCGGTGCTCCGTCTCGAGAGCTCCGTCGCGAGCTTGATGCGCTGTGCCTCGCCGCCCGAGAGCTCGGTCGAGGGCTGTCCCAGCTTCACATAGCCCAGGCCGACGTCGTAGAGCGTGCGGATCTTGCGGCTGATGGCCGGCAGGTTCTCGAAGAAGCCCACCGCCTCCTCCACTGTCATGTCGAGCACGTCAAAAATGTTTTTCCCCTTATAACGAACTTCCAGCGTCTCACGGTTGTAGCGCTTCCCGTGGCAGACTTCGCAGGGAACGTAGACGTCCGGCAGGAAGTGCATCTCGATCTTGCGGATGCCGTCGCCGCCGCAGGCCTCACACCGCCCGCCCTTCACATTGAAGGAAAAGCGTCCCTTGCTGTAGCCGCGCGCTTTCGCGTCCGGGGTGCCCGCGAACAGGTCGCGGATCATGTCGAACACGCCGGTGTAGGTCGCCGGGTTGGAGCGGGGCGTCCGCCCGATGGGCGACTGGTCGATGTTGATGACCTTGTCCAGCTGGTCCGTGCCGTCGATGCCCGCATGCTTGCCGGGCTGCATCGTCCTCGCGCGGTTCAGCTCCTTCGCGAGGTGCTTGTAGAGGATCTCGTTGACGAGCGAGCTCTTGCCGGAGCCCGAGACGCCGGTCACGATCGTCATGACGCCGAGCGGGATCTCCACGTCGATGTTCTTCAGGTTGTTCGCCTGCGCGCCGCGCACCTTGATCCAGCCTGTCGGGGTCCGCCGTGTTTGAGGGACGGGAATCGCCTTTTTCCCTGACAGGTACTGCCCGGTAACGGACTTCGGCTCGCGCATGATCTCTTCAGCTGTGCCGGTCGCGACGACTTCGCCGCCGTGTCCGCCCGCGCCGGGGCCGATGTCCACGATGTAGTCTGCCGCGCGCATCGTGTCCTCGTCGTGTTCGACCACGATGACCGTGTTCTGCAGGTCGCGCAGGTTCTTCAGCGTGCGCAGGAGCTTGTCGTTGTCGCGCTGGTGCAGGCCGATCGAGGGCTCGTCCAGGATGTAGCAGACGCCGACCAGGCCGGAGCCGATCTGCGTCGCGAGACGGATGCGCTGCGCCTCGCCGCCCGAGAGCGACGCCGTGCCGCGCGCCAGCGTCAGGTAGTCCAGGCCGACGTCGATCAGGAAGTGCAGGCGGGCGCGGATCTCCTTTAAGACCTGCTGCCCGATCATCTTCTGCGTCTCGCCGAGCTCCATCTTCTCGATCTTGTCGAGAACCGCGCGGATCGGCAGGCAGGTCAGGTCGTAGATGTTCATGCCGTCGACCGTCACCGCCAGCGACTCCTTCTTCAGGCGCTTGCCGCCGCAGGTGCTGCAGGGCGTGATCCGCATGAACTCCTCGTACATCTGCTTGGAGGATTCGGAAAACGTCTCGCGATAGCGCTGCTCCGAATTGTGGATCAGGCCGTCAAAGGTTATGGGATAGACGCCCTCGCCGCGCTGTCCCTTGTAGTGCACGTCCACGGACACGTCCGTGCCGTACATGATCAGGTCGCGGATCTTCTTCGGGTACTTCTCGTAAGGCGTGTCGAGGCTGAAGCCAAACTTGTCGCAGAGCGCCCGCAGCATCGCGTTGGAGAAGCTCCCTGCCTGCATGCAGCTCTGCCACCCGAGCACCGCGATGGCGCCCTGGTTGATGGACAAAGAAGGATCGGGAATGATGAGTTCCGGGTCGAACTCCATCTTGTAACCGAGGCCCGCGCAGTCCGGGCAGGCGCCGAACGGATTATTGAAGGAAAAGCTTCTCGGCTCGATCTCAGAGATGCTGATGCCGCAGTCCGGGCACGCGAAGCTCTGGGAAAACTGCAGCGACTCGCCGCCCTGCACGTCGATCAGAAGGAGGCCCTCCGCCAGTCCCAGCGCGTTTTCGATCGAGTCCGTGAGACGGCGCTCGATCCCCTCGCGGATGACGAGTCGGTCGACCACGATCTCGATGCTGTGCTTGATGTTTTTGTCCAGCGTGATCTCCTCGGAGAGATCGTAGAGGCTGCCGTCGACGCGCACGCGCACGTAGCCGGCGCGCTGCGCCCGCTCGAGCACCTTCTCGTGGCGGCCCTTCTTGCCCCGGACGACCGGCGCGAGCACCTGGATCCGGCTTCCCTCCGGCAGGAGCATGACGCGGTCCACCATCTGGTCCACGCTCTGGCGCGCGATCTCCCGGCCGCAATTCGGGCAGTGCGGGATGCCGATGCGCGCGTACAGAAGACGCAGGTGGTCATAGATCTCCGTCACGGTGCCGACCGTCGAGCGGGGATTGCGGTTCGTGGATTTCTGGTCGATGGAGATCGCGGGCGAGAGGCCCTCGATCATGTCCACGTCCGGCTTTTCCATCTGTCCCAGGAACTGCC
>DJXE01000176.1 GCA_002449595.1 Lachnospiraceae bacterium UBA7012
ATGCCGGGCAGGATCATGGACGGCATCCACAAGAGCGGCGTCTCCAACCCGGTCATGGTACTGGACGAAGTGGACAAGCTCTCGGCGTCCTACAACGGAGATCCTGCAAGTGCACTTCTGGAAGTGCTGGATCCGGAACAGAATAACACGTTCACGGACCACTACATGAACGTGCCTTACGATCTCTCGGACGTCATGTTCATCTGCACCGCGAACACGACGGACAGCATTCCGGAACCCCTGCTGAACCGTATGGAAGTCATCGAGTTCACAGGTTATTCTCCGACGGACAAGATGTCGATCGCGAAGGAGCACCTGATCCCGAAGGCGATGGAAGATATGGGCATCACGCCCGGCCAGCTCGTCGTCGAAGATGAGACGATCAGCCGGATCATCGAGGACTACACAGCAGAGGGCGGCGTGCGCGGCCTTCGCAAGCGGATCGACACACTGTGCCGGAGCGCGGCGGTCATGATCTCGCGCCGCGACAGCGGAGCTGCGGAGCCCGTCGTCGTCCGTCCTGAGGACCTCAGGGATATGCTTGACATGCACCCGCTGCACCACGAGAAGGTCCTGGAGAAGCCGGCCCCCGGCATCGTGACCGGCCTCGCGTGGACGCAGATCGGCGGCAAGATCCTTTACATCGAGACGCTGTTCACGAAAGGCAGCGGCAAGCTGACCATCACCGGGCAGCTCGGCGACGTCATGAAGGAGTCGGCGCAGATCGCCGTGAGCCTCGTGAAGGCGATGTTCCCGGACAAGGCGGAGCTGTTCGAGAAGAACGACCTGCATATCCACGTGCCGGAAGGCGCAGTGCCGAAGGACGGCCCGTCCGCCGGCATCACGCTGACGACGGCGCTCTCGTCCCTCGTGACGGGGCGGCCGGTGGATCCGCAGATCGCGATGACCGGCGAAGTGTCGCTGCGCGGCGTCGTGACGCCGATCGGCGGCCTTCCGGAGAAACTGATGGCGGCGCACCGCGCCGGGATCACGAAGGTCTTCATCCCGAAGGACAACGAAGAGGACCTGCGGGAGGTCTCGGAGGAAGTGAAGGACGCGCTCGAGATCACGCCGGTCTCCCGCGTGGAAGACGTCCTGAAAGCGGCAGGGATCCTGCAATAAGAATCATCGACCATACAAAAAAAGAGGTGCCTTGGGATCGCGGTCTCAAGGCATCTTTTCAATGGCTGTGATTGGAGGCGAAAAGCCGTTTTCCCTGTGAATCAGAGTCCCTTCTCCTGCGGTTGCAAAACCGTCTTCTCGAAGTGGCGGTACACGAGGAAGGACACGATCACGGTACAGATATCCGCCGAGATCTGCGTCCACACGATGCCGTACATGCCGAAGATCCGGTCGAAGAGAAACAGCATCGGGATGTTGAACACCGCCCAGCGCACCACGGCGAGAAGCAGCGCGCGGTCGCCGCGCCCGACGGCCTGGAACATGTTGACCAGGTGGAAGCACATGAACATGAACGGCGTCGCGAGGCACCTGACGCGCAGGAAGTCCGTCCCGATCCGGATCGTCTCCGGGTCGCCGATGAAGACGCTCATGATCTGCGGCGCGAAGATCTCGTAGAGGGTCACTGCTACGGCGCCGAACGTGATGCCGGCGAGGCGGGAGAAATTGACGACCTTTCTCATGCGGGGGAAGTTTTTCGCGGAGTAGTTGTAGGCGGCGATGGGCATCATTCCCTGGCACAGGCCGATGCCGACGTTGAGCGGCAGACGCTCGACTTTGAGCACGATGCCGATGGCCGCGAGCGGGATGTCGCCGTAATTCGATGTCAGCTTGTCGATCACGATGTAGGCGAGATCGAACAGGAAGGTCGCGATCGCGGCGGGCACGCCGACGAAGAAGATCTGGCGGATAAGGTCAGCGTCCGGGAGCCCGGCGCGCGGGGAGAGCGAGAGCGAGGCGGCGGTCGAGGAGACCTGCGCTTCGCCGCTGCCCGAGCCGCCCTTCCGTGTCAGGCGGAGGATCATAGTCAGGAAATAGCCGCAGGAGATCACATTGGAGAGGGCGGTCGCCATGCCGGCGCCCACGATCTCATAGTCCTTCGGGAGCAGGACGAACATGAAGAGCGGGTCCAGGAAGATGTTGATGACGCCGCCCATGGAGACGCCGAAGCCGGCCTCCCGCGCGCAGCCGACGCTGCGCAGGAGATTTCCCATGGTCATGGAGAGAACGGTCGGGATCCCGCCGATCACGATGACGAGGAAGGCGTACTGCCGCGCGAATCCGATGATCTGGTCGCTGGCGCCGAGGAGCCGCAGAACCGGGTTCATAAACAGAAGCATCACGATGGAGAACGCCGCCGCGATCAGGATGCAGAGCCAGAAGCAGAAGGAGCTCACCTTTCCTGCCTCGTGCCTTCGCTGCGCGCCGAGCAGGCGGGAGATGAGCGTGCCGCCGCCGACGCCGACGAGGCCGGCCAGCGAGACGCAGATGTTGAAGACCGGGAGGATGAGCGACACGCCGGCCACCATCAGCGGGTTGCCGGTGCGGCCGATGAAGAAGGTGTCGGCCATGTTGTAGATCAGGATGATGAGCTGCCCGATGATGGTCGGGATGGCGAGCGTAAAGAGCGCTCTCGGGATGGGCATCGTCTCGAAGATCTCCTGGTTTTTGTCTCTCACCTGCTGTGCCATGTGCTGTTTCCTTCCGCGTGTTTTCAATCTTTTCCGGTATTTCGGTATCTGCTGCAGGTACCTTAACACACCTTGTTTACAAAGTGAAGCCCCGCCGGAGATTTCCCGCGGGTTCTACCGGTCCGCGCTTTCCGCGATCCCTGTTTTCCTCTGTTAATCAGCCGCAGAATGAGATAAACTGGTATGTAGCGTCAGCTATCATTTTGACCGTCCGCATGCGGACCGTCGAAGACCTTATAAATAACAAAAAGGGGGGACAGCATGAAGTTTACCAACGGTTACTGGCTTGTGAAAGATGAGATCGAACCCGTTTACGCGGTCGAATATTACGAGCATAAGATCACGGACAAAGGCCTGACAGTGTACGTCGCGACGAACCACGTCGAGGGCCGCGGCGACATCCTGAACCGCCCGCTGCTCACCGTGACATTCTCTTCCCCGATGCCGGACGTCATCCGGGTGTCGGCGGTCCACTTCGCGGGGGCGGTAGAGAAGGGACCGTTCTTTGAGCTTTTCCCTGAAGAGGGAGAAGAGGACTTCATCTCCGTCGCGGAAGAGCAGGACAAGCTGGTCTTCACCTCCGGCGAGACTTCGGCAGTCATCGACAAGAGGCCGAACGCGTGGAGCGTCCGGTTCGTAAGAGGCGGAAAGCTGCTGACCGAGACCTCCTGGCGCAACATGGCGTACATGAAGAACAAGGAGACCGGGAAGAACTACATGCTCGAGCAGCTGCTGCTCGACGTCGGCGAGTCCGTCTACGGCTTCGGCGAGAGATACACGAACTTCGTCAAGAACGGGCAGGAGATCGAGATCTGGAACGAGGACGGCGGCACGGCGTCCCAGCAGACCTACAAGAACATTCCTTTCTATATTTCAAACAAGGGCTACGGCGTCTTCGTCGACTACGCGGGCGACGTGTGCTTTGAGGTCGGCAGTGAGAAGGTCGAGCGCATCCAGTTCTCCGTGAACCGGGAAAAGCTTGATTACTACGTCATCGGCGGCTCCGAGCCGAAGGAGACGATCTCGCTCTACACCGCGCTCACCGGCCGCCCGGCGCTGCCTCCGGCATGGTCCTTCGGCCTGTGGCTGACGACATCCTTTACGCCGGCCTACGACGAGGAGACGGTCACCGGATTTATCCAGGGCATGGCGGACCGCAACATCCCGCTCCACACGTTCCACTTCGACTGCTTCTGGATGAAGCCTTACGAGCTCTGCAGCTTCGACTGGGACAGCGAGTGCTTCCCGGATCCCGCGGCACAGATCGCGCGCCTGCACGAGAGAGGACTTCACATCTGCGTCTGGATCAACAGCTACATCGGCCAGAAGTCGAGGCTGTTCGACGAGGGCATGGAGCACGGCTACTTCGTTAAGAAGACCGACGGCTCCGTCTGGCAGACCGACCTGTGGCAGGCGGGCATGGCGCTCGTCGACTTCACGAATCCGGAGGCGACCGCATGGTACCTCGGCTATCTGAGAAAGCTTCTTGACGTCGGCGTCGACTGCTTCAAGACCGACT
>DJXE01000140.1 GCA_002449595.1 Lachnospiraceae bacterium UBA7012
CTTCGGAGTGGGGATACCGCTACTACCGGGACGACTTCACGTTCCTTGACCCCTACGTTCGTGAGATTCGGAAACTGAAGACGAAAGAAGGCGAGATCGAGGTCGGTATGCTTTTCCCGAGGGATGAGACCGTCCTTCCCGCATGCAGAAGCCGGGGGCTCAGCCCGTGGCAGGACAAGGTGATCTGCTGCCTCCACGTCAAGGGCTACACGGCCTCCCGCACGAGCGGCGTCACCGGACGCGGCGCGCGCGGCACGTACGCGGGCCTCACACAGAAGATCCCGTACTTAAAGGAGCTCGGCATCACCGCCGTTGAGCTGCTTCCCATCTATGAACTTCGTCCCCCGGTGCGGCGCCAGCCGCGCACGGCATCGGCAGCTGCCGCAGCGGCTGCGGAAACCGTGGCAAAGAGCAGCGCAGCAGCTCCCGGCGAGACGAAAGAGAAGACAAATTACTGGGGATTCGGCGAAGGGTATTACTGCGCGCCGAAGCGCAGCTTCTCGTCGACCGGCGACCCGCAGAAGGAGTTCGCGGACATGGTCTGTGCCTTCCACGATGCCGGGATCGAGGTGTACCTGCAGCTCTACTTCCCGGACCACGTCCCGCCGCAGACGAGGCACGACGTCGTGCGGTTCTACGCGACCCGCTACTGCATCGACGGCTTCCACCTGAAGGGGAGCGACGCGGGACTCTCCGCGATCGCCAATGATCCGCTGCTCGCGGACCGCGCGATCCTTTACTACGATTTCCCTTACCAGGAGCTCCACAGGGAGAGCCCGGAGTACCCGGAGGCCGGCAGGCCCTCTGTGGCACACCTCGCCTCCTTCAACGACTCTTACCGTGACCTCCTGCGCCGCTTCGTGAAGGGCGACGACGAGACGCTCCGGGACTTCATCCGCGAGTTTATCAGCGTGAGCGAGGACCACGGGCGCATCCGCTACGTGACCAATTACGAGGGCTTCACGCTCGCGGACCTCGTGTCCTACAACTGGAAGCACAACGAGGCGAACGGAGAGGAGAACCGCGACGGCGCGGACCGGAACCTGAGCTGGAACTGCGGCGTCGAAGGAAAGAGCCGCAAGAAGGAGATCACGGCGCTGCGGCTTCGCCAGATGCGCAACTTCCTCGCGCTCACCGTGCTCGCGCAGGGCACGCCGATGCTGCTCGCCGGCGACGAGTTCCTGAACTCCCAGGACGGCAACAACAACCCCTGGTGCCAGGACAACGAGACCGGCTACGTCAACTGGCATAAGTCGGCCGACGCGCTGAAGATGCAGGAGTTCACGAAGCAGCTTCTCGCTCTCAGGCAGAGCCATGCGGCGCTGCGCCGCAGCAAGACGTTCGCGTTCGGCAGCGGACAGGACGCGGCCCTTCCGGAGATCTCATTCCACGGGAAGGAAGCCTGGAAGCCGGACTTCGGCTCCCGCAGCCACTGCGCCGGCATCCTGCTTCGGGAAGATCAGGGCGAGGCGCCGTCCTACCTGTTTGTCGCGGTCAATATGTACTGGCAGCGCGAGGAACTCGGCCTTCCGATGCTTCCGCAGGGCTACGTCTGGCGGACCGTGATGGACACCTTCCTGCCGGAGCCTTTCCCGGCGGAGCCCGCGCCGCTCACGCAGCAGCAGCACGTGCTCGTCCGCGAGCGCTCGGTGCAGGTGCTTACCGCCTGCAAAGAAGCGTGACTGAAGCCGTAATACCTGCAGGGAATCGTGAACATGATCGTTTCACTGAGTCCGAAGGATCTGCGGGATATCATATTCAATACAACCGCCTCGCGGAGCCCGGAGCACCTGCGGAGGGCCTGCGAAGGCATTGATAAGAAAAGACAACGTTATGACCGGTAAATGGAACGGAATCACAAAAGAGAAGGCGCTGGCGCATTTCAAGACCATCACGCATCACAAGAAGCTCGTGATGGAGGGATGCTTCGCGGTCGGCCTGTACCGGCAGGGGCTCCTGCATGACCTCTCGAAGTACTCGCCCACGGAGTTCCTCGTCGGCGCGAAGTACTACCAGGGCACACGCAGCCCGAACAACGCCGAGAGAGAGGACATCGGCTACTCGTCGGCCTGGCTCCACCACAAGGGCAGGAACCGGCATCACTACGAGTACTGGATGGACTACAACTCGAGAGCCGCGGCCACAGGCCCCGACGGCAGGATCAGCGACGCGATCATCCCCGCGAAGATGCCGGGGCGCTACGTCGTCGAGATGTTCATGGACCGCATCGCCGCCTGCAAGACGTACCGCGGCGACGCCTACACGGACGCGGATCCCTGGAAGTATTACGAAGGCGGCAGAGCGGGAGACTTCATGCATCCGCAGACGAGGGCTCTTCTGGAAGAGCTCCTGATCATGCTGCGGGATGAGGGAGAGGAGCGCACCTTCACGCACATCCGCCGCCACCTCTCCAAAAAGAGGCTCTACTGATGGTCCGTGAGGAGCGGCTCCGCGCCTTTTCGCGCGCCCGCGACTCGGTGATCACGCTTCAGGAACGGGAAAGACACGGCATCGGCATGCAGTCGGAAAAAACGCTGCATGCCGTTTTAAAGGATATGGAGGAGCCGGACCGCACATATCACGAGGTCCCGATCAGCGGCTGTATCGCCGACATCTGGCGGGAAGGGACCGGCGCGATCGAGATCCAGACGGCGCACCTCTCGCTTCTGAACAGGAAGCTGCCAAGGCTCCTGAAGGCGGGACCGGTCCGCGTCGTCCATCCCATTCCGCACGAAAAACAGATCATCCTCGTCGATCCCGAGACCGGGCACCCCGTGCGGCGGACCCGCTCGCCGAAGAAGGGCACCTTCTACGAAGCCTTCCGCGAGCTCTTCGGCATCCGCCCGTTTCTCACCGCACCCGGCTTCACGCTGGACCTCCTCCTCATCGACGTGGATGAGTACCGCGTCCCCACGGGGAAGACGCACCGCGGAAGACCGTCCGTGGAGCGGTTCGACCGCATCCCGACGCGGCTCTTCGACGAGATGGTGCTCCGCGAAAAAAAAGATTACCTGCAGTTTGTCCCGGAGGGACTGCCCGAAGAATTCACGTCCGCGGACTTCGCCGCGGCCGCAGGCTACCGGAGAAAAGGTTTCTCCGACGTCCTCCTCCTGCTCACCCGGCTCGGGGTTCTCGAGCGCATCGGCAAGCGGGGAAGATATTATCTGTACCGCGTGGCAGACCTTTCCATTCCATATTCCGAAAAAGGAGAATCAGATCCATGCAGCTGAACGTCACCCCTTTAGAGATCGCATCGCGCTTTGCGCGCTACGCCTCCGTCTTCACGCAGTCCGCGGAGGGCTGCCCGGACACGCCTTCCACCGCCTGCCAGCGGGACCTCGCGTCCATGCTCGCGGATGAGCTGCGGGAGCTTGGCATGTCCGACGTCTACTACGACGAGGAGCACTGCTACGTCTACGCGACGCTGCCCGGCAACATTCCTGTGAATCAGGAGATCCTGGACCGCCGCGAGGACACGGCCAAAAAGCACAGGGAGAACGCAGCGCCGATCCTCGGCCTCGTCGCCCACATGGACACGTCTGACGCCGTTCCCGCAGAAAAGGTTCTGCCCCGCATCATCGAGAATTACGACGGCGGGAAGATCGTCCTGAATGAAGCCCTCGGGATCGTCAGCGACCCGGAAGAGATGCCGGACCTCACCGCCCACAAAGGCGGGACGATCGTTGTCACGGACGGCACCAGCGTGCTGGGCGGAGACGACAAGGCAGGGATCACCCAGATCATGGAGGCCATGCGCTTTTTCCTGCTTCATCCCGAATATCCGCACGGCACGGTCGTCGTCTGCTTCACGCCCGATGAGGAAGTCGGCAACGGGACGCTGCGGCTGGATCCCGCGCACTTCCCGGCGGACTACGCCTACACCGTCGACGGCGGCTCGGCGGGAGAGCTCGAGTACGAGAACTTCAACGCGGCCTCCGCGCAGGTCACGGTCCGCGGCAAGAGCTCGCATCCGGGCTCCGCGAAGGGCGTGATGAAGAACGCGCTCCTCATCGCCATGGAGTTCAACGCGCTCCTTCCCGCCGACGAGATTCCTTCCCGCACGGAGGGGTACGAGGGATTTTTCCACCTCGAGAACATGAGCGGCATCACGGACAGCGCGACGATGGACTACCTCATCCGCGACCACGACCGGACGCGGTTCGAGGAGAGAAAGAAACAGATGGAGGAGGCCGCGGCGGAGATCTGCCGCAGGTACGGCGACGGCACCGTCACCCTGAAGATCGAGGACTCCTACTACAATATGGCCGAGAAGGTGAAGCCGCACATGCACCTCATCGAGAACGCGAAGAAGGCGATCCTCGCCACCGGGCTCGAGCCGAAGGTGCAGCCGATCCGCGGCGGCACGGACGGGTGCAAGCTGTCCTTCGAGGGCATTCCCTGCCCGAATCTCGGGACCGGCGCCTATCACTATCATGGCCGTCACGAATATGTGAGCGCGGAGGAGATGATCCAGGGGACGGAGATCCTGATCAGAATTCTGTCCGGGTACGCGGCGTATGAACTTGACGTGCCGCAGGATACAGAGAAACAGAATGCGGCAACTTCTGCCGGGGAAGCACAGGTGCGTTCCGGCGCAGAAGCGCAGGCGAATACCGCCACCACCGCGGCGGAAGAAGGAATGAGCAACGCCGGAGAAGACGATGAGACGGAGC
>DJXE01000005.1:0-1660 GCA_002449595.1 Lachnospiraceae bacterium UBA7012
TTCGGCGGTATAATCTTGAACAATTCAGTGACGAGGACAGTAGGCCGGCAGGTCACCCCAGAGAAGAGCGCCTTTGGCTGTGAGCGCTCCGTGTACGGACCGGAACCGAATACCACCTCCGAGAGGCCCCAATCCGGCCCGGTGATTCCGTTACCATCACAATGAGCGGTCGGCAGGTGCTGCCGGCAAGAAGGGTGGAACCGCGTAGTCAATACGTCCCTTGCATTGCGTTTTTGTAGTGCAGGGGACTTTATTTTTGCCTCTGCCGGGCAGGAGCGCCAAGGCGCATCCGTCAACAGTAAAAAGGAGAGAAGCATGGACAAGTTAGAGTATCTTGAGTGCTACAGGCATTCGCTCGCGCACATTCTCGCGAAGGCCGTGATCGAGCTGTACGGGAAGGAAGTGCAGTACGCGATCGGCCCGCAGATCGCGGACGGATTCTACTATGACTTCCTGATGCCGGAAGGCGTCCGGGTCACGCAGGATGATTTCAAGACCATCGAGAATAAGATGCGTGAGATCATCAAGCGCCGCGAGGACTGGACGAGGAAGGAGATCACGAAGGAAGAGGGACTGGCCCTTTTCGCGGACCAGAAGTTCAAGAAGGAACTGATCCAGGACCTGCCCGAGGACGAGGTCATCACGGTCTACTACACCGGCGACGATTACGTCGACCTGTGCCGCGGCCCGCACGTGGACAACTCCCAGCTGCTGATGAGCGCGGCGTTCGAGATCCGCAGCGCGTCCGGCGCCTACTGGAGAGGCGACGAGCACAGGGATTCCCTGCTGCGCATCTACGCGTACGCGTTCCCGGACAAACAGGCGCTGAAGCAGCACAAGGACCTGATCCGCGAGGCGCAGGAGCGCGACCACAAGAAGCTCGGCGCGGAGCTCCAGCTGTTCATGTTCGACGAGACGGCGCCCGGCATGCCTTACTGGCTGCCCCGCGGCTGGAAGATGTACCAGGAGCTGCTGAAGTTCTCCCGCCAGCTGCAGGAGCGGCACGGCTACACCGAGATCTCGGCGCCCCTCATCAACAATAAGAAACTGTGGCTCATCAGCGGCCACTGGGCGCACTACGTCAACAACATGTTCATGATCCCCGGCGTCACCGGCTGGCTGAAGGCCGACGCGGAGGTCCCGGGCGTCGCCGACAACCTGCAGGAGCAGGCGGCGGAAGTGAAGACCGTGAAGATGAAGGCGGGCGCTGCGGTCTACGACCGCGACGTGGAAGACACCATGGCGGCGAAGCCGATGAACTGCCCGAACGCCATGATGACTTACAAGAGGACCGTCCACTCCTACAAGGAGCTGCCGATCCGCTACAGCGAGTATGACGTCCTGCACAGAAAAGAGAAATCCGGCCAGATGAACGGCCTGTTCCGCGTGCAGGAATTCCGCCAGGACGACGACCACACCTTCGTCATGGAATCCCAGATCAAGAGCGAGATCGCGGACATCATCGCGATCGCGGACGAGATCTACGGCACCTTCGGCGTGACCTACCGCGCCGAGTTCTCCACGCGTCCCGAGGACTTCATGGGCGACATCGAGGTCTGGAACCGCGCGGAAGCGGCGCTGAAGGAGATCCTGGATGAGAAGTACGGCGAGGGCGGCTATGAGATCAACGAGGGAGACGGCGCCTTCTACGGCCCGAAGA
>DJXE01000005.1:1732-3835 GCA_002449595.1 Lachnospiraceae bacterium UBA7012
TTCTACGGCCCGAAGATCGACCTGCAGATCAAGGACGCGCTCGGAAGAGAGTGGCAGTGCGGCACGATCCAGCTCGACTTCCAGCTCCCGCACAACTTCGGCCTGACCTACCAGGCGCAGGACGGCAGCATGGAGATGCCGGTCGTCATCCACCGCGCGATCTACGGTTCCCTGGAGAGATTCATCGGCATCATCATCGAGAATTTCAAGGGCGCGTTCCCGTTCTGGCTCTCCCCTTACCAGGTCGCGCTCGTCCCGATCCGCACGGAGCACAACGAGTACGCGAAGAAGGTGCAGGCGGCCCTGGAGCGCCACGGCATCCGCGTCGAGGCGGACTACACCGACGCCAACATGAAGGAGAAGATCAAGAAGTTCAAGCTCTTCAAGGATCCGTACATCCTGGTCATGGGCGACAGGGAAGCGGAAGAAGGAACGGTCTCGATCAACGTCCGCGGAACGAACAAGCAGATGCAGAACGTCCCGCTGGATACCTTCCTCGACATGTGCGACAAGATGATGGACGAGCATTCGCTCGCGCTCATCGACACGCTGTTCGAGCTCGGCTGATCCCGCAGGCTCCCGCTTTCTGAGAAAAGCGCTGCCGGCAGCGGATCTTCTGAGCTGCGGACGAAAGAGAATCAAACGGGCCGGCGGACTGGACAAGTCCGCCGGTCTGTGGTAGTTTATTTAATGCGGTTCACGGAAGAAGGCGGACCGCGGACACGCACCCGTAGTCTAATGGATAGAACAGCGGCCTCCGACGCCGTCAATGCAGGTTCGATTCCTGTCGGGTGCATTCTTAAGGATTGATGCGAACGCATTGATCCTTTTTTTGCGCGCTGCAGTGAGCCATGCGTGGACAAGCTGTCTTTCAGGCATCATGAGCTTGCTTATGCATGCCTGGAAGACAGATTGGACACATACGGCGAACAGCCAGTCCATCATAAAAATGGAAGGCAAGTCCAAACAGCTGAGCATCGATTTGGAAAAACTTGAAGCGGAGCAGAGGCACGTCGAAGCTCCGGAGCGGGCAGCCTTGAATATGCATTGAGTGCGGAGCGCATCCGGCTTTATCGCTCAAAAATACCGCGTCCATGCCGTCACAGGCAGGACGCGGTTTTTCGTGGATATGCTTTTCTTTGACGCTGTGCGGCAGCAGGCTTTCGTCGCGGGATCCGCTACCTCGTGCCGCTGACGTGCAGCAGGCTTTCGCTGCCGGGATCTGCTATTTGGCGCCGCTGACGTGCAGCAGGCTTCTGTCATCGGGATCCGTGGAAGGAAGGATGCGGACTTCGATGAAAGGTTCGCCGCTTTCCTTCGCTGCGAGGACTTTGTCCCAGCCGCCGGTGACGAGCCACGTGTCGCCGCGGATGATCACGCGGACTTCGCAGCTGCCGCCGTCCGCCGCTTCCTGCGAGGCCGGTGCGGGAGAGAGCGTCTGAGGGTTCACCAGCACAAGATGCGCGCCGCGCGCGGCGGTACTGCTTTTCAGGATCCTGTCCGCGACCGCTTCGGGTTCCACATGCGTGCTGTCGATGACGAGATCATAGTTGTCCAGATCGTAGTAATCGAGGTGGTAGAGCGTCTGGAAGCGCTCTGACTCCAGGTGCTGCCGGAGCAGCAGCTTCTCCCGGCAGGCTGCCACGGATTCGTAGGACTCGCTCTGCGCCCTTGAGGCATCCGAGTAGATGCGGCGCGCCGCCTCGTCGATGTCGACGCAGACGAATACCTTGTAGGAACCCTTCGCAAAGGCCCATGCGAGCCGCGCGTCAAACGCGATCCCGTCCTGCTCTTCGTTGATCCTGGCCGTGCGCTCGTCGAGAAGCGCGTCGATCGGGGAGACGCCGCTCTCCGACATGTCTTTCCCGACCTGCTCATTCAGCTCGGCGACGGAGATTCCCCGCTCCTCCGCGATCTGGCGGAAGATCGAGCCGGCGGAAATAATGGAATAGCCGGCCTGCTCGAGGTGCCGGCAGATGCTGCTCTTGCCCGCGCCGAGATTGCCCGTGATGGAAATATTCATGAATTGCATCCTCCGAAGGTTTGTTTAATGTTATTGTAACGGATTTGCCGTTCGGTGGGAAATGATATATTATATTCAGA
>DJXE01000014.1 GCA_002449595.1 Lachnospiraceae bacterium UBA7012
TTTGAAATAAGAAAGCGGCAGGATGCAGACCATGAACGGGAAGAGAATCTTACTGGTATGTAGAGGAACTGACTGAGTTTCTGCCGCAGGTCACGACCTTGACCTGTTCGGCTTTGAACTCACGGAGGAAGTGGTGGCGATCAGTGCCTTGGACCGGGGTGAAAAGCACGATTGGTATTGAGAAAAACTGTGAAAAGAGTATTCGGCAGCTTTGCCGGGTGCTCTTTTTTGCTTCAGGATACTAAAAAGTCCTTGACTTTTCGTTTCCGGACTGGCGGTTTTGGGCTTGTTCTGATAAGCTTTTTCGGGTAGTACTGATCAAATAATGGTAATAAAGCGAGGAAGATGTCACGATGGGGACATTCAAAACACTTGATGAAGTGCGTGAACATTTCAGGAACGACCGTTTTGCCACAGAAAACGGCATGGAGGTCGACGAGTTCGGAGAGAATTACTGCCGTTGCAGCGTCAGGCTTACAGAGCGCCACAAAAATGCTTACGGCGGTGTAATGGGAGGCGTGATCTTTACCCTCGCTGACTTCGCCCTGGCTGTGGTAGCCAACAACATTCACTGCCTTTCCGTCGCGCAGCAGGTGAGCATCAACTATCTCAGCGCCCCGAAGGGCACTGTCCTGTACGCGGATGCTGAATGCATCAAGAACGGCCGGACCACCTCAACGATCCAGGTCAAAGTCAGCGATGATACCGGCCGCGACGTTGCCTTATTTGTGGGATCCGTCTTTAAACTGAACGCGTAAGGCCGGACCGCGCACCTCGTTCAGCTGATGCGTAGGCATCAGGCCTGATCGATTTTATATAGTATAATTGTTGGTGGAAAATCAGTGCTGTTCGGACAATTGTCACGAGCATTCAACCGCCGGGGGAGCCTGCCGATGGTTATAGACGTTATCAGAAATAAAAGAGGACTCAGCAGGGCACTTCTGTGCCTGTTCCTCATAATGCTTCTGGCAGTCGCACTGCCCGGCCGTGGACAGTGCGCGGAGATTTCTGCAATCTCCACTGAGGAAATTACAACCCCCGCAGAAGACACCACCCCCACCGAACAAAAAACCCTCCCCGACGGCACCGCCGGCAGCGTCATCATGGATGCCGCAGCGCTGTTCTTCATGAGCGGGATCCTGATCTACACCGCCTTGTATCGGAAGCGCGGGAGGTTGGACGATAAGCTTTTCTTTGGGATGGTGCTGACGAATATGGCGCTGGCAGCGTCGGACGCGACCGCGTACCTGCTCGAGGGCAGGGCGTTTACCGAAGCGGGGAAGATGATCGTCGCGTGCAACGTGGTCTTCTATGCCGCGTTTGAGATCTTTCCGTATCTGTTTCTGCTGTTTCTGGACTTCCGGGTGCGGAAGGAGCCGGAGCATGTCCGCAAGAGCAGCGTCCTGTACTGCATCCCCGCCCTCGTCATCGTTGTGCTGCTTCTGCTCAACCTGAGGACGGGCTGGCTCTACTCCGTGTCGAAGAACAACATCTACCACACCGGCCCGTATAACGACGTCGTGTTCCTGCCGGTGGCTGTTTACAGCGTCCTCATTCTGGCGAAACTGTACCGCATCGACCGCCGCCTGACCCTGCTCGGCATCATCCTGATCCTGGCGCGGGTGGGCTTCGGCTTCTGGTTCCGGAGCATCTCGTCGACGGCGATGACGTACACGCTGTTCCTCGTCGCGACGCACATCGTCGTCATGAACCGGACGATCAAGGAGGAAGTGCTATGAGTATCCTTGGCGAAGCCGTTGTTTCATGCTATGCCGATGCGGTGGCGTTTCTTGTTGCGATGCTGCTTTTGCTGCTCTCTGAGCCGGTCCGGGGCAGGGAAAGCGATTCCCTGCGCATCTTCTTCCTGCTCGACCTGCTCGTCGCGATCGAGAGCGTGGTCTGCTTTGTCACAAACGCGATGTACATGCATCCGGCGCCGTGGTGCCACACGGTCGCGGTGGTCGGCCGGACGGTCTGGGAGAGCATCGTCCTGTGGCTCAACGCGCTCTGGCTTCTTTACGTCTATCTCAAGCTTTACGGCTCGGAGAAAAGGAATCTGTCCGCCTTCCTCCTGACTGTCTCACCGATCGTCATATTGCAGGCGGCGCTCATCGTCAACCTTTTCACGGGCTTTGCATTCACATATTCCGCGGAAAACCGCTTCCGCCCGACGCCGTACATCTTTGTGATCTACCTGATCGAATTCCTGTATTTCAGCTTCTCGGCGCTCATCGTCCGCCGCTTTGACCAGAAGGCGGGAAAGATCAGATTCCTGAGCGTCACACCCATGATCGTGTCGGTGTTTGGATTCTCGGCGGTACAGTTTTTCCTGCCCTATCATATCGGTGTGATCGGGTTCGCGATCGGCATCACGCTGCTGTACTTCTCGATGATGGGCGAGATCCACTACGTCGACGCGGAGTCCGGCCTGTACAATAAAGGGTATCTGGCCTACCTCTTCGACCTCGCGATCGCGGGGAAAAACGACGCGCGCAGCGCCCTCATCATCGAGGCGGACGGGAATATTTCCGCCTGCTGCGGGATCCTGCGCGACGTGCTGCACCGCAACGGTGACGTGATCCGGACGGAGGACAGAAGATTTCTGATGTTTTCCGGGACGGACAGCCGGTCCACGATGCAGTATTACTCGTCGCTGGTCGAGGAGTCGGTGGAGAAGTTTGTCGCAGAGCACCCGGACGAGAAGGCGGCGATCGTGGTGCGGTGCCGCATGCGGGCGCCCGGCGAGGACGCGTTCACCTTCCTGCGCACCGTGACCGATGAAAAGGACTCCGGCGACGAGATGCGCGGTATCGTGTCCATGATGACGGAGCTGGACCGGCTGGACAAGGAGCTGAAGCTGGCTTCCGACATCCAGACCAACATGCTGCCGATGGTCTTTCCCCCGTTCCCGGAGCGGACGGAATTCGACCTCTACGCCGCGACCGCTCCGGCGAAGGAGGTCGGCGGCGACTTCTACGATTTCTTCCTGGTCGATCAGGATTACCTGGCGCTCGTGATCGCCGACGTCTCGGGAAAAGGTATACCGGCCGCCCTCTTCATGATGGTCTCCAAGACGCTGATCAAGAACCAGATGATGAGCGGACAGGACCCGGCGTCCGCGATCGAGTGGGTGAACCGGCAGCTCTGCGAGCGCAATTCCTCGATGATGTTCGTCACGGTGTGGCTCGCGCTGATCGAGATCTCGACCGGCAAGTGCCTCGTCTGCAACGCGGGGCATGAAAATCCCGTCATTCGGCGCGACGGCGGCGATTTTGAGGTTCTCAAGTACAAGCACGGAATGTTCATCGGCGTCAAGAGCGAGGCAAAGTACAGCAACCGCGAAGTCGAGCTGCATCCCGGGGACTGCGTGTTCGTCTACACGGACGGCGTGCCGGAGGCGGTGAATGCGGAGAATAAGATGTTTGGGGAGAAGCGGCTTGCGGAGACGCTGAACCAGGATCCCGCGGCCGCACCGGACGAACTGATCCGCCGTGTGCGTGAGGCGGTGGATAGTTATGCGGGCAGTACGCAGCAGTTAGATGATATTACGATGCTCTGCCTGAGGTATGTCGGCAGCGGGGAGAAGGAATAAGACCGGCGAGATCCGGATGGCACAGCCTGAAGGATGCTGTCGGAGCGCCGCACAGTGCGGCTTGTGCGCCCCTCGGTCTGAATGATTGGCAGTAAATCAATAATAATGTCATAAAAAGGCGGCGCACGGAGTGATCCGTGCGCCGTCGGGCATGAAACCGAACTTCCGCCCGCGGAAGGCGGGGCCCTCCGCAAGTTTTCGACAGATGCCAGGAGGCTCACAATGTGAGCTGCAATGGCTTGCTCCACCTTGTACAATTACGCCGGAAAATAACAGAAAAAATAACGAAATAACTATTACGCTGAACTTTTACCGGGTCACTCGATGAGTGAAAAAATAGGGGTGGCGTCTGTCCGGAAATTATTCGATATTTGATCTCAAATAGCAGGCCTGCTGTGTGAATATGTTCTATAGTTCGATCTCGAACTCCACCGTGTTGTTGAGAAGATCAAGCGCGGTCTGGATATTTCTGATCTCTTCGGCGAGCTTCTCGGCCTCGACTCTCACTTCTTCGATATCAAAGTTTGCATAGTCGTAGTCAATAATTGTAGAAGAGCCGTAATGCCCGCAGCGCTGCTTCGGAAGCCGCGATGACATCGAGGCGAGCTTCGCCTGGCGCGCCCGCAGCTGCGGCATGTAGACGAGCACCTGGTCGATCGTCATGGCATATCCGGGCAGGACGGTCTCGGAATTGAACACGTTGATCGCGTGCTTCACCTTTCGGATCTTTGCCAAGGTCTCCATCACCTTTTCCTGTGTCTTCCGGAAATCGTACGCGGGCCGCAGCGACTCCACATCTTCCGTGTTCGCAACCACAAAAGTACTGGTGAGGGTCTCCGCCCGCTCCAGCTGCGCCTGCTCGTTCATCAGCTTCTTGAGCAGCTTGTTTGCCTGTGCGGATGTGTATTTCATATTCTCCTCCTGATACATAAATGCTATTGCCTGTCTGTACTGCCGCTCCATTCCTTTCAGATACCGCGGCTTGGTTCTGCCTGGATCCATGTGGATGATCTTTTTCTCATTCAAATTAAGAGTACCCGAAATGCGGGAAAAAGTCATCTGCCGCAATCGCGGGGAGATGGATGTCTCTTCCACGGCGTTTTGATATAATGTATTTACCTGAGTTCAACAACTGGGAGCCGGGAAGAAAAACCGATACAAGCCAATTCTGTGCGACATGAAAAAGCAGTTATGAAACAACGCGAAGCGGCGCAGATGCCAGGGGGGCAGCGAGCCGCAGAAGTGGGGGATTACGATGAGCGAACAGAATGACAAGGTGACATGTCCCTACTGTGGGGCGGCCGTTCGGATCACGGGGACGAGCAGAGCGGTCCTTTGCCCGGTCTGCAAGCGGTCTTTCGCGAAGCCTACCATGCAGAAAAAGGCGACGGACCTCTTCCGCGACGGAGAGACGGACAAGGAATTCCGCGACGCCATGAAGAAAGTGACGAAGGAAGCGGGATTTGAGGAGTACGACGAAAACGCAAAGAACGTCGGGGTCGACGACGAGCGGAAAGAGAAGCTTCTTTCGCAGCTGAAAGAAAACCGGGAAGAGCTGCACAGGAGCAGCGTCGAAGACAAGGCAGCAGGCGGAATGAACCGCCTGGCGCTCATCGCCGGCATCATCGCGGCGGCGGTCGTGATCATTCTGCTGATCGTCCTGCTGTGAGCGGAGCGCGGCATAGAAAGCTGCATACCGCTTCATCCATCGTGAGTATGCATGGTGCAAAAGAAAAGGGCGCTCTCTTCACGATGAGGTGACTTGGAAACAGGAGAAAAAGGAGCCATGAATGGCATCATTAGACTATAAGTATGTTGAACTGATCGAGATCAAGCAGTCAGACGGCGAAAAGATCGAAGAGGACAGCTGGAAGCAGTGGTACGTCGGGAAGCAGGGCCTGTGCGAGGTGAGGACTTCCGAGAATCTGCACCCGGGCAAGTCCTCGATCAAGCTGTGGGTCGACAACGGCAAGGAATACCAGTGGCTCCAGACGACGTTCGGCGAGCTGATCGAAGGCAACAAGAGCCTTTATCTGCAGACGCGCAAGAGCGTGTACCGCTTCCGCGACATCTCCGAGGACAAGATCTCGGACGACCGCGTGGTGTTCCCTGCGCTGACGAGAGCGCTGAAGGCGCTCGGCGCGGCGGGCTATTCCGTCGGCGAAGTGAAGGACAACGCGCTCTGCATCCTCTGGGATAACGACGGCTATGAAGTCTTCTACGAGAGCCAGGGCGGAAAGCTCGGGAGAAAAACGTATGTCAAACTCCTCCCGGCTGTCGCCAACTTCTTTGCGAGGATGTCGAGAACGCAGGGGTTCGATCAGACGACCATGTATCTGTGCCTCGATGAAGCACTGAAATACGGCGCTGAGAGGAAAATGCATTTCAACACGGAATCATGACGCATCCAGGCGGATGTGATCCGCGGCAAGAAAAAGTATCGCCTGCCGACGACAAACGGCAGGCGATATTTCTTGAGCTATAAAATTTCAATCACTTTGAATCCAGATCAGATCTTCAGCACGCTTCATAGTGGCGCGACGATCGCAGCAAACCAGCATCATCTATTACGACAGCGCATCGATCGCCGCCAGCTCCTCCGCCGTGAAGCTCATATTCTTCATCATGCCGAGATTGTCGAGGATCTGCTCCGGGCGGGACGCGCCGATGATGACGGACGTCACCACGTTGTCCTTGAACAGCCACGCGAGCGCCATCTGCGCCAGCGACTGGCCGCGGCTCTCCGCGATCTCGTTCAGGCCGCGGATCTGCGCGAGCCTCTCTTCCGTGAGCGCAGTCTCCTTGAGGAACCTTCCGTCCTTCTTGATGCGGGAATCTTCCGGGATCCCGTTCAGGTAGCGGTTGGTGAGCAGGCCCTGCGCGAGCGGGCTGAAGCAGATCAGGCCCTTCTCTTTCCCTTCGCGGGCCACGGCAGCCTTCAGGCCGTTGTTCTCGATCGTGCGGTCAAAGATGGAATAGCGGTTCTGGTTGATTACGAACGGGCAGTGCAGCTCTTCCAGGATCTCCGCGGCGCGGATCATGTGCTCGCCGTCGTAATTCGAGATGCCGGCGTAAAGTGCTTTTCCGCTCCGAACGATGTCTGCGAGCGCGCCCATCGTCTCCTCGAGCGGGGTCTCGGGATCCATGCGGTGATGGTAGAAGATGTCGACGTAGTCGAGGCCGAGGCGCTGCAGGCTCTGGTCCAGGGAGGCGATGAGGTACTTGCGGCTGCCCCAGTCGCCGTAAGGGCCCTTCCACATGTCGTAGCCGGCCTTCGAGCTGACGATGATCTCATCGCGGTACACGCCGAGATCATCCTTGAGGATGCGGCCAAAGTTCTTTTCTGCGCTGCCGTATTCCGGCCCGTAATTGTTCGCGAGGTCGAAGTGCGTGATGCCGTTGTCGAACGCGGTGCGGCACATCGCGCGCATGTTGTCGTAGACGCCCGTGCTGCCGAAATTGTGCCACAGGCCCAGCGAGAGCACCGGGAGCTTGAGGCCGCTTCTGCCGCAGCGGCGGTAGATCATGTTGTCATATCTTTCTTCTTTTGCGACGTAATCCATAGGATCCTCCTGCATGAGATAAGGTGGTGGACAGTATCCGCTATTACCGTTATACAACATTTCCGGTGAAAAGGGCACCGGCGCCCCTCATAACGTTCGCCCCCGGCACGAAAAAGCAAAATAGTGATACGGGTTATAGCCATCCCACTTTGTCATCTGCCTTTACAAAGCGGAGGGCACTGCGCGATAATAGAGTCAGAGCGCAGGGGAAAAGCGCGTATGAAAGGAGATAAAAGCAAGATGAAATACAAAATGCTTCACAATGCAGGTGTCGAAGTCTCCCAGCTCGCCGTTGGCACATGGGCGATCGGCGGCGCCAATTACGGTCCTGTCAATGACGACGATTCTGTCGCCGCGATCCGCAAGATGCTGGAACTCGGCGTCAACCTGATCGACACGGCGCCGGCTTACGGGGACGGTTATTCGGAAAGGATCGTCGGCCGGGCAATCAAGGGCCTTCCCCGCGATAAGTTCCTGATCTCCACGAAGTGCACTTCGATCCGTCTTCCTTCCGGCGGCGTCGCGCACGATGCGACTTATAAGAATATCATGCGCGAGATCGACCGCTCCCTGGAGAATCTCGGCACAGATTATGTAGATTTCTATTTCATCCACTGGCCGGATCCGGAGACGCCGCTGCACGAGACGATGGCGGCGATGGAGACGCTGCGCAAGATGGGCAAGATCCGCTTCATCGGACTCTCGAACCACAGCGTGGCCCTGACGGAAGAGGCCATGAAGTGGGCGAAGATCGACGTCTTCCAGCCGCCGTATTCCCTCGTGGAGCGCGGCGCGAAGGACCTGATGGAGTGGGGCCTGGCCCGCGGCATTGACTCCTTCACTTACGGCTCGATCGGCTCGGGCATCCTTTCCGGCAAGTATCGCACACTGCCCCAGATGGATCCGAAGGACTTCCGGCTCGGCTTCTACAACTACTACACGGAGCCGAACTTCAGCAAGATCCAGGAGCTCCTGAAGGTGATGGACAAGATCGCCGAAAAGCACGACGCGACGGACGCACAGGTCGCGATCAACTGGGTGCGCTCGCACGACTTCGCGGGCACGGCGCTCGTCGGCGTCAAGAACGTGAAGCAGGCGGAAGACAACTGCGCCGCCCTGAACTGGGATCTCGACGCGGAAGACATGGCGATGCTCGACGAAGCGCTCGCTGTCATGGGCCCGCTCGAGTACGGCAGCAGCCGGATCCAGAATTCGCACAAGAAGTAAGGCGGATTCAGCCGGCGAGGCTGGCGGGGTTCAATTTCAGTTAGCAAAATCGTCTCATCAATGAGAGATGCTTCATAACACAGAACCGGCCGAAGGATGGCCGGTCCGGATAGAAAAAGGGGTAATGGGGATGGAAAAGCAGTTTGACATCATCGGCGTCTGCGACCCCGTCATGGATATGGCGGTGAGCATCGGGCACATTCCGGCGACGGACTCGCTGGAGAGGATGAACGATATGCTGTGGCAGTCCGGCGGAAACGGCGCCTCCGCGATCACCGGCGCGGCGCGCCTGGGCGCGAAATGCGGCATCATCGGCGCGACGGGAACGGACGCGTTCGGCGACTTCTGCTACAACGACATGGTCTACCACGGCGTAGACACCAAATATCTGTACAGGATGCCCGGCGCGACGCCTTTCTGCATCTGCCTCGCGGAGACGGAGACGCAGGGCCGGAGCTTCATCGCGACGAACACGGACATGGGCGCGGTGCGGGAAGACCAGATCGACGAGGACTACGTCGCTTCCGCAAAGATCATCCACACCGATCTCGGCGACTTCCCCGGCAAGTGGAAAGCGATCGAGTACGCGAAAAAGCACGGCGTGCTCGTCTCGACGGACGCCGGCTACTATGATCCGTCGAACTGCGACAGAATGATCGACACCGCGGACATCCTGATCATGTCGAGCATGTTCTACAAGGGTGTGTTCGGGGACGACGAGAACTACGTCGAGAACTGCCGCTCCCTGCTCTCAAGGGGACCGCAGATCGTCATCGTGACGCTCGGCTCGAAGGGCTGCGCCGGCACGGACGGAACGACGGACTTCACGCTGCCGCCGTTCTCCGGCTATGCGATCATCGACACGACCGGCGCGGGCGACATTTTCCACGGCGCCTACTGCTATGCATACCTGCAGGGCTGGGACATCGTGCAGTGCGCGAGGTTCTCGAGCGCCGTCTCCTACATCAATTCGCTCAGTCTCGGCGGCCGCGCGGGCCAGCCGACCCGCGACATGGTCGACACGTTCCTGGAGACCGGGAAGGTGGATCTGTCCGTGCTCGATGAGCGCAAGAGACACTATCGCGACATCCTTCAGTTCAAAGGAGTCTGATAGAAGGCGCCTGCCAATTGAAGACTAGAAAAGAGCCTCCGCTTGGAGGCTCTTTTAATGCTGAAGTATTGCATTGGATTACTGCTCGGCCTCGGAAGCCTCCGACGCATTGCCGGCGTCCGGCAGATCGAACGTCGCGACGAGCGCGCTCTGCACGACGAAGTTGTGCGTGTGCTGCGTCCCGAAGCAGGTCGAGAGCGTCAGCAGGTTCGGATACTGCGTGAAGTCGATCTCCGAGAGGTCGGCTTCTTTGTACTGGCTGTCGCGCTGGCTCTTGCGGACGTACTCGTCGTAGCCCTCCTGTCCGGTGAAGCCGTTGTAGATGTAGCTGTCGACCGGTGTCGGGAAGTAAGAGAAGATCCGGTACTTATAAACCTTTTCCTTCGTGAAGAAATAGACGTAAGGATGCGAATCGCACAGCCCCTTGTCCGACGAAAACCGCTTCAGCGAGCCGAACATCGTCTGGTTCTTCATGTTGTGGCCGAAGATGAACGTGTTGCTGTCGGAGAAGTCCTCCTTCGCGTACATGTCCATGAAAATGCAGCCCGAGGCGTTCCGCGTCCCCTCGAACGTGCGGGAGAGGTACTCGGAATTGTCCCTGCTGTGCGCGACGGGATAGGTCAGCTCGAGCGCCGGAACGTGAAGCACGCCGACGAAGTCCTCGTTGGTCGCCTTCAGCGCGTCAAAATCGATGACGAGATCCGGGAACTCGTCGAGCGGGATCTCTACCTCCTCCCCGTCGACTTCCACTGTGGCCGCTTTCGCGCTGCTGTCCGGCAGCTTGATCGTGGCCTCCGTGATCTTTTCGTACTCGTTTTCCGCGGTCTTGTACTCGTGCAGGTCCGCGATGAAGAACGACCCGGACACGACAAAAACGACTATCAGTCCAATCAGAATAATCATATGCTGTATCTTTACCCTCTTTTCAGGAGAACTGCCGCGGGGGCGGCGTTCCTGCCTATTGTGCGTTGCAACCCGGCTTTCGACGCTTCGTTCTTCTGTGGGTTCCCAACTGTCGTCCAGGTCTACAAATTCCAGGCCGTCTTCTTCGACGGGAAAAGTATCTTCCCATCCGGGCTCCTGGCTGTCCCAGGCGTCAGAACCTGCTTCATTCCAGGCATAGGAGTCTTCATACGCTTCCTGGTA
>DJXE01000099.1 GCA_002449595.1 Lachnospiraceae bacterium UBA7012
CAGTGGAAACTGCCAAAGACGCGAAAGCGGAAACTTCTCGGACTCGGTTTGTCTGAATGGGTTGCCCGTGAAGGAGCCTACAGTCGGAAAGGCTACTGGAGGATGGCGGGGACGGGAGTGCTCAACAGGGCACTCACAAAAGAAAGACTGATACGCTGGGGGTTCTATGACCTCTCCATTGCGTATCAGTCTGTGCACGTCAACTATTGAAACCGCCGTGTACCGAACGGTACGCACGGTGGTGTGAGAGGACGGGGGTTAATCACCCCCTCCTACTCGATTCTGGACGCGTTTATTCCGTGAACCCCGGCGTGCCGCTCAAGGACATCCTCTACCGCCAGTGCATGCTGGGCGGCAACTACATGCTCTTCCACGGAGACGGAGGCTGGAAGGATCCGTATTATCTGGGCAAGGCCGAGATGACAGAGAAGTTCTACCGCTACGTTCAGGAGAATCACGAAAACGGATTCTAATTGCAGATAATTCAACGCCAACCAATCACATAAATCACGAATTGTTGTTACAATATAGGTTAATTTATCATGATATTGCGCGAAAATGGCTTGACGGTCTAAAAAAAATAAGTGATAATATAAAAAACAATAACATGTATCTATGGATTTGAGTGAACTTGGTGCCGGGCAGGCGGTATATGCAATAAGTAATACTTATTGGGGGACGGATACAGCCGTTGTCTTTGGAGGAAGTCTTTACGCTCCATAGGAGGGAAAAGGGAATGACAAAGAAGAGATTCTGGAGACTGGCGATTGTGCTTGTTCTTGGTGCAGGCATCGGTATTGGTATACTGTATGGCCGGATTATTGCTGAGAAAGTGCCGGACGCTGAAGAGATCAAGGAGTCGATGCGTCTTTTATCCCAGGCTGAGTATGAAGGATATCAGGAACCTTCCGGTCTGCCAGGCGTGGAGGGAAAAGTTCACGTTTTTCAGGATGATGGACTGACCTACTATGTTAACACGGGTGGACATATCGTCAGGATCGACGATAAGGAAGGAATCAACGCCCGCTATCCTGAGCAAAAACAGCCGGCCTTTGATCGTGAGCAGGCGGTGAAAGCTGCCGAAAAACTGTTTGATGATGTGTTTGAAGAAGCGGAGGCGATCCTGGGCCATCGGAAGAAAACAGAAGCCATGGATTTTAACGGAGCGGATTACCTGGTAACGATTGTCTTGATGCGGGATGATCGGGAAAGCGGAAATAAAGCCAGTATCAGCTATGCCGCTGACGGCCGTCTGATCAGTGGGATGTTCATCTGGGAAACCTATGCTGACCGGAGCAAGGAGATCACAGCGGAGAGAGCCCGTGAGCTGGCGCTGGAGTATTTCTATGACCACTACGGTGAGATCACCTATGTTAGCGGTTACCGGGTGCTGGATGTGACGGTCGGACAGGCCAGTTACCTGGTGTGGAATGGTAAGGGTTACTATGATGTTTCTGTTACAGCAACCTATTCCCGTAAAGAATGGGATGGAAGTAACCTGGTCGATCCTGGTTCGATTCGGATCAAAGCGGAAGATGGAGAATTCATCTGGCATGCCTCTACGTTAAGATAGAGCAAGAGAAAGAGAATCATCGGCTCAGCCGGTGATTCTCTTTCTATACAGTTCTGCGAAAACATGTGAAAGAGTGAGACAAAATGGGACACGTCTGTGTAAGGCGTGTCCCGGCGTTGTTTGAGCGTTACTCCGTAAACAGCGGCGTGGAGTAGTAGCGGTCGCCGGAATCCGGCAGCAGCGCCACGATCACCTTGCCGGCGTTTTCGGGGCGTTTGGCCAGCTCGATGGCGCCGTGCAGGGCGGCTCCGGAGGAGATGCCCACGGAGATACCTTCCTTGTGCGCCAGGAGTTTTGCGGCGGCGAAGGCGTCGGCGGCTTCCGCCTTGAAGATCTCATCGTAGACGGCGGTGTTTAAGACCTCCGGCACGAAGCCGGCGCCGATGCCCTGGATCTTGTGCGGCCCGGATTTGCCCTCGGAGAGTACGGGTGAGCTCGCCGGCTCCACCGCGATGACCTTCACTTCCGGCTTCTGCTCCTTCAGGTAGGAGCCGACGCCGGTCAGCGTGCCGCCGGTCCCGACGCCTGCAATGAAGACGTCCACCGCGCCGTCCGTGTCCTTCCAGATCTCCGGTCCGGTCGTCGCCCTGTGGATCGCTGGATTGGCCGGGTTCACGAACTGGCCGGGAATAAAGCTGCCCGGCAGCTCCTGCGCAAGTTCCTCCGCCTTCGCGATCGCGCCCTTCATGCCCTTCGCGCCCTCGGTCAGGACGACCTCCGCGCCGTAGGCCTTCAGGATATTCCTGCGCTCCACGCTCATGGTGTCCGGCATCGTCAGGATGATGCGGTAGCCCTTGGCGGCGGCGATCGACGCGAGGCCGATGCCCGTATTGCCGGACGTGGGCTCAATGATGACGGAGCCCTCCTTCAGCAGGCCCTTCTCCTCGGCGTCCTCGATCATCGCTTTTGCGATCCTGTCCTTGACGCTTCCGGCGGGATTGAAGTACTCCAGCTTCACCACAAGCTTCGCCTCAAGTCCGAGGTACTTCTCAATGTTCACCACTTCCACGAGCGGCGTGTTGCCGATCAGTCCAAGTGCTCCCTGATAAATGTTTGCCATGATGTGTTTCCTGCCTTTCTCTGCGGGGCATGCCGGCTCATCGCCGGCTGCCCGATTCTTTTCATTTCAATTCATGCCCTCTGCCGGAACCGTTTCTCCGCAGATCTCATTTTACAGCCGCGAATCCGTTCTCCAGGTCCGCGATGATGTCGTCGATGTGCTCCGTGCCGATGGAGAGCCGGATCGTGTTCGGGTGGATGCCCGCCGCTTCCAGTTCCTCCGTCGTCAGCTGGGAGTGCGTCGTCGTCGCCGGATGGATGACCAGGCTCTTGACGTCCGCGACGTTCGCGAGGAGGGAGAAGATCTTCAGCCCGTCGATGAATGCGAAGGCTTCCTTCTGCCCGCCCTTGATGTCAAACGTGAAGATCGACGCGCCGCCGTTCGGGAAGTACTTCTCATACAGCGCATGGTCGGGATGATCCGCGAGGGACGGGTGGTAGACCTTTTCCACCAGAGGATGCTTCGAGAGATATTCTACCACCTTTTTCGTGTTCTCCGCATGCCGCTCGAGGCGGAGGGAGAGCGTCTCGGTTCCCTGCAGAAGGAGGAATGCCGCGAAAGGCGAGATGCAGGCGCCGGTGTCCCTGAGCAGGATCGCGCGGATGTAGGTCGCGAACGCCGCCTTGCCGGCTGCCTCGGTGAACTTCACGCCGTGATAGCTGGGGTTCGCCTCGCTGATCCACGGATACCTGCCGGACGCCGCCCAGTCGAAGGTTCCTCCGTCCACGATCACACCGCCGAGCGTCGTGCCGTGGCCGCCGATGAACTTCGTCGCGGAGTGGACCACGATGTCGGCGCCGTGCTCGATGGGACGGATCAGGAAAGGGGTGCCGAACGTGTTGTCAATGACGAGCGGCAGGCCGTGTTTGTGCGCGATCTCCGCGATCGCGTCGATGTCCGGGATGTCGCTGTTCGGATTGCCGAGCGTCTCGATGTAGATCGCCTTGGTGTTCGGCTGAATCGCTGCCTCGACTTCCGCGAGGTCGTGGACGTTCACGAACGAGGTGTCGATGCCGTAAAGCGGCAGCGTGTGCGCAAGCAGGTTCGCGCTTCCGCCGTAGATGGTCTTCTGGGAGACGATGTGCTCGCCCTTCGACGCCAGTGCCTGGATCGTGTAGGTGATGGCCGCCGCGCCAGACGCCACCGCGAGTCCTGCGACGCCGCCCTCGAGTGCCGCGATGCGGTCCTCAAAGACGCCCTGCGTCGAGTTGGTCAGGCGGCCGTAGATGTTGCCGGGATCCGCGAGGCCGAAGCGGTCTGCCGCGTGCTGGGAATTGTGGAAGACGTAGCTCGTCGTCGCGTAGATCGGCACTGCGCGCGCATCGCTTGCGGGATCGGGATTTTCCTGGCCGACATGTAACTGTAAGGTTTCAAATCTATATTCGCTCATCGTAGTTCTCCTTTTTTATGATTTGTATTCGTATATCGCGTCATCACTCCCCGGACAGCTGCACGCCCCGGGGCCGGGCATTCGACGACACGCGCATTTCGTTATTCTCAGATTCCTGTCAAAGCTCATCTCTCGAGCCCCCTTTCTTCAGGTTGGTTTTATTGTGCCGAATGCCGGCGGATCTGTAAATTTGGGCGTTTTTATCGCCGGTGATAAGCTGTCCCTATCGCAAATTTCCGCAAAAAAAGAAGGCCTGATCCGCCCTCTTTCATTGTCCTGCTATTCTGTTTCCCCACGCGCCGCGACGTATACAGGCGCCTCACAGTTCCTTGTACTTCAGCAGCTCTTCCAGATACCGCTCACCGTACGTCGACAGCGCATGTCCTTTTCTCGTAATGTAGCCGATGACCAGCGGATCCTCCTCCTTCAGCTTGATGGCGGTCAGGCCCTGCAGGATCACCTGCTCGTCCGAGAGCATCCCCGAGCCGATCGCGTAGCCGCCGAGCTCCGCGATGATCTCCATGGAGGTCGCCCTGTCGTCCGACTTGATCATCTTGTCGAAGTCGTAGTCCGCCATCGCCTCTTCCGTGAGATAGAAGCTGCTGTCGTCGCTCTGGTCAAACGACACGCACGGGTAACCGCGCATCTCCTCGATGGAGATCTCCTTCCTCCCCGCGAGCTCGTGCCCCTTCCAGACGTACACGTAGGTGTCCCGCGTCATCAGCGGCGTGAATTCGAGCTGATAGTCGCGGAAAAGCTTTTTCAGCACAGCCTCATTAGTACCGGAAAACGATACGATCCCGACCTCGCTCCGCAGGTTCCTCACGTCCTCGAGGACGTCCCGCGTCCGCGTCTCGTGGATCGAGAAGACGAAGCGCTCCGGCTGCGCCTTTTTGATCATCTCCGTGAAGGCCCGGATCGAGAACGTATAGTGCTGCGTGGAGACGGAGAAATGCTCTTTCCCGCTGTCCCTGGAAAGGTATCGCTCCTCCAGGATCTCGTACTGCCCGACCGCGCTCTTCGCGTAATTCAGGAATTCCCGGCCCGCCTCGGTGACCGAGATCCCCTTGTTCGTCCTCTCAAAGATCAGGATCCCGAGCTCATCCTCCAGTTCGCGGATGCTCTCCGACAGCGCGGGCTGGGTCACAAACAGTTTCGTCGCAGCCTCCCTCATGGACGAGGAGGCTGCGACTTCGATCACATATTTCAGCTGGTTGATATTCATATGTAGCTGCCTTTCGGAAATAGAGGCGCTGGTGTCAGCTCTGCCAGCCTTCCTCGCTGTCCCCGTGCATCTGCGCATGCAGGTCTTCCATCGACGGGTCGTGCGCCTTCTGCGGCAGGTTTTCCGGCGCCTTTTCCGGGTGCTTCGTGTAGTAATCAAGCAGGGCCGACTGGATCGCTTCCTCCGCGAGCACGCTGCAGTGCATCTTGTAGGCCGGGAGCCCGTCCAGGGCCTCCGCGACCGCCTTGTTCGTCAGCTGCATCGCCTCGGAGACCGGCTTTCCCTTGATGAGCTCCGTCGCCATGGAGCTCGACGCGATCGCGCTGCCGCAGCCGAAGGTCTCGAACTTGACGTCGCTCACGACGTCGTCATCGATCTTCAGATACATCTTCATAATATCGCCGCACTTGGCGTT
>DJXE01000152.1 GCA_002449595.1 Lachnospiraceae bacterium UBA7012
AAGACCAGGATCGGGATCACGCACGCCGTCACGATCATGACTGCCAGGGATTCGAGGAGGTTGTCGATAAAGGACGTGACCCTGTCGATCGTCTCGGATGTGATCGACGTGATCTCGCTGAAGATTCCGCCGTCCTCTTCGCCCTCGATCGAGAGGTCGTTGTATTCCTCGATGGTCTCGTTCACCTTTTCAGCCTGCGTCTGGTAGACCATGTCGGAGAGCCACACGCTCGCCGGCACGATCAGGAAAATGACGATCCCTACGAGGGCGATTTTGCCTGCCGTTCTGGACAGGTTCCTCTTCCCTGTCAAAACAGTGACCCCAAGGAGGATACACGCCACCGGGAGGAGAAACCCAAAGGTGATGTAGCCGGACAGGCTGATCAGGAATTTCTCAAGATAGAGGGAACTGAGTACCAGCAGGAAATATTTGGCCAGTTCCGCGAGCTGCCCCGCAATAGGCGTGCAGACGTCCCCCGGAAGGAGGGACAGGGTCGCCGAAGTCGCGGCCGCGCCGCCGGACAGTTTCATGACAGAAGAAATCTTCTCTTCCGTCTTCTCGATGGAGTGGCTGTGGTTGGCGGGATCTGCGGCCATCGGCGCGATCCTGGTTGCGGAAATAACAGCCAAAAGCACCAAAAGAGCGAAAACCATTGCTTTTTTCGGATTCATTTCGGGTTCCTCCGTCACTGAAAGTTGATTGTATATTTTGACATATTGGGGAGATTGAGGATGAACTGGCGCACGAGGTTCCGCGCCTGCTCGTCCGACCGCTCGAGAATGCCGTTCTGAACGGCCTTGTCCCTGGCCGCGTTCTCAAACTCGGCGAGGGAAATGTTGTAGTCCTCGAGCTTGAGGGGGTTCCAGATCGACTCCTTTTCGGAATAGATCTTGAACGTGTCCCTGTCGATCGTGACGGCCCGGATTTCCGACGGAGGCATCACGATGGTTATGGTGTTCGCGCCGTCGTCCTTCGTGACCTTGATCTTGTCAAAATCCACCCCCGCGAGGACCTTGCCGTCATAGCTGTAGGTAAACTCCGACAGCGTTGTGATGAACTTCAGGTAGGTCTTCTCCTTGGAATACTTCTCCAGCTGTGTGAAGTAGTACTCCTGCGTGATCAGGACGCCCATGTTGGCCAGGCCGTCCTGAATTGTTTCGGTATTGACGGAGATGATGACGCTGTCCTTCTTCTCTTTCTCGGTTTTCATCGTCACGGTCTCGGCCGCCTCCGACTGCTCCTGCCCCCTTCTGACGGCATGGTCGATCAGAAGCACCGCGGCCAGCGCCAGTGCGAGCATGGTGATTCCGAGATAAATCTGATTCTTGTGCTTTTTAAACTCGTTCATAGTGATTCACCTCCATGACGTGTCATCTTCACAAAAATTCCTTCACGGTCCTCATGACTTTCTTTACGGTCCTGAGGTCCTTCATTGCCTTGCCGCGCTCCAGCGAATGGTTCGCCTTCTTCGTCAGATACAGCGGCACATTCCTTTCTTCACAGATCCGGATAATCTCCTCTGTCGAGGCCCACGGATCGCCTGTCCCGTGAAAGGCGATCACGCGCGCGCCGCAGCTGTCGCCGGCCGCCACCGGAAATCGAAACGTCTCCACCAGCGGCGTGAAAAGTACCTGCCTCGCGTCGATGCCGTGCTCCGCCGCATAAGACAGCGCCACGACGGTTCCCACACTCTTCGAGAAGAACACCACGTCCCCGTACGCCGCCCAGTCCACGCCGCGAAGGATTTCCTCCGCCTGCTCCCGCGCACTGACGAAGCACTGATACATCTTAGCCGCGTCCCCCTTCACGTTCGGCGGGAAATTGCCGTACGGCACGCGCACGATCTCGTACCCCTTTTCCGCTGCCAGCTTCGCGCTGTAGTACAGAAGCGGCTTGTCACACGTATACCCGATCCCCGGAAACAGAACTGCAATCTTTCTCATACTCGTCTCCCCTTGACGGGCTGGCCGTACCTGCTCTCAATGTATTTTTTGACAGCACCCGCGAGGATCAGAAGAACCCACGAGATCGGCCAGCTCCACGTCAGAAAACTAAAGCCCAAATATACACAAACCGCAAGCGGCCAAAATACAGACATGACCGACTGCAGAATTCTGTTGTCATAGTAATACTTCTCTTTTTGGTCACCGCGCGCGCTGCGTGCTTCTGCCGGCACACCGGCCCTGACAGCCGCTTTCCGGATCGTTTTGAACAGCCTGCGGCGGGCGCCCCTGAGGACCAGCAGCAGTACGCCAAAACCGGCGCAGCAAAGCATCATCGCCACCCCGAAGCCGTTCTCAAACAGGATGACCGGAACGACGCACAGAATGCACAGCACGATTCCGATGATCTTCTTGCGCGCTCCGTCGCTCTCGTTGATCCGCTCCTGCTCGTCGATCACTTCCCACGCATCCGCGTCAAACGCGCACGGCTCTTTTCGCAGAAACGCCCACGGCTTCATGAGCGATCCCGAGATCAAAAAGCATGCCACCGCCGCCGCGATAAACACAAACATAAGCGCCACGCCAAAAGAGTCCAAAGCATCTTCCAGCCATCCGCCGCCCATGTTATCGAACAAGGCCGCGCCGATCGGCGCTGTGATGCACAAAAACACCCCAAACGATCGAAGCAGCGCCGCCAGATTCCCCGCGCTGAGGAAGTCGCAGACTTCACCTGCCGTGACCGCCCTTCGATATTCGTAGTATTCATCGTCCGCGTAGTCCCTGCGCATATCCGATTCCGCTTTGTAGCTGTCGCTCGCGCGGCCTGCGCCGTCGGTCCGGTAGTTGTCGCTTGCGCGGTAGCTGTCGCTCGCGCGGCCTGCGCCGTCGGTCCGGTAACTGTCGCTTGCGCGGTAGCTGTCGCTCGCCCGGCCTGCGCCGTCTGCACGGTAGCTGTCGCTTGCGGGGGCTGTTTTTTG
>DJXE01000155.1 GCA_002449595.1 Lachnospiraceae bacterium UBA7012
ACTGCCGCGCAGCTCGCGCCGGTCAGCTCCTCACTCCGGGCGCCGGGCTGCTGGAATCCGGCATAGATGCAGAATCTCTTACCGCGGATCGCGCGGATGCCCGCCTCGTCGACCGAGGTGAAGGCGCGCGCCGGAAGGTCGATCTCGTAGGTGCGCTCCTCGCCGCCCCCGAGGTGGATCCTGCGGAAGCCCGCGAGCTGCGGGCCGGGTACCGCGCAAGGGGACTCCAGATCTTTGACGTAGATCTGAAGGACGTCGTCGGTCTCGCGCCCCTCGTTCTGTGCTGTGACACTGACCCTGACGCCGGCGAAGTCTGCCCCGACAGCGGACTGTCCGGGATCCGCCGATCCGAAGGCGCCCTGCCCCGTCTCAGCTTTCTCTCCTTCAGAAGACTTCAGAATCTCTGTCCCCGCGATCTGCGCCTTGCAGTCGCCGTAGGTCAGCCCGTATCCGAACGGATACAGTGGCGCGCCGGTGAAGTAGCGGTACGTGCGGTCCTTCATCGCGTAGTCCGTGAACGCGGGCATCGCGTCCAGATCCTCGTTCCTGTAGAACGTGACCGGGAGCTTGCCGGAGGGCGAGACCGCGCCGAAGAGGATCTCGGCGATGTTCGCGCCGCCGCGCGCGCCGGGATACCAGGCCTGCAGGATGGCCGCTGCCTTCTCCTGCGCCGCGGACAGATCGATCGAGCTGCCGCTCATGTTGATGACGATGACCGGCCTGCCGCAGTCCAGGACCTTGTCCATGAGGATCCGCTGGGACTCCGGAAGCAGGAGATCGTTCTTGTCGCCGGACGCGTAGGAGTTGCCGGTGTCGCCCTCTTCTCCTTCGAGCGTCTCGTCGAGGCCGACGACCAGGATGACGACTTCGGACTGCTCCGCGACCGTGAGCGCCTCCGCGATGCGGTCGTGGCTGCCCGGTGCGGACAGATCTTCTACATTCTCCCGGAACAGGTCGCAGCCCTCGGAGTAGAAGACGCGGACCTTCTCGTCGCCGGCCAGGCCGTGGCGGTCCGCCACGAAGTCCTGGATGCCCTCGAGCACGGTAACGTAGCGGGAGGAAGTGCCGTGATAGTTGCCGATAAGTGCTTTTCTGCTGTTTGCGTTTGGACCGATCACGCCGATCGTGCGGACCGTCTCCTCGATCGGCAGAATGCCGTCGTTCTTCAGGAGGACGACGCTCTCCCGCGCGGCGCGCGCCGCCGCGTCGATGTGCCTGTCGCACTCCACTGCGCTGTACGGGATGGCATCGTACTCGGTCTCATCGAACATGCCGAGCAGATATCTCGTGGTGAAAAGCCTCTCGCACGACCTCGTGACGTACGCTTCATCGAGGATTCCCTCGTGCAGCGCGTTCATCACACGCTCGTAGGTGCAGCCGCAGTTGACGTCGGTGCCGTTCTCCAGCGCCAGCTTGACGGATTCCTCGGGGCGGGACGTCACGTGATGGTGTTCGTGGAAGTCGCGGACCGCCCAGCAGTCGGAGACGAAGTGTCCCTGGAAGCCCCACTTTCCTCTGAGGATCTCCTGAAGCTTCGGGCTGCCGCAGCAGACCTCGCCGTTCGTGCGGTTGTACGCGCCCATGACGGCTTCGACATCGCCTTCCTTCACGCACGCCTCAAACGCGGGAAGGTAGGTCTCCTCCATGTCCTTCGGAGAAGCGACCGCGTCAAATTCGTGGCGGAGAGCCTCCGGGCCGGAGTGCACGGCGAAGTGCTTCGCGCACGCCGCGCTCTTTAAATACGGGTGACCTGATCCTGCGATCTCGCCGGTGCCCTGCAGTCCCCTGACGAAGCGGACGCCGAGGCGGGACGTGAGATACGGATCCTCGCCGTAGGTCTCGTGCCCTCTCCCCCACCTGGGATCGCGGAAGATGTTGACGTTCGGCGACCAGAAGGTCAGTCCCTTGTAGATGTCGCGGTCTTCCTTCTTCGACTGCGCGTTGTATTTGGCGCGGCCCTCCGTCGCGATGCAGTCCGCGATCTCCTCCATGAGGTCCTCGTCAAACATCGCCGCCAGGCCGATCGCCTGCGGAAACACCGTCGCGGTGCCCGCCCGCGCGACGCCGTGCAGAGCTTCGTTCCACCAGTTATATGCCGGGATCCCGAGCCGCGGGATCGCCGGGGCGTCGAACTTCAGCTGCGACGCCTTCTCTTCCAGTGTCATCTGTGCGACCAGAGCCCTGGCCTTCTGTTCTGCTTCCGCTCTGTTCATAATAGTTTCCACCCTCTTGTTTTCCGCGGCTGCCGCAGGGCCCGGCGGAGAGGTTTTCCGCATTCTTCCTGCGCTGCCGCACGATACGTCCGCTTACAATATCCGTATTATCTGTTAGAATAATATAGACGGTCAATCAATTAGTTGCAGCCTGAAGCTGCTGGTAACAGGTCATGGATAAGGACAGGATCCGGGAACACAAACAAAGAGCGATGGAACGCATTCCGGTCAAGTACCGGCAGCCGGCCCCGTACGTCGGGCGGAAGGTCAAAGATACGGAAGAACTCGTGGATTACGTCCCCGGGACGCATCTGCGGATCTGGTACAACAACCAGCTCGAAGGCTATGAGATGCACCATCACGCCGCGACGGAGATCATCCTCTGCGTGGAGAACGGATACACCGTCATGACCGGCAGCCGCAACTATGTTTTAAGCGCCGGGGATATCCTTTTCATCCCGCCCCACATCCTGCACCGCCTGATGGGCGGCGTCGAGGGCGTCCGCTTCATCTTCCAGTTCGATCTGGCCCCGCTCGCGATGTTCCGCGATTTCAAGGTCCTCGATCCCGTCATGATGGCGCCCCTGTATCTGCCCCGCAGTTCCGGATCGGAGCTGTACTACCGGATCCACGAACTCCTGATGCAGATCACCGAGACTTACTTCTCGGCAAAGAGTATGTGGGAACTGTCCATCTACGCGACCCTGTTCGACGTGTACACCACCATCGGCCAGGATTATTACGCGCAGAAGGACAGCTTCTCTCCCACACAGAGCAGTCACCACCAGGTGAACTATGATAAATTCGCCAGCCTTCTGTCTTACATGGACGAGCATTACGCCGACGATTTTACGCTGGATGAGGCAGCCGATTTCGTCGGCTTCTCAAAGTACCACTTCACGCGCCTGTTCCGCGAGTACACCGGAACCACGTTCCTGGACTACCTGACCCACAAGAGGGTGCAGGCGGCGCAGAGCCTGCTGGCTTCCGATCTCTCGGTCACCGAGATCTGCTTCAGGACCGGGTTCAACAACCTGACTTCCTTCAGCCGGAGCTTCAAGAAGTACACCGGCATGTCCCCCTCGGATTTCCGCGCTCTGAGCGAGTCCTATCAGGACCACATCTCACTGTTTACCGAGTTCCGGGACGGCGCCTGAGCGGCGCCATCCGCCAGGACCCGGAATCCTCGCGCCGGCAGGCCCGGCGCTTTTTTATTGCTTATTAACCCTTGACAGAGCCGAGCGCCACACCGGCGATGATGTACTTCGACAGCGCCAGGTAGACGATGATCAGCGGCAGGGCCGTCATGGACAGACCGAGGTAGACCGCGCCGTACTCCGTCTTGTAGATATCGCCGCGCAGCAGGGAGATCATGATGGGCAGCGTGTATTTCTTCTGGTCGGTGAGCAGGATCAAAGGGGTGAACAGGTTGTTCCAGCTGCTGACGAAGGTGAAGATCGCCTGCGTCGCGATCGCGGGCTTCATGATCGGAAGCGCGATCTTGTTGAAGATCAGGAACTCCTTCGCGCCGTCGATTCTGGCCGACTGCACGATCTCGAGCGAGAGTGCCGGGATCATGTACTGCCGCATGAAGAAGACCATGGAGGGCGAGGCGATCGCCGGGAGGATCAGCATCGAGAGCTTGTTGGTCATGTGGATCTTGTAGACCATCTGGTAGAAACCGATCATCGTGATCTGCGCCGGGATCATCATGATCGCCATGATGAACGAGAAATACGCCCTCTTGAGCTTCCAGTCATAGACGACGAGGCCGTAGGCCGTCAGCGTCGAGAAATAGGTCGCGAGCAGTGTCGTGCAGACCGAGATGATCAGCGAGTTCATGAAGCCGACGGACGGCTTGAAGCTCTTGCCCAGAAGGACCTTCAGGTTGTTCGCGAGGTACGACGAAGGGATGAGCGAGACCGCGTGCTGCTGGATCTGTGTCGTCGACCTTGTGGCGTTGACCAGCATGACGACGAACGGGAAAAGGCTGAGGATCGCAAGGAAAACGCATGCGATGAAGATCAGCGTCTTCGCGAGGTAATGATGATTGTCTGACTTTTTCATTACGCCTGTCCTCCTTTTGCCAGTTCTTTCTGACGCCTGCGTTCCGCCTTGATCTGCTGCTTCATGACTTTGTGCAGCTTCGCCTCGTCCTTATCGCGCAGGAAGTAGAACATGATGCCGGATACCGCACTGATGATGATGAACATGATCATGCTTGCCGCAGCCGCGCGGTTGTACATGTAGCTGCCGGAGAACGCCTGGTTGTAGATGAATACGCTCGTCGTCAGCGTCGCGTTGTCGGGGCCGCCCATCAAGAACAGCCTCGGGATATCGAACATGTTCAGGCCGCCGATGAGGCTCGTGACGAGAGTGAACAGCATGATGGTCCGGATGTTCGGGAGCGTCACGTGCCAGAAGGTCTGCCAGCCGTTCGCGCCGTCGACTTCCGCCGCTTCGAAGATCTCAGGGCTGATGCCGAGGATGCCGGAGATCAGGATGATCATTGTGTAGCCGTACCACATCCAGGTCTGGATGAAGATGACGACGCCCTTTGCGACGCTCTTCTTGACGAGGAAGTTATAGGGCTGGCTGATGAAGCCGAACCTTGTCAGCAGGTCATTGACAGGGCCCATCGGGTAGCCGAAAAGGGCATTGAACAGGATCGCGATCGTCGCCGCCGTGATGATGTTCGGCATGTAGAACATGACTTTGAATGCGCCTTCTCCCGGGATCTTGAATCTTCTGTCCGTGAACCACGCGGCGAGAAGAAGCGCGAGGAGAAGCTGCGGGATGAAGTTGCACACCCACAGGAATACCGTATTCTTGAATGCGTTCTGGAAGGTCGGGCTCGTCAGGATCGTGACGAAGTTGGCAAAGGGTTCCTTCAGGAAGTGCCAGTCCGTCTTGCCGATGCCCTTTAAGTCGGTGAATCCGATGATCGCGGTGTACAGCGTCGGATACGCCGAGAAGATGAGATACGCGATCGTGAACGGCAGCGTGAAAATGTAGCCGTATTTCGCGTAGCTGAAGCTTTTCTTTTTCATAGCTTGTCTCTCCAAAGGATCTGGGCGTGTCTTCGCGGCAGCTGGTGGCCTGCCGGGAGACCGTGTGACTCATATTTCAAAAAGCCGGATGACTGCTGCTGTTTGCGGGTCTCCCCGCTAATTTAAGGTATAAAGAGGGGGTGTGGGATGGAGTTCATCCCACACCCCGGTAAAGAGGAACGTTTAATGACTTATTGTCTGTCCCGGCCCGGAATTATTCCGCTTCGATGCCGAGGTTGTCGCTGACGGTCTGCTTGAAGTCTGCGATCGCAGCGTCACGATCCTTTTCGCCTGCCGCGTATGCACGTACCTGATCTCTCCAGGCCATGTTGATGGACTCGTCGTACTGGGTCAGGTTCTTGCCGTTTGCGTAAGCGTTCGCGGGAACAAAGACGTCGAACATGTTCTGGCCGCCGAGGAACTCAAGCTCGCCGTTGGACTTGCTCATGACGGTACCGGAAGCGACGGAATCCTTCGTGCCGCCTTCGCCGTTCAGAGTGCCGTTTGCCCACTTGTACTGCAGGCCGTCTTCGCTGCTGTCAAGAGTGATCCAGTTGATCAGCTCTGCAACTGCTGCCTTCTTGGACTCGTCCATGTTCTTGTTTGCGAGAACCCATGTGCCGCCCCAGAAGAAGCCGATCGGAGGTGCGCATGCTGCCCAGTCGCCGTAAGTGCCTTCGCCAACCTTTTCACCGCCGCAGTTAGGAGCCAGCGTGTAGTTGATGAGCCATGCGGGTCCGAAGAAACCGAACACAGGCTGTGCGCCTTCACCCTTCATGTCTGCGAACCATGCATCCTGCCAGTCCTGCGTCTGGTTGGACCAGCCGTTGTCGGTCAGGCTCTTGGAGATGTCAAGGAACGCTTCTCTCTTGGGATCGATGTGAAGCTTGCCGTCCTCGTTGAGCCAGCCCTTCTCGGAGCTGTTCTCAACTGCGTGCCACACGTCGCCGTCGCCGGAGACGATCGCAACACCCTTTTCCTTCAGGGTTGCAGCTGCTTCGAAGAACTTGTCCCAGGAATCGGTGCCGGAGCCGATGATCTCAGCGATCTTCTCCGGATCGTCCGTGCCGAAGACGTCCTTCGCGATGGAACGGCGATAGATGAATGCGCCGCCGGTTGCCTGGTAGCCGAGTGCATCGACGTCGCCTGCCGGGTTCGTGCCGATATCGACAGAGTACTGAGCGATGTCAGCGTCCGCGATGGCCTTGTCAATGTCAATGCCGAGATCCTTGTAAGGCATTGCGAAGTCGCTCATGTCGCCCTGGGAATACTTCAGGACGAAAGCGGCCTCCGCGCAGTACATATCGGGAGCTTCCGCGCCGCCCGCCTGCAGTGCCTGGTCAAGTGCCGGCTGATAAGCACCTTCCGTCGTCGCAATGATAGTCGTGTTTACGTCAAAACCGAAATCCGGATGTTCCTCGATGTACTTGTCGACCATGCCCGGAACTTCGTCCGTGAAGGACCAGAGGTTGATGGTTCCGCCTGCTGCGGGAGCCGCTGCCTCTTCGGTCTTCTCCTCAGCTTCCGCTGCGGGAGCTTCTTCCGCTGCTTCTTCCTTTGCCTCTTCCGCAGGAGCCGCCGCCGGAGCTGCCGGAGCCGCGCCACAGCCTGCGAGAGCTGACATCGCAAGAACAGTTGACAGAACTGCTGCCATAATTCTCTTCTTCATGTTACCCTCCTGAGTACCTGATGAATGGTGATGCTGCTGAAACTGTTTCTGTTTCTATAAGGCCTTTATAGAAAAAATTTCCGTACAATACTGTTATAGCATCGCCGTTACGAAAACGTTTTACAAAAATTGCTGTACAGTTTTCATTTATTGCCGATGTTTTTGTCTATATTTTCTGACAATTAAAGATCCCTCCGCAGAACCGTGCTTTAACTTACTGCACGGAATCCGCGGCGGGATCCTGTTTGTTCCGGAACTGTCTGACGGCTCCAGCCGGGCCTTTCCGGGTCATCCTGCCGGAAATACCGCATTATTCCCAGCGTTTACGGATCGTGAGGATGTTCATCCCGTCCCTGTATTCGTACTTCACGTCGTCCATCGTCTTCCTGACCATGAAGATGCCGAGGCCGCCGATCGGCCGGTCCTCCGCAAGGAGCGAGATGTCCGGGTCCTCGTGCTGAAGCGGGTCGAACGGCACGCCCCAGTCGATGAGCGAAATCGTTATCGCTCCCTTCTCCGAATCGTCGATCCGGATCGTCGCCGTCCCGTCCCCGTCCGGGTACGCGTAGCTCGCAATATTCGTAAACAGCTCGTCGACCGAGACTTCGATCTGGAACATCGGCTTCGCGGGGCAGCCCATCTCCTCGAGCGTCTTCGTCACGAAGCCTGTCGCCATGGGAAGGTTCCCTGTTTTCGCCGGGATCGTCAGTTCTTTCATTTCGTTCCTTCCTCCGTGTCCGTTCTCCCTATGTAATGCACGCACAGCATCGTGAGATCGTCGAACTGCTCCGCGTCCTTCACGAAGCCATCCACCGCCGCGCGCATGTGCCGGAGGACTTCCTGCGGGGAGGTCTCTCCCGCCCCGTTTAACGCGGCGATCATCCGGTCCGTTCCGAACATCGCTTTCTCCGCATCCGACGCCTCCGGGAGGCCGTCCGTATAGAGGAAAAGCATGCTCCCGGGCTCAAGCGTGAACTCGTAGTCGCGGTATTTCATCCCCTCCATGCCGCCGAGCACGAAGCCGTGGCAGTCCTTGAACAGCTCAAACTGCCCGCCCGGCCTGCGGAGCACCGGGTACTCGTGCCCGGCGTTCGCGGCGATCACCTTGCCCGTGGAGACCTCGAGGACCCCGAGCCAGACCGTGACGAACATCTCCTGGTCGTTGCTGGCAATAAGCGCTTCGTTGGTGTCCTGCAGGATCTGCGCGGGCGTCATGCCGCTCGAGGCGTGGTCGCGCAGAAGGATCATGCTGGCCATCATGTAGAGGGCGGCCGGTATTCCTTTTCCCGAGACGTCGGCGATCATCATGCACAGGTGGTCGTCATCGGTGAAGAAGAAGTTGTAGAAGTCGCCGCCGACTTCCCTCGCGGGGTCCATCGCCGCGTAGATGTCGAAATCGGAGCGCTCCGGGAACGCGGGAAAACGGCTCGGCAGCATGCCCTCCTGGATGCGCGTCGCGACGGACAGCTCCGTGTTCATGCGCTCCTTCTCGGCCGTGATCTTCGTCAGGTCCCCGACGTATTCCTCGATCCGCTCTTCCATCTGGTCGATCGTGTCCGCGAGCTGGCCGATCTCGTCGCCGGTGTTGATCTCGTCGGAGAGCTTCGTCTTCGCCGGCGTGTTTTCCTTCGCGTAGCGCTCCGCCTCGTCCATGATGAGGCTCAAGGGGCGAAGGAGCACCCTGTTGAGGTAATAGCCCTGCCCGGCGATCATGAGTGACGCGAGTAAGATCAATGCGATCAGGGCCCGGATCAGGTAGCCGTTGCGCGCCTGCGTCAGCTTATCCATCTGCCGCTGGACGCACAGGATCCCCAGGGTCTCTCCCTCCCAGCGGATCGGTATCATCGCGGTGATGTGGCTGTCCGTCTCGATGTATCCGGAGTCCCGGATGACGAGCTCGCGGTCCGACCCTCCCTCGTACAGCTGGCGGTACTTGATCCTGTACTCGTGGTTGGTCGTCTCCCGCAGATAGCCGAAGTCGTACACCTTGTACTTCACATCGTCATTCGCCGCGGAGAACAGGAACCGGATGTGCGCGTAGTCCGTCGTGTCCGGCTGGATCACGTAGATAAACGTCGCGCCCTGGGTGTTGCACAGGTCATGCAGCGCATTCAGCACGTCCGTGTAGCGCTTGGTCTCGCCCATGCTCTCAGCGTATTCGTCCATCCGCCACGGCTCGAGCTCGTCCGCCGCGCTGTTGGCGGTCAGGAACGCGCCTTCCGCGTACTGGTCGAGCATCGCGGTCGTGAAGCTCCGGTACCCGATCATGCTGATGATCGAGGAATACGTGAACAGCAGCAGGAAAAGTCCGAACAGGCTCTTAAATATGACGCTCTGGCCGCGCTTTTTCCGTGTTATAATCTTTTTGTCGGCAGATGTCATTTCAGCACCACTGTAATCTCTTCAGCGGCCGGTGCGGCCGCCGCGCGAGGTCTCCCATTGTATCTGAGTAAAAAAGATCATTACCTCTCATCCGCACTGTTTAAGGCCGCGCTCGTCCATCTCGTGGTCCTCAGCGCACGGGGCCTGATCCGTCTCATCATCCGGAGCAATCACACGATCACGCCGGATATGGCGGACAACGTCATGTGGAATTCCCAGTTGTTTCTAAGCGTGGTTCGCCTCGCGGCGATCGCGTTTATCTTCTACAAGCAGTATAAACACCTCGGCCGCAAGCTGTCGGTCATCGACAAGGACGACCAGCTCCACATGGCGATCCTGCAGCGGGAAGTCTTCGGGGACGACCTCGCGGTCCTCTCCGGGGATATCATCTCCGCCCTGGTCCGGCTCTGGGCCTTCATCCTGATCGGCGTGCAGCTCATCTACGATATCAGCAGCTGGATGTACCGCGCGTTCATCAACCAGCTCCTGGTCTACGCGCTCCAGTCCGGGGAGTACCTCAGTTTCGTCACCGTCTACAACTACACGCACACCTTCAAGTACGCCGGCATGCTGGTCGCGATCCTGCTCGGCATCATGGCGACGGGCATCTTCCTGAATGACCGGAAGCTGATGATCTTCGCCTGCGTCATCGCGGTGCTCTACCTGATCTCCTTCTCCCTGATCCGGATGCAGGACATCACGGTGCTCGGCAAGAGCGTCGGCCTCGTCTGGAGCTCCGTCATCTATTACGCTCTGGAGACCGCCGGCATCCTCGGGGTGTCGTTCTATCTGCGCAGGAAGTACCTGGGGCTGTGATCCGGTTTCGGTTTCCTGAGAGCCTTTCGGGCAGTTCGTGAATAATCAGCGTATAAAGAAAAACAGCGGGGATGATCCCCGCTGTCACTTTTTTTCTTAGCGGAATGTCTTCAGCACTGCGATCTCGACCTTGTCCATCCGCACCGCGACGCGGACGTCGTCCGCGAGGTTCGCGATGATGGACCGCTCCAGCTCGTCCCAGGAGCCGTCGTCGTCGCCGTCGTCGCCGTATTTATCCCTGAGCGTGTCGCGGTAGTTCTCCAGCGTCCAGACGGAAAGCCCGTCTTCGGAATTCGCTCCGTTCACCCCGGCGTCGTAGAACAGCATCGCTCCGTCGCCCCGCTCGGTCGTGACCCCGGCCGCCTCGTTGATGCCGAGGATCCCGACGCCGATCATGTCGCGGATCTTCCCCATGATGCCGGTCGCCGCCTCGTTCCTGCCGGTGGTCGCTGTCGCGAGCAGCTCCTCGCGCCGGTCCGCCGTCATGTCGATTTTCGCCGCGAGGTGCGTCTCGCACTTTCTCGCATCTCCTTCGATCCAGAAGAGCGCCGTGTAATCGTTATCCGTGATGCCGGACAAAAGTCCCAGGATCTCCTCGGCGATCAGCCTAAGGCGCAGGGACTGTTTACTGTCTAAGCCGACCAGCTCCGCGAACGCCATCGTCTTGTCCATGGCGGCGGCGATGCGGGCCTCTTCCCCGTTTACATAGATCTGTTCTGTTTTCATATACCCGTTCCCGTATCTGCGCATACGCAGACAGAATCAATCACTCGATCGTCAGGATATCAGAGAACCCTGTCACTTCGAAGATCTCCATCACTTCGTCCGTCGCACCGCGGACGACCATGTCGCCCTGCTTGTTCATGATCTTCTGCGCCGAAAGGAGAACACGGAGTCCCGCACTGGAAATGTACTCGAGGCTGCTGATCTCAAACACGAGATCCGTGACGCCGTCGAGATTCGCCGCGAGCTCTTCCTCAAGCTGCGGAGCGGTCGTCGTGTCAAGCCTGCCCTCAAGCGTCATCGTCAGTGCGCTGTCTGTTCCGTCCTTCTTGATGTTCAGCATGTATGACCTCCATTCATATCTGTTGCTTTTCGTTCGGGATGGTCCGCTTCGATGCATTTGCTGCGGACATCCTGAGATTTAGTTTATCATGTTTTTCCCCTGCGGGACACTATTGTACGGCACTTCTGCGGGTGCATTTTCCCCGCTCCGCTTCGCTCCTGCAGGATCCGCTGCCTGTCACTGTACCTCGATCGCGGTGATTTGCGGGCTGGGGCCGAGATACCAGTACAGGAAGCCCTCGAGGTAGACCTTGTCGCCGACCTTCAGCTGCTCCGCGGCCTTGTACACCTCGGAGGAGCTGTCGCAGAGGTCCGTCTCCACCACGAACTCGTACGTCCTGCCGCCCGCGGAGACGTGGAAGTACAGGTCGTCGCCCTGCTTCCCGGAGCCGTCCCACTTGTAGAGGATCGCATCCTTGCTGCCTTCCTTCGCCGGCTCCACCGTCATGTCCGTGAAGGAGACGAAGAGGTTCTGGTAATCGATCAAGCTGTTCCTGCCGAGCAGCTCCGTCACGTCGGCGGGACTCGCGAAATACCTGCCGCCCTCGAGCTTCTCGATCTTCGCGTCCAGGATCTCGACTTCGAGGGAGTACTCCGACTTCTTTCCGGTCACGCGCAGCTTCTGTCCCACTTCCAGCGCATCGTACTCCTCCTGCGTGAGCGGAACCTTGTAGACGAAATACGCGCCGTCCGCGTCCTGCGTGCAGAGGCTGGCCTTGCCGTCGATGAGCTTGTGTTTTGCCTGCAGATAGGCCTCGATCGTGACTTCGCTGCCGAGCTCCGCCGCCCTGTACTCGTCGTAGGTCAGCACGCCCTCGCCCTTCACGTCATGCGCGAGGTCCGCGATATCGGCGATCTCGGTCCGTTCCTTCTTTTCCTGCGCCGCGGCTGTGCTCTCCGGCGCCTGGCTGTCAGGAGTCTTCTCCCCGCCCTTCCCGCAGGCCGTCATAAGCAAGGCGGCTGTGATGATTGCAAGTGCGATCCCTTTTTTCATGTTTGATTCTCTCCTGTCCGCGAAGGCGCGCGCCCTGCGGACCTTTCCGGCCTGAAAAGCTTGTTTCCGGGCCAATCACTCTTTTCCCCGCATGGTCATCTTCGGTCTCTGTCGATCAGCTCAAGCGAGATGACCGCGATGAACGCATACAGAACACTGTAAAAGACCAGCCACTCCCAGCACCGGAGCACGATGTCCCTGTCGAACGCGTACTCGGGCTTCTGGTTGTTCTGCGCGCTGTGCATTAAGAACTCGTCCCGTCTCCCGGTCTCCTCGACGTACTGGAGGGCTTTCTGAATCGGTTTTTCTCCCGCGACTTCGACGTTCTTCATCTGCACGACGCTGTTCCAGATCGAGACCATCGGCAGGTTGTTGTAGTCGCCCTGCGAGCAGAGCGCCGTCATGCCCCACTTCGCGACGGTCAGGTCCGTCAGGCGCTCCGCCGGGCCGGTCAGCTGGAAGATCCCGCCGCTGAAGACGAGCTGGACGATCAGCAGGAACGGCATGATCGTCATGGCCGCCGTCGTCGAGTGGACGAGGGCGGAGACCATCAGTGCCATCATGTCGGCGCAGTACGTGGTCAGGAAGAACGTGATCGCGAGATCCACGATCGGCCACGGCGTGAAAAGGCTCGCCGCCGGCATCGGGGTCTTCATCATGCAGCAGATGCCGACCGTGATGATCGCCTGGCTCAGGCACAGGAACGCCTGGTAGATCATGTGCGCCGCGATGTAGGAGCTGATGTGCAGCCCGGAGCGGTGCTCTCTCTTGACGACAGGGCGCTCGCGGCAGATCACCTGGATCGAGTTGAAGAAGCCGTTCCAGATGCAGATGCAGGACATCGCGAACGTTCCGATCCTCGTGCCTTCCATCGTGCGGAAAAGGTCCTGCCCGACAACAAAACAGACGAGTCCTGCAATGATCGCCGCCATCGGGAGCAGCTTCCAGTCGTTCTGGTAAATGAACATGCGGAAAAGCTTGCCCAGATAGATCATCGTCTGGTGTGGGCGTCCGCTGTGTCTTTCTCTCTTCCTGTTCATGCTGTCAGCACCGCCTTTCCGCCAGCGTACTCGGCGTATTTCCCGACGAATTCCTCGGCGCGCCCTTCGCCGCCCTCATCCTTCTGGTTGATGGCGAGCAGGATCTCCTCCATGGAGTCCTTTTCGAAGAACTTGTACGCCTCCTTCACCGGGCCGTAGAACGCGAGCCGGCCGGTCCTCGCCGAATCCTTCGCGAGGACGATCACGTCGTCGAACAGGTCGATGACGCGGTCCGGCGTGTGGGTGATGACCATGACGATCCTTCCCTCGTCCGCGATCTTGCGGAGCTTCTCGAACAGGGACCTCGCGACGACGCCGTCGAGGCCGGAGTCGGGCTCATCGAGGATGAACAGGGTCGGATCGGAGATGAACTCCATCGCGATGGACAGGCGCTTGCGCTGTCCGCCGGAGAGTTTTTCCACAAGGGAGTGCTGGACGGAGGAGAGGCCGAACTCTTCGAGCACGTATTTCACTCTCTCCCACCGTTTCGCTGCCGGGACGTTGGCAGGAAGCCGCAGCGCCGCCGCGTCGGAGAGCGTGCGCAGGACGGTGTCGTTGCCCCGGATCAGGTCGAGCTGCGGGACGAAGCCCACGTCGTACTTCATCTTCCCGTACTCTTTGTACAGGTCGCGGCTGTTCAGGAGGATCTCCGCGTCCGCCTTCTCGTAGCCCGTCACGGCGTTGACGTAGGTCGTCTTGCCGGCGCCGGAGCCGCCGAGCAGAAGCACCATGTGCCCCTCGGGGATGCTCATGTGGATGTCCCTCAGGAGATACTTCCTGCGGAAAAAGTCCACCGCCGTCCTCTCCTTGATATTGACCGTCAGGCCCTTCTCGATCGTCTCGGCGCTGTTGCCGCTCTCGGCGAGATCCGACTGTGTCAGGATCACTTCGGCGGTCTGCGTGGGGATGAGTTTTTTGCTGAGGCCGAAGTAAAGGGCGGTCGGCGCCTCAAAGAACACGAACAAAGCCGCCCAACCTCTCTTTTTCTTAAAGACGCGGCACAGGCCGCTGAATATTCTGATCTCATAGACGATCGAAGCGAACATCAGTGCCAGGACCACGAAACTGAGGCCTGTCATCGAGTCGAAAAGGAAGCTGTCGATCCTGTAGAGATAGATGAACATCATGATGGCGACCAGTATCTGGCCCTCCTGCTCCTTGTGCGCGCAGAGGCTCAGGTGGTATTCCCTCGCGAGAGGGATGGCCGCCCAGTATTCTTTCACTTCGCATTTCTTAAAGATCTTCCAGTATCCGATCGTCGATATGATCCACGTGACGATCGACAAGATCTGGTCGCTGCTGATACTGCCGATCGCTGATTCCGTTCCCATTGTGCACTCTCCTGTCTGCACCCATATTGTGATAAGCCGGGCTGCGATAATCGCCGGGCCGCGATGGTCATATCCTTATCTATAATACAATAAAACAGCCGCCAGATGGCGGCTGTTTTACTGCTATTCTGCTAGATTACAATGGGTGCTTTACTTGCAGATCATCTTGAGGAGG
>DJXE01000095.1 GCA_002449595.1 Lachnospiraceae bacterium UBA7012
GATGTGGTATACTATAACAACATTTATCATATCGGAGGACATTCGTGGACAGATACGTGGACAGAAGAACAACGACACCAAGAAGGAGAAGACGGAGCAGAAGCAGGAGCATCCTGCCGGTGGTTCTGATCGTCATCGCGCTGGTCGCGGCCGCGGGATTCGGGCTGTTCCGGCTCTTTATGGAAGATCTGCGCTACTCGAAGAAGAGGACGGATCTCACGCAGTACCTCGGGATCACGGCGCAGGACGACGCGGCGATCATCCTGAATCATGAGCTGCTGACGGAATACGCGAAGCTGCAGAACGGAAGGCTGTATTTCAGCGCGAGCCAGGTCAGCACGATGCTGAACAAGAGGTTCTATTACAGCGCGGCGGACGGCACGGTCCGCTACTGCCTGCCGGACCAGATCATCGAGACCGTGGCGGGGAGCAGCGAGTGGACGGACGCGTCCGGCGTGCACACGGAAGAGTATCCCATGACGATGATGATCGGGGATACGCTTTACTACGCGCTTGACTTCGTGCAGCGCTACACGTCGTTCGACTACCGCTTCACTGAGGAGCCGTCGAGGGTCGTGCTGACGACGGACTTTACACCTGAAGATACCGCTGTTGTGAGCGGAAAGACGGCGCTCCGCGTCTCGGGTGGCATCCGGAGCGACATTGTGACCGACCTCACCAAAGACCAGGCACTGGTCGTCCTCGACCAGATGGAGACCTGGTCCAGAGTGATGACGATGGACGGTCTGATCGGCTATGCCGAGAACAGGAAACTGAAGGATTTCGCGCGTGTCGAGAGGACGCCGCAGAACGTTTACACAGAGCCGGAATATCCCTCGCTGCGGACGGGAGAGAAGGTCAACCTCGCGTGGTTCAACGTCGAGTATCTCGACTCCAACAGCCTCGTGTTTGATTACCTGGCAAATACGCATGGCATCACCGTCGTCGCCCCGACGTGGTACCGGATCACGGACGAAGAGGGCAGCGTCACGAGCATCGCGTCCGCGGACATCGTGTCCCGTCTCCATGAGAACGGGTACAAGGTGTGGGCGACGCTGATGAACTTCTCGGAGGCGGGATCCATGCAGACGTTCCTCGCGACGGCGTCGCGCAGGCAGCGCGTCATCGACACGGTCGTCGCGGACGCGAAGGCGATCGGCGCGGACGGCATCAATGCCGACCTGGAGCTGATCGAGGACCAGTACGGCAGGGACTACATCGAGTTCATCCGTGAGCTCTCCATCGCCTGCAGGGCGGCGGGGCTTGTGCTCTCGGTCGACAACTATGTGCCTTACGACTTCAACAACCACTACGACATGGGCGAGCAGGGTGTCTTCGCGGACTACGTCGTGATCATGGGATACGACGAGCACTTCGGCGGGAGCCAGGAGGCCGGAAGCGTCGCCTCCTTAAGCTACGTCAGGAACGGCATCGAGCGCGCGCTGACGATGGTGCCCGCGGACAGGCTGATCAACGGCGTGCCGTTCTACACCAGGGTCTGGAAGGGAACGGATGGGAACCTCAGTTCGATCGCGATCGGCATGTCGGAAGTGCAGCAGTACATCCGGAACAACAACCTTCCGGTCATCTGGAACGAGACCGACGGCCAGAACTATGCGGAGGGCGTCGCGAATGACGGCGTCTACGCGAGAATCTGGGTCGAGGACGCGCAGTCGATCCGCATGAAGCTCAACGTGATGCAGGCGAACGGGCTTGCCGGCGTGGCTTCGTGGCGGCTCGGCTATGAGACTCCGGATATCTGGGACGTGATCGGGGAGTACATGAATGAGTGAACCTGAGTTTTCTCTGACGACCCGCTATGCGGTCATGACGGAAGAGGCGATCGACCGGAAGGCGATCGAAGAAGCGGGAGAGATCCTTAAGAGGGGCGGGCTTGTCGCTTTTCCCACGGAGACGGTGTACGGACTGGGCGGAGACGGCCTGAATCCGTCGTCGTCGAAGAAGATCTACGCCGCGAAGGGACGGCCCTCCGATAATCCGCTGATCATCCACATCTGGCGGCTGGATGATCTGCCGGTGATCGCGGCGGACATCCCGGAGAGCGCGTGGAAACTGGCGGAGACGTTCTGGCCGGGACCGCTCACCATGATATTTAACAAGACGGAGATCGTGCCGCACGAGACGACCGGCGGGCTGGACACGGTGGCGGTGCGGTTTCCTTCCAATAAGATCGCGCAGGAGCTGATCCGCGCGGGCGGCGGCTTCATCGCGGCGCCGAGCGCCAACCGCTCCGGGCGGCCGAGCCCGACGCTCGCGAAGTACTGCAGGGAGGACCTGGACGGGCGCGTGGACATGATCATCGACGGAGGACAGGTCGGCATCGGCCTGGAATCCACGATCATCGACCTGACCGGCGACCATCCGGAGATCCTGCGGCCCGGTTATATTACGGAAGAGATGCTGCGGCAGGTGCTCGGAGACGTGAGAACCGACACAGCACTGATCGATGCGAACAGCGACGTCCGGCCGAAGGCGCCGGGCATGAAATACCGCCACTATGCGCCGAAGGGCGAGCTGACGGTCGTGGAAGGCGACGCGGAAGCTGTGGTCAGACGGATCGACGAGCTCGTGCGGGAGCAGCGCGCAGCCGGAAAGCGGACGGGCGTCATCTGCACGGACGAGACGCTGGCCGGCTATGACGCGGACGTCATTCGCAGCACCGGGAAGCGGACGGATGAGGCGTCCGCGGCGCGGGAGCTGTTCCGGATCCTCAGGGAATTTGATGATGAAGAGGTTGATGTGATCTATTCAGAATCTTTTTCCGGAAAAGGAATTGGGCAGGCAATCATGAACCGGTTGATGAAAGCGGCGGGACAGAAGATAATCAGGATAGAGAAATAGAACCCAAGGTTATGGTATAATTGTTGATAATTTTGTTATATGGAGGGTTAATGCAATATGGCTAAGCTTGTTATCATGGATCACCCGCTGATCCAGCACAAGATCGGTATCATCCGCCGCAAGACGACCGGCACGAAGGCGTTCCGCGAGGCAATCGCCGAGATCGCGACGCTCATCTGCTACGAGGCGACGAGAGACCTCGAGCTCACGGAAGTTGAGATCGAGACGCCGATCGCGAAGACGAAGGCAAAAGAACTCAAGGGCAAGAAGCTGGCGATCGTCCCGATCCTGCGCGCGGGCCTCGGCATGGTCGACGGCATGCTCACGCTGATCCCGGCGGCGAAGGTCGGCCACATCGGCCTGTACAGAGACCCTGAGACCGCGCTTCCGGTCGAGTATTACTGCAAGCTCCCGGCGGACGTCGCGGAGAGAGAAGTGTTCGTGGTCGATCCGATGCTCGCGACCGGCGGCTCGGCTTCGGCGGCGATCACCATGCTGAAGGAGAAAGGCTGCAAGAAGATCCACTTCCTCTGCATCATCGCGGCGCCGGAAGGCGTGAAGGTCATGCAGGAGAACCATCCGGACGTCGACCTGTTCATCGGCGCGCTCGACGATCACCTCAATGAGGTCAAGTACATCGTGCCCGGCCTCGGCGACGCGGGCGACAGGATCTTCGGTACCAAGTAAGACCGCACGGAGGCATCTATGGCGGGCAAACGGACAGATTACATATCCTGGGACGAGTATTTCATGGGTGTCGCCATGCTGGCCGGCATGCGCTCCAAGGATCCCAACACGCAGGTCGGCTCATGCATCGTGAGCGACCGGAACAAGATCCTCTCCATCGGCTACAACGGATTCCCGAACGGCGTGTCGGACGAGGAGTTCCCGTGGGAGAGGGACGGCGTGCCGCTCATGACGAAGTACCCGTATGTGACGCACAGCGAACTCAACGCGATCCTGAATTTCCGGGGAGGGAGCCTGGAAGGCGCGACAATCTACGTCAGCCTGTTCCCCTGCAATGAGTGCGCGAAGGCGATCATCCAG
>DJXE01000162.1 GCA_002449595.1 Lachnospiraceae bacterium UBA7012
CTCGAGACGATCGGCCTGTCCGACCTGCCCGACAAGGTAGCCACACATTACGGCCTCCGGGGCTCGCGGACCGGCGTCGTGCGGCTGCATTCTCCTGAAGTCAGAGACCGCGGGCGCGCCATCTCCGCGACGGATCCGGGCGCGGCCGAAGAGGTCTGCAACATGATAAGGACGGTGCTCCATGGATCATAATTACAGCGGCATCCTCGTATATCTGCAGCAGGCCGGCGGCGGGATCTTCTCCGGCAGCATGGAACTACTCGCAAAAGCTATTGAACTGACGCAGGAAGACCCGGAAGCGGAAGTGTACGCTGTCACGGCCGGCCCTCTCTCCGAAGAAGGCCTGGCAAAGCAGCTCGCTGGCTACGGAATCCGGAGGCTCTTTCTCTATTCCATTCCTGCAGATGGAGCCAGCCTGCATGCGCTCTCAGCAGATCTCGTCTACGACGCCATCTGCCAGTGCCGCCCTGCGGTCGTCCTTATCAGCGCGACCATCGAGGGACGCATCCTTGCGCCTGCCCTCGGGATCCGCTGCGGGACAGGTGTCACCGCGGACTGCACCGGGCTCCGCCTCGAGCCGGGCCAGCGCCTGATCCAGACCCGCCCCGCATTCGGCGGAAACGTACTCGCGGACATCGCGACGGAGCACTCCCGCCCGCAGATCGCGACCGTGCGCCCTGGGATCTTCGACCCCGCCGCACCCCACTCCGGTTCCGAAGCCATACCATACGAGTGCACCAGGCTCACCGCCGCCAACGCAGCGCCTTTCGCTCTCCTCTCCCACCACCCCCGCCACCCGGGCATCTCGATCGAGAGCGCCGACCGCATCGTCGCCATCGGCGCCGGCGTGCGGAGCCGGGAGGACATCCAACTCTTTGAGGACTTCGCCGCGCAGATCGGCGCCGTCCTTGCCTGCTCCCGCAAGATCACGGAAAAGGGCTGGCTCACCCCGGATCGTCAGATCGGCCTGAGCGGCAGGTCCGTCGCGCCGAAGCTCCTTATCCTGTGCGGCATCTCCGGCTCCGTGCAGTTCCTCGCCGGCATCCGCCGCGCGTCCAATATCATCGCCATCAACAAGGATCCCGACGCCCCGATCCGCGCCGCCGCGGACCTGTTTGTCGAGGGCGACGTGTACGAGTTTCTCCCCGCGCTCTCCCGCCTGCTGCGGGAGGAGTAGCTTTCGTATTTTGCTATAGCTTTTTCCTATTGCTTTATGCATATTGTTTGATAAAATAGTTTGTAAGGGAAATTTACATTCCCTGATTGCTGCCAGCATCGGTATTCGTTCAGTGAGCAACTGCCATGCGTATTCTGGTCTGCTTCAAGATCGTCCGGGATCTGGACAACGTGATCGATTCTGACTGGGACTCCGAAAGAGACCCTTCGTTTCGTATCGACTACACCAGAAAGATCCTGAATGACGCGGACCAGGGCGTATTGGAAGCCGCGCTGCTGATCTCGGACCGCGAACCCGGAACCGAGATCACGGCTGTCACTGTGACGGACGATGATGGCGCTTCTTTTTTTACAGGCCTTTTTGCTGCCGGGATCGGAAACGTCGTCCGCATCGCCCCGGAGGAGGACCTGACGCTGCGCCCCGCGGCCACCGCCGCCCTTCTCGCGCAGTACGCCGCGGAGACCGGCCCTTATGACCTGATCCTCTTCGGCGCCCAGGCACCGCCCGGCGACTCGCGGCAGGTTCCGTACGCCGCTGCCGAAATGCTGCAGCTCCCGGCGATCGACCGGGTGCGCGAGCTAATGAACTCCGACGGGCGGATCACCGCCGTCCGCGAGACGGACACCTCCCTGGAGGAATACGAGCTCCTCGCCCCCGCCGCGATCATCATGGAAAACCCCGTTCACAGCTATCTCCGCCTCCCAACACTGCGGGAGCGGATGAAAGCCTCCGGCAAAACAGCGGAGCTGATTCAAAGAAGCGCCCCCGCTCTCCCGGACGCGGAGATCCTCGGATTCCGGCCTGCGCGCATCCGCAGGGACGGCAGAATGATCTCCCCGGAGGAGGCACCGGATCTGCTTGCGGACATCCTGAAAGAGCTATGAAAGTCTTCTGTGTCGTTGCTGAAAAATCGTGGGAACGCATATCCGGCCACGCGGTGCAGCTGTCCTCAGCTGTGCATTCCCTCGGTCGGCCAAAAGGCGGCGGCCCCACGCAGGCCGACCTGCTCGTCTTCAGCGCGGCCGAACCCGCGGAAGACGCTCTTCCTACGCAAAACATGCAGAACGCCTTCACGAAGCGGCTCTTCTGCCGCATCGAAGGCAGCGTCACGCAGGCGCAGCTCCATATCCTTGACGTTGTCGCGCACGTCGTGCGGCAAACCACCTATGATCTGATCCTTTTCACCGGCAGTACGGACGCCGATCTTCTCGCGGTCCGCACTGCCGTCCGTTTATCCGGAAGCGCGCTGACTGCTGCCGAAAGGCTGCAGCTCGACGGCGATCACCTGACCGCAACACGCAGCGCTTTCTCCTACAACATGCACGCCGTCTGCCGCCTGACCAGCAAGCCCTGGTGCGTCAGCATCCGTCCGGATGCCGCGGAAGCCGTCCCGGCCACACCAACTACAGATAACACGGGAAAAGCCGTACAACCAGGCATCACGAGCACAGATACCGCCGACACAACCAGCACCGCCGCCGCACAATCTACCGCGCAGTCAGACACCGAGATCCCGCAGGCTTCCATCCTTTTCCAGAACGCAGAACTCCCTGAGAACACTGCGGAGGGAAAAGGTTCTGCCCCCGCTGGTCACAGTTTCTGCACCTGCACGCGCTCCGACTCCCGCACCGGGAAGTCCGCGCTGGAGGAGGCGGAGCTCGTCCTCATCGGAGGGCGCGGCATCGGCGGCCGCGAAGCGCTGGGGCGGATCCGCGCTGCGGCTGCGCGCCTGCACGGCGCCGTCGGCGTCTCGAGGCCCTGCGCCGCGGACGGGTGGACCGGATTTGAAGATGTAGTGGGGATTTCGGGCAAGACGATCCGGCCGAAAGTCTGCATCGTCCTTGCCGCATCCGGCAGCATGCCGTTCCTGATGGGGATCAGGAACAGTTCTCTGGTGATCGCCGTGAACCGGGATCCGGGCGCGCCCATCTTCCGGGCGAGCGACTACGGCATCGCCTCAGACTGGAAAGATCTCGTTGAGATATTGGAGAGGGATCTTTAACAGGTCCGGAAAAGCGAGGGGGTTTATGGAAAAGAAGTACATTCTGGTCATCGATGAAGGTACAACCAGCGTCCGGTCCGTCATTTTCGACAGGCAGATGCAGATCGTAGGGGAGGCGAGACGGAACACGACGACTTTCTATCCGGAAAAGCACGCCGTGGAGCAGGACGCGGGTGAGATCTACGAGAGAACGGTCGAGACCATGCAGGAGGTCGTCCGAACGACGGGCATCAATGCCTGGGAGATCGCGGCCATTGGCATCACGACCCAGCGCGCGACGTGGACATTCTGGAACAGGGAGACGGGGGAACCGATCCGGAAGTCGATCGTCTGGGCGGACACGAGGGCATGCTACAACAAGGCAAAGCTCCTCGCGGACCCGGAGTTTGTCGCGAAGTTCCCGGACGCGGATGACCAGCTCTTCTACACGGAGCAGCACCACCCGATCATCCTGAAATACATTCAGGAACACGAGGAAGGGCTGACGGAAGAACTCGGCAAGGAGACGACCATCGCGGGCACGGTGGACACGTGGCTCCTCTATAAATTCACAGGCGGCAAGGTGCACGCGACTTCCCTCAGCGAAGCCTCGATGACCATGTTCTATACGTTCCGCAGGAATGACTGGGACTATGAGCTCGTCAGATGGTCCGGACTGAACAACAGCGCGATGGCTGAGATCCGTCCCGACATGTACCACTACGGGGACCTCATCCCCGACGTCCTGGGCGTACAGATCCCGATCGTCTGCATGATCGCGGACCAGCACGCCGCGCTCTTCAGCCAGGGCTGCCTGAATCCCGGACAGGGCAAAGGCACGATGGGCACGGGATTCTTTTTCAACGTCAATATCGGCAAAGAGCCGGTGTTCATCCGCGGCTACAAGACGGCGTTCTGCTGGGAGATCGGCGACGACCGTCCTTACATCTTCGAGGGCACGCTGCCGATCGCGGGCGCGGCTCTTGAGTGGATGAAAAACAAACTCCGCCTGATCGACAACTTCTCCGAGATGGACGCCAGCGCGCAGTCCGTGGAGGACAGCGGCGGGATCTACTTCATTCCCGCGCTCGTCGCCCTGTGCAACGCGCCTTTCTATGATTCCTCCATGGAAGGCTGCTTCATCGGCATCACGGCGGACAACGACAGACGGCATTTCCTGCGGGCGATCGTCGAGGGCGTCGCATTCCTGTCGACGCACGTGCTTCTCGACACGCTCCAGTACACGGGGAGCCTCTCGGAGCTCCGCATCTCGGGCGGCGTCGCGCGCAGCGACCTGATCTGCCAGATCATGGCCAACGTCTCGGGCGTCAACATCGTGCGCGGCAAGGATTCGGAGGCGACCGCGAAGGGCGCCGCGGAGATCTCCGGGCTCTATCTCGAGTGGCTGAAGTGGGACGAGGTCGAGGACTACTATCACGTCGACCGCGTCTTTACGCCGAACGGGGACGCCGAGAAGGACAAGGGCCATTACGCCTGGTGGAAAAAGGCACTCGGAAGGGTCGCGCACTGGAACGACCCGCTGGAGCTGAATCCATAACGAACTCTATAGGGGGGTGATAAATACAATGGAATTGAATGAACGCGTAGTAAGTGCAATCAAAGAGCAGTTCCCCTCGCTGGACATCCGGTGTGAGCATGATTTTCGCGATATCGTGACGCTCGCGGGGGAATGCGAGACCTGGCGCCAGCTGATCGACGTCGGGCACGCTGCCGCGCACGTAGAGGGCGTCCGCAACGTCGTCAGCCACATGACGGTGAAGGGCCTCGTGATCCCGAAGAAGGATTACTCCGAGACGATCCGCAAGGGCAAGGAGATCGGCGTCATCGCGAAGACCGACGTCCTCATCGTCGGCCTCGGCATCACCGGCTGCGGCATCGCAAGGGAGCTTGCAAAGTATAACCTGAAGATCATGGCGATCGACATGCGGGACGACGTCGGCGCCGGCGCGAGCAAGGCGAACAACGGCGGCGTCCACATGGCCGGCCTGGTCAAGCCCGGCACGCTGAAGGCGAAGCTCAGCGTCAGGGGCAACTTCCTGTATGACAAATGGGCACAGGAGCTGAACTTCACTTTCATCCGGCCCGGACACCTGAACTACATCACGAGCATCGACCACCTCCCGAGCATCGTGAAGATCTTCGAGACCGCGGTCCGCAACCACGACCGCGACGTTTCGATGCTCGACGGCCCGCAGACGCTGAAGATCGCGCCCGGTATCAAGGAAATCATGGGCGACGACCCGGTCGCTTCCGTCCTGACGCCCACCCAGGGCAAGGTCCACCCGTATGAGGTCTGCGTCGCGCTCGCGGAGAACGCCGTGGACAACGGCGTGGAGATCCTGCTCAGCTGTGAGCTCGGCGACGTCATCACCGAGAACGGGCAGATCAAGGGCGTCATCACGGAAAAGGGCATCATAGAGACGAAGTACCTGATCAACGCGGCCGGACTCTACGCGGATGAAGTATCCGTGATGGCGGGCGACGAATGCTTTACCCTGCATAACAGGAAAGGTACGATCGCGATCTACGACAAGAGCAAGCCGCCGGCAACCGTGCAGCTGGCGATGCGGGAGCGCCCTGAGCTTAAAAAGGACGTCGAGTCCAAGGGCGGCGGCACGGACCAGACGCCCTCCGGCAACATCCTGATGGGCCCTTCCGCAACGGAAGTGCCGGACAAGGAAGACATCGACACCACCGAGCAGGATCTTGCCTACACGCTGAACCGCAACGACAATCCGACGATCACGCCGGCGGACGTCATCCGCATCTACGCGGGCGCGCGCCCCGCCGACCTCAAGGAGGACTACGTGATCGGCATGTCGGAGCTGACGCACGGCCTGATCAACGCCGCCGCGATCCAATCGCCCGGCATCGGCTCCGCGCCCGGCGTCGCGGAGATGGTGGAAGGCATCCTGCTGGAGGACCTCGAGAAGAACGGCACGCCCGCGAAGCGGCGCGACGACTGGAACCCGATCCGCGAGAAGAAGGTGAAGTTCGCGGAGCTCAGCAGGGAGGAGCAGGCAGCTCTGATCGAAAAGAATCCTGCCTACGGCCACGTCATCTGCCGCTGTGAGACGATCACCGAGGGCGAGATCCTCGACGCGATCCACTCTCCTATCGTCCCCACCTCGATCGACGCGATCAAGCGCCGCACCCGCGCGGGGATGGGTCGCTGCCAGGGCGGTTTCTGCCAGCCGCGCGTGCTGGAGATCCTGGCGAGGGAGCTCGGCAAGGAATGGGTGGAGATCAACCTGAAGGGTCGGGATTCCACTGTCCTGAAGCAGAAGAACCGCTGACCGCAAAGAGGTCGTAAAGGAGAAGAACCGTGAAAGAGATCAAAACTGATATCACCGTCATCGGCGGAGGGCCCGCCGGCCTGGCTGCCGCGGTGGAAGCGAAAAAACAAGGCGCGGGAAAAGTCCTGATCATTGAGCGCGATTTCGAGCTCGGCGGCGTGCTGCAACAGTGCATCCACGACGGCTTCGGCCTGCACCGCTTCGGCAGGCGGATGTCCGGCAGCGAATACGCGCAGATATTTATCGATGAAGTGAATGAGCTGGGGATCGACGTCGTGACCGACACGATGGTTCTCGAAGTCACCCCGGAGAAAGAACTGTATGCCTGCAACTCCACGGACGGAATGATGCACATTTCGAGCGGGGCGATCATCCTTGCGATGGGCTGCAGGGAGCGGACCGCGGGCCAGATCCTGCTGCTCGGCGGGCGTCCCTCCGGCGTCATGACGGCCGGCAGCGTGCAGAGATACATCAACATGGAAGGCTATCTTCCCGGGAAGAAAGCCGTGATTCTGGGCTCCGGCGACATCGGCCTGATCATGGCGCGGCGCATGACCCTCGAGGGAATCGAGGTCGAGGGCGTCTATGAAGTCATGCCGAATCCCGGCGGACTCACCAGGAACATCGTGCAGTGCCTGGAAGACTTTGACATTCCGCTGCACCTTTCCACCACAGTGGCACACGTCCACGGCAACAGCGTCCTCGAGGGCGTCACGGTCGCGAAGATCGACGAGAACCGGAAGGTCCTGCATGAGACCGAGCGCTTCATCCCCTGCGACCTTCTCGTCCTGGCCGTCGGACTGATCCCGGAGAACGAGCTCTCGAAGGGCGCCGGCATCGCGCTGGATCCCAAGACGAAGGGCCCGGTCGTGGACCAGAACTTCATGACCTCCGTCCCCGGCATCTTCGCGGCGGGCAACGTCTCGGCCGTCTTCGACCTGGTCGACTACGTCTCGATGTCCGGCGAGATCGCGGCGCGCGGTGCGGTACGCTACGTGAACGGAACGCTTCCTTCGGGCGAGGGCAAGGACGTGAAGATCGCCGGCAACGTTAACTTTGTCATCCCGCAGAAGGTCATCGATGATCCGGAGGGCGGCAATATGTTTTTCATGCGCGTGAAGCACCCGGACGGCCGCTCGAAGATCAGCGCCGCCGGCGGAGAGATCGCCGGCAAGAGCGTCCACCAGCGCGTCGCGCCGCCGGAGATGCTCGCGTGCGAAGTGCGCGGCATTCAGGATGCGGAACTTGAGATCAGCGTCGGTGCCGTCGGCTGACCGGATAAGGAGGGGAAATATGAAAGAACTGACTTGCATCGTCTGCCCTGTCGGCTGCAGGATCACCGTTGAGGAAAAGGACGGTGAACTGGTCATCACCGGTAACTCCTGCCCGCGCGGCTACGAGCACGCAAAGAACGAGTACACGGACCCGAAGCGCATGCTGACGACGACCGTGAAGGTCGAGGGCGGCGTGCTGCCGCGGATCCCGGTCATCAGCACCGCGGAGATCCCGAAGCGGCAGCTCGGCGACTGCCTCGCGCAGCTGTACCAGCTGAAGGTCACGGCGCCGGTCGCGTACGGCGACATCATCGTGAAGGACATCCTCGGCACCGGCGTCGACATCAAGGCGTCGCGTGAGATGCCGGCGAAGGCAGCTGTGTGATTTATCAATTGAATATAGTTACGATCAGAATTGAAGCATTAATGCGTCACAATAATTTTTAACAGGAGGTAAGTATGGCAAACCAGGCAATCAATGATCTCATCGGATTACTCGGAGCAGAGAAGGTCCTCACGGACGAGTCGGTCCTTCTGAACGCGGAAGGCCCTCTCACCAGACCTTTTGAGCGGGCGTTCGGCTACAAGCCGAAGCATCTCCCGATCGCGGTCGTCAAGGCGATGTCGACCGAGGACGTGTCCAAGACCCTGAAATATTGCAACGACAATAAGATCAGCGTCATCACGAAGACCGGCGCGACCTGCAGCGAGGACCAGCTGATCGTCATCAACGACAACACGATCTTCCTTGACTGCGAAGGCATGAACCAGCTGATCAAGCTCGACGCCTACAACATGATGGCGACCGTCGGCTGCGGCATGCACCTGGCGCGTCTGGAAGAGCTGGCCAATGAACAGGGCCTGACGACCGGCCACTGCCCGCAGTCCCAGCCCCTTGCCTGCCTCGGCGGCCTGACCGCGACGAGAAGTATCGGACAGTTCTCCACCTACTACGGCGGCATCGAAGATCTGGTCTGCGGCCTTGAGGCGGTTCTTCCGAACGGCGAAGTCATCCGCATCCGCAACGTGCCGCGCCGTTCCGCCGGCCCGGACCTGCGCCACATGTTCATCGGCTCCGAAGGTGCGCTCGCTGTCATCACTGAGCTCACCGTCAAGCTCTTCACCTACTATCCGGATGATTTCTGGAAGGGCGCTTTCGTCGTCAAGTCATTTGAGGAAGGCATCGACGCGATCCGGGAGATCATCACGAAGGGCTTCCGTCCCTCCGTCGTCCGTCTGTATGACAAGCCGGATATGGATCTGAACTACGGCAGCGTCGAACTCGCGGAAGGCGAGGCCTGCATGTTCTTCGTCGCGGAAGGCCCCGCGGACATCGCGAGAGTGACCGGTGAGAACATCATGAAGATCGCGGAGGCGCACGGCGCGCGCTGGGCCGGCACACAGATCGTGGATCACTGGCTCGCGACCCGCAACAACATCTGCAACACGATCGGCGGCGAAGAAGATGCGCAGAAATTCCGTGAGACGAAGACCTTCTACGCGACCTGCGAGATCAGCGCGAGCTGGTCCGAGATCAAGGACATCTACAGGAACGTCATGGAGAAGCTTCCTCAGAATCTCGAGAACCTGGTTCTTCTGGGCGGCCACGTCTCCCACAGCTACCAGACCGGCACGAACGTCTACTTCGTCTATCAGCTGAAGGCGACGGATCCGCTGAAGATGAATGAGGATCAGTGGGAGCTCATCGACATGCTCTGCAAGGAAGTCCTCGCACAGCCGACCGGCGGCGCGATGCACCACCACGGCACCGGCAAGGTCCGCGTGAAACTGATGCACGAGGAGCACGGCAGCAGCTATCCGCTGATGGTCGGCCTGAAGCACATGATGGATCCGAACGGCATCATGAACCCCGGGACGCTGATCCTTCAAGAGTGATTCGCAGAAGGGAATCGCTGTTAGCGAGTGATTGTGATTTGGGGAGATCTGCGTAGAATGCGGTCACCCGAAAATCAATTAAATCTGAAATTCAAAAGCCGGCGGGGAGCGATCCCTGCCGGTTTTGTCATGTCGCAGATAATACTGCGTCACTTTATGTCTCGTGACTTTTTGTCCATGTCACTCATTATGTCTCTTTTACGTCACTTAATGCGCCGTGTTACTTTTTGCCCTTGGCTCTCTTCTGTCTCTTTTTAGACACTGCGCCGCGATGATTGTCCGCCGCCGGATTCCGCGATCCTTCCGGGAAAGCTCTCGTACCCATGCTCTCTCCGTCCGCAAGCTTTCTTCCGCTTCCGCTGTGTCCGGGAACCTGCTGGTTTGCCGCTCCCCCGCTGACCAGGGTGCTCTTCGTGACGGTGAGCTTTTCATTGCTCGTACCGCCCAGGTCAATGCCGAGTTTGGAGGCGGCGACCTTTTTCCCGATGGCGATGGCCGCGATGATCACAGCCGTCCCGATTCCCGAAGTGATGAGCGGCGTGTACCACGGTGCGCTGTTTCCGGCAATGTACGCGTCCGGATTCTTCATGAAGCCCTTTATGACCGCAAACGCATTGCCGGCAAAGACGCCGCTGACCGAGCCGATCGCGATGTTGCAGTAATTGTTGATCTTGTTCAGCAGCAGCTGTTTCGCATTTTCTTTTCCGTTTTTCATTTCCGTGATCCTCCGCCTTTCATTGATTCTCTGCCCTTATTGCTCAAATCCGCACCCGATCCTGTCCGGGCCTTGCGCTCCGTGCACGTACCGCGCCGTGAACTCTCTGTTGATGTCGCGGATCTCCTTTTTTCCGTCGATGTATTCCTGGTACATTTCTGCCAGTCCTGCCGCGCAGCCGTCGCATGCGCCTTCGATATTGCCGATGGACTCCTCGACGATCCTCTTGCGCTCTTCTATGGTCGTATCCTTAATCAGAATTGAATTCATATCCCGCCTCTTCTAACACATCTGTGCCTGCCAGTTCATGATCGTTCCCGGATCGCTGCAGGACATTGATTTTCTCATACCCCGCTTTTCTCACAAGCAAAGCGACGTTCTGACAAATATCTTCTCACAGACAGTATAGCAAAAATCACTCCACCAGTTCTTCCCCTCGACAAGTTTCCTCCTCATTTGATCCCGTAGATCAGCCCGGCGTTCGGCCAGGTCCTGGCCACGCGGTTCGAGAGCGCCGCCCCGAGAGCGTTTTCAATGATTATTGACACCTACGAGGCTTCTTTTCCCGTCCTCCCCAGGCTGTTCTTTTTCCGCGAAGCTTCTTAAATTCAGGTTCCTCCGAGCGTTTGTTTCAGCCCCTCCAAGGAGTATAATGGATGTGCATGTCACAAAAACAGAAGCCCCGGAAAGGGCCGAAATACCTCACAGAAAGATTTAAAAGAATGCACACGAACTACAGAAAGACCCTGATTGCCTGCTATCTCGCTTTCATCGTCCAGGCGATCACGTCGAACTTTGTCCCGCTTCTGTTCCTGAAGTTTCATAACGACTACAGCATTCCGCTGGGAAAGATCGCGCTGATCCCCATGGCGTTCTTCCTGACGCAGCTCATGATCGACGTGTTCTGCGCCAAGTTCGTCGACGCGATCGGCTACCGGCGCTGCATCGTGGCTTCGGAGGTCGCCTGCGTGCTCGGCCTCGCCGGCCTTGCGGTGCTCCCGGACCTGTTCCCGGATCCGTTCGCCGGCATCATGGTGTGTGTCGTCATCTATGCCGTCGGCAGCGGCCTCATCGAGGTCCTCGCGAGTCCGATCGTCGAGGCCTGCCCGTTTGACAACAAGGACGCCGTCATGAGTCTCCTGCACTCGTTCTACTGCTGGGGATCGGTCGGCGTGATCCTTTTGTCAACGCTTTTCTTCGCGCTGTTCGGAACGCAGCACTGGCGGATCCTCGCCTGCATCTGGGCGCTCATTCCGCTCTACAATATCTTCAATTTCGCGACCTGCCCCATCGAGCGTCTCACTGAGGAAGGCGAGGGCATGACGATCACACAGCTGCTGCGGACGCCGCTGTTCTATACGGCGGTCATCCTGATGGTCTGCGCCGGCGCTTCTGAGCTCGCGATGGCGCAGTGGGCATCCGCCTACACCGAGGCGGCGCTCGGCTTCACCAAGACCATGGGCGACCTGGTCGGCCCCTGCATGTTTGCCGTCACGATGGGCATCTGCCGCGTGATCTACGGCAAATACGGCCCGAAGATGAACCTGATCCGGTTCATGATCGGCTCCGGCGTCCTCTGCCTGTGCTGCTACCTGCTTGCCTCTCTGTCATCTAACCCGGTGGTTGGACTCATCGGTTGTATCGTATGCGGCTTCTCGGTAGCCATCATGTGGCCCGGCACCATCAGCATCATCTCCCCGCGCCTGCCGCAGGGCGGAACTGCCCTGTTCGCGCTGCTCGCCATGTCCGGCGACCTGGGCGGCGCGTTCGGTCCGACACTCGTCGGTACGATCTCCCAGCGGGCGGGCGACAACCTGCAGACCGGCATGCTTGCCGGCAGCATCTTTCCCATCGTGCTTGTCGCCGCCCTGCTCATGCTCAGCAAAAGATCCGGCGAACAGCAGAATGCGCGTGGTTCTTCCGCAATCTGATGCATGTATAACAGCAGGCGGGAATCCACCCGCCAGGAACAAGTCTCTTATTTATTGATCAGTCACTTCTTCACTGATCCGAGAATCCCAGCCGCACCGTCTGGTACGCGTGTCCCGTCGCCGGGAGGAATTTCTCCACGATGTCTGCCGTCCTGAGCTTCAGGCTGGACGTGCAGACGCACGGATGACATCCGAGGTACTCGTCCTCCAGCACGTCCTCGTCGATGAGCAGCTGCACCTGGTGATCCGGGTCATTCATGAGCCCCATGACGCTGACCGCCCCCGGCTCGATGTCGAGATACTTCAGCATGTCCTCCGGCTCCGCAAAGGAGAGCCGCGCGGACCCGATCTGCGAGGACAGCTCCTTCGTCTTGAACTTCTTGTCCCCGGGCATCATGAGCAGATAGAACTTCGTCTTCTGGCGGTTGCAGAGAAAAAGGGTTTTGCAGATCAGGACGCCGAGCACCGCGTCGATCTCATAGCAGGCCTCCATGTTGTCCGCCCGCTCGTGATCCGTTCTCAGATACTCGATGCCGAGGCGGTCGAGAAAATCATAAGTCCTGACCTCTCTCGGCAGCCTGCCCTCCATGTTTTCCGGTCTTCCCTGAAACAGTTCCATGTATGCTCTCCTGCTTTCCCTTAATCGCTCGCAAAATTCAGTTTTGTGCCTGCCATGCTGTCCTTCCTCTCAAAGGCCGAAGTTGCCAAACTCCGATATACTGGGCGACCACGACCGATCCGCCCGAAGCGATGGCTGTTTTTTTCTTCCGGGATCTGCTGCTTCGGCTCGATCAAACCCTGCAGTACAGACATGCCAGTTCTCCTTGTCCGTCGTATTCTCCGGGGATGCTTCCCCAAATCAGCTTACCACATTGACAAAAAATATACACTGACCGGTCATGGCGGGTGCTCATAAGAAAGCTTTATATCAAAAACGATTCGGGCATCTGTCTGAACAGATTGGCAAACAAAAACGGACTGTTGTTTTACAGCAGTCCGTTTTTTGTTGCCATTTTTCAGATTCTCGACTGATACAGCTGAGAGCGAAACTTCTTGAAGTGTGAAAACGGGACTTCTTGAAGTGTCAAAACGAGACTTCTTGAAGTGTCAAAATGAAACTTCTTGAAGTGTGAAAATCACACTCAATTAAGACTAATAATAATGATACTGATATGAATAAGACTTATCTTTCTTTCCTTCCGAAGGCAAACATCTAAAGAATCCATGTTGGTCAAATTGAAGCTGACGACAAATTGCAAAATGCAAATCCAATTTGAAAATCTACACAATTTATGATACAATTCAATATGGAATTTTGTAAGCATCTTTGATGGAAGTCTGAACACAAGGAGAAACACTATGGCAGTCAGTTATGATCGGCTTTGGCATATCCTGATTGATAAGCACTGGAGCAAGACCAAGCTGATAAAAGAAGCGAAAATCAGCACAAACGCCATGGCTAAAATGGGCAAAGGCCAGGATGTCCGGGTAGAGACCTTGGTTAAGATTTGCAGTGTGCTGAACTGCACCATTGACGACATTATGGAGATCATTCCGGATGAAGGAAAGGTGGCCGAGTGATGGGTTTCGAAAAAAAGGATCTATCCGAAGCTGACATCCGCACAAAATTCATCACGCCTGCCATTGTCAAGGCAGGCTGGAGCTCCTTTTCTCAAATGAGGGAAGAATACCCCATCACAAAAGGGCGCATTATCGCTCGGGGCAAGACCTGCAAGCGGGAGAAACCGTTAAAGGCGGATTACGTTCTCTTCTACAAGCCCAATAAGCCCATTGCGATTGTCGAGGCAAAAGATAATAACCACACTATTGGCGATGGTATGCAGCAGGCGCTGAATTATGCAAAAATGATGGACGTTCCGTTCGTATTCTCTTCCAACGGCGACGGCTTTCTTTTCCATAACAAGGCGTTAAAGTTTTGAGATGCAGTGATGTTAAACCAGGATGGATAAGCCCCATTGGAATTCGTACCGTAAAAAAAGCTCTTTCTGACGAGTATTCCCGGACTATTCTACAGTAGGAGGCGAAATCGTAATCAATGTGCGAGGTACCCTTGGAGGATGTGCAATAGTGCCCCAAGACTACGTCGGATATAACGTTGCCAGGGAAGTTGCGGTGCTCCCCTTGTCAAAGCAGATCATAACGGAATATATCTTGTTTGCTTTGCTTTCTCCAATGTTTGACCAGTATTTATCAAATAATCTGCGTGGAGTTGCATATAAAGGATTGAACATCGAGCTGCTCTCTTCTTTCGTGGTTCCCCTCCCGCCCCTTGCCGAGCAGCAGCGCATCGTTGCGCGTGTAAGTGAACTCCTCGCCATGTGCGATGAATTGAAATGAGGTGAAAAATGCTGGAATTCATAAAAATCATCAACAGTGATTATGCAGGAGTACTGTCTCTGCTTTCTTCGCTGATCATGGTTGTTGTCACGATCATTTATGTTGGACACACCAAGCGCCAAGCAAATTACGCTAAGGAATCAGCTGAACTTGTTGCAAAACAAATAAAGATAGATAAGCAACCGTGTGTTGTTCCATATGTAACTGATTCATACGGATCTGCTTGGGATGCCACGGACTATACCCGGATGCAGCTTGGATTTACAATCAAGCTTAAGAATGTTGGTGATTCGCCCGCAATTAGTGTTTATACTTTAGCCGAAATTGAACTACAGTTTACAGAGGATTCCAACGGAAATAAAAAGCGGCTTCCAGCATCTTTGCTCCCGGGATTTGTACAAGCATTATCGGCAGAAGAGGAGACGGAAATAAATATCCGTTTTGAGACCTCTGAAATCAAGGCGTTGATTTGCGAACTAAGAAAAGCCTTGGAAAAAAACTGGGAGCGTCTCAGAACAAACCCCAGCCATCATCATTTTACCGGCGCTAAGCTTTTTGTTCGCGTGTTTTTCAAAAACTTAATGGGACAATGGTGTGAAAGTACCATCTCTTATGAGATTGCATGGTTGGCATATAAGAATCCACCACCTCAGAAGACACACAACTTAAACGAAAACACAATTCCCCCAAAAGAAATACATGAAGGTGATGAGTTTAAAGCCGTATTGTCATCGCATCATATTGCGCCATTTTTATTTGCAATGACAACTGATAAACACGTCATCAGTATATTGCAAGGGTATACAAACGAAAGTCCGTGGTTATCGGCGGAACTAAAAGACAACCGTACTTAAGGCATCACCAAGAAAAGAATCCATATGATACCGAATGAAGCGAGGTTATTTGTATGAGCATTGAAAGCAGAAATGTTACGCTTTACTGCCCCACATGCGGAAACGACCAGTTCTCCTGCGTGGATGTTGAAATTGATGATTTATCGGATGCTCCCGATGATACAAGAATACAGTGCGTAGATTGTAAGTGTATATTTACAAAGGCGGAATTGATAGAAGCCAATCAGGATGTCATCAATGCCAATATCGAGGAAGTGAAACAAGAACTGCTGAAAGACCTCGAAAAGAAACTGAAGAAAATGTTTAAGTAGGAGGAAATATGGAGATTGCAGCGTTAGTTATTTCGGCTGTTTCCTTAGTTGTTGCGATAGCGTCTTTTATTATTTCAAGCAAATCCCAACATTTACAGGATAGGGTAAATGAGATCGAGCTGAAGCTCAAAGAGTATGAGCTGGAAGAAAAAGAAAAGGAGCAGCATAAAGCGCCGTGCATTGAAGCCAGAATCAACCATATCGCAAAAGGTAATTATAGAATAAAGATATGGAACTCCGGAAATGCAGCTGCAAAAAATGTGACTGCTTCGTGGGATAAAGGAAGCCAGATTATATTCTTCGACCAAGAAAAGATGCCATTTGAAATATTGGAGCCACAGAAAAGCTTCGACTTGGCTATATCTACATATATGGGGTCTCCAAGAAAACTATGTATTACGACCGCGTGGGAAGATGGCGATGGAGAAAGGCACAGCAAAGAACAATGGTGTGATTTGTAAATGAGCAAAAAACAGCCAAAGAAATACGAGATCAAGCAACCGAAGAGGTGTCAATCCTGCGATAAAGCCGTTGACTGCGAGTTTCTGAAACATCTATATCAAAAACCGTATGACGTTAGCGGTGTTCTGTTGGACTGCAAAGCGTTTTACATCGTTTTCTGCGAACTGGAAGAACGGTGCCGTATCCCCGATGACCCTGAGGAAAAGAAACGGTATCATGAGGAATCCGATGCGGGGAAACGCCCGTTTCTGACGCCTGCCATGGTAACAAACGGTGTGCTCGCGGCAGAGTTGGCGCTGAAAGCACTTATCCTGAGAGAGACCGGTACCTTCGATTGCATCCATTATCTGGACAAGCTGTTTTACTCTTTGCCTGATAATCACAGAGAGGCGCTGTCCTCCTTGATAAAAGAAAAGGCGCATCAAAACGACGCGACGCTGAAGACGAATCTGGAAACAATCGGCAATTTCTTTCAGGAGTGGCGTTATTTCTACGAGAGTGAATCCATGGGTTACAGCAATTTCCTAACGGAGTTTATCCATATCTTATGTGACTACGCGATCGAGAAACTCGAGAGTAATGCGACCGAGGTGAGCGGGTGAGCAACTATTTTGTTTTTACAGATGAAGCAGGTACGTATCAGCGTCATCCAAGTGTGGCACATATAACCAAGCATCCGTTCTACATCCGCTCCAATGTTCTGATGTCAATCGATGATTATCGTCAGTATCAAATTGATTTGCAACGTATCAGTGGCGAATGCGATACTGTACCACAAAGTACTTCGAAGCCCGTCAGGATCATTTCGTTTGTGCCAACTATCGAAGCAACACGGGTTCGTGCTCTGCTCACTTCATCCGGGCAGTAGTTCTGGAACAAATGGTCTGGGAACATATGAAAGAAGTCATCTGGTACGTAGGTCACTATGAAAGTCATTTTCGGGAAATCATGGAAGTCAGGCTTCAGGCAGAGAGCAAAGAGACCATACGGGGCAAGCAGAAACAGCTCGAAAAAGATGAGAAACGTATCCAGGAACTTGACCGACTCTTTATCCGTCTGTATGAGGACAATGTTTCCGGGAAAATCAGTGATGAGCGTTTCACCATGATGAGCCGTAGATATGAGGATGAGCAATGTCGGCTGAAAGCAAAGGCAGAAGTCTTACGACAGGAAATCGAAACACAGGAACAACAGAACCAGAATCTTGACTCATTCATTCAGAAGATTAGAAAGTACGCAGAATTAACCGAATTGACACCATATGCGGCCCATGAACTGATCAAGGCGATCTATATCGAGGCACCGGATAAAAGCGGTGGAAAACGCCGTCAGAGCATTCATATCTGCTATGATCTGATCGGGTTCATCCCTCTGAGTGAACTGATGGAACAGGAAATGGCATGACCCGAAGAGCATGCCATTTCCAGAAAACTATAAAACTGTCTTACAAGCCCCGGCCTCAACGTCCCGGGTCCTTTTCACGTGATTCTTGCGTCCCGCAGCGTGCAGTACTTGTAATTACCTTCCTTATAGATCTCAAATGTGCCCATGACGCAGATCTCGCCGCCGGGCTCCGGATAGTCGTCCGGGTAGACGTAGTCCTCCGTCAGGACGAACTCGATCCCCGGGGGCAGCAGTGCACAGCATCCATATTCATTTTAATGCCCGCGCACATCCGTTCAGAGCGAAAAGACTCTGCCCGCTCTTACCGTGGTCAGCGGGCGCGCTCACCGTGCGCGGAAAAACGCTGCTTCTCCAATCTCCGTATCCTGGTTGAAGACGGAGCCATACGCGTACTGAATGCCGTCTTTCTCCGCAAAATCATTCATCACGAGGCGAAGTCCGCTCGATTCACTGATGACATCAAAAGCGCCCACGTCCTCTATCCAGTCACCATTCATGACGATATTTGCGGGTTTGTCAATTATTTCTGTCTCCATGTTGTCCGGGTCGCTGACCATGAATGAGTGCATTTCCTTCGGGTGCAGCAGGGCAGTCACCTTGTAGCCCATATACTCGATCTCACCCCGGCCGACCATGATCCTGCACTGGTCGCCGCCGGAGACAGCAGTTACAACGTTAAGAATGCACTTCCATTCGCCGCCGAGATCCTGCAGCTGTGTCAGCGGGGCTCCATCCTGCGGGAACGCGTCGTCGAAATACCATCCGAAATCATCCAGCGTGGCGTCTCCGGCGGCAGTTGCAGCCAGAGCTGCGCCTGATTCTTTCGCTCCCGCTGCGCTGCTCTCCTCCGCGTCTGATGCACTGCTCTTCTCTGCGTCCGATGCGCTGCCTTTTTCCGAAGCTTTTCCTGACGGGCTCAGGTCAGCAGGGACCGGCACGTCCTCCGTTCCGGGCATCACCGTCATCGCCGGCCGGACGCCGTCCAGGATCCAGACGTTCTCTCCGTCCGCGCGGACAAGCACCATCATATACTCCTCCCTGTCCTCATTCACATACCGTCCGCGGCCAAGAGCGGCATCCTGCGCATACTCAAAGCTGAAACTGGCGAAAGGATAATTGCTGTCCTCATTTTCCATGCGGTTGTAATAAAACCACTCGTGTCCGCAGAGCGTGTCCGGAAGGCCACTCTCGTCGGTGACGTTTCCGTCCCCGTCGATTCCAAGGTACCAGTCGATCCGCACGTCGACCCAGCCTTTTTCATATTCCTCCTCCGGCTGGTAGTTCTCCACATACAGATTGGCGAGGTGAGCTTCAAAGCCCAGCCCGTACTCCCTGACGTCCCGGAAAATGTAGCACTTCCAGCCACCGGCGTACTCGCGCTCGTCGTACTCCGGATCGCGGTAATCTCCTGTGGTCCTGTCGGCGAAGACACTTGGAGACGCGTACCATCCGAAGTCCTCCAGCGACGGCCGCTCAGAGGTGTCAAGGAGCTTTGCGATCTCTTCGCCCTTCATCTCTCCGAATGTGTGGTTCTCTTCTTTCTTCCCGACCCCGACACGAAATGCCGCGTTAAAGGGCTGTGAGAAGTCATCCGTCAGCCAGCAGGCGACTGTGACCTCGCGCGTCTCCTCGGGGACCTCGTACAGCAGCCAGACATTCATTCCGTCGAGTTCCTCCGGATCAAAAGGCCTTGCCGCGTTATAGTACCCCGCCGCGTCAGACCGGATCTCTGAGGCGGACATATCCGTGACCGGACGGATCCTGCCGCCTGTTCCTCCCGCACCGGGATCCAGGGTGCCGCCATTCTCGTCTTTTAATTCGATCAGATAGAAATGGCCGGGGTCCGGGAGCTCCTTCACCATGCCGGAGCCGTAATCGCTGAATGCCGCGGAGACGGAAATGTATTTCATCCCGTCTGAGAGGCCGGATCCGGAATCGACCCAGTCGGCGCTGTCTTTCACGTTAATGTACAGTTCGGAACCATCCATCTGGATCATGTTGCCCGCATCATAGATCTCGTTCGGATCCGCCGCGGACACGATCCCGTTCGGCAGGTCGACTCCGTAGTCCGCCGCAAGGTCCTTTGCAGCCTGTTCGGCCTGATCGGTACTGCCGGAGACGCCGGTGCTGCCGGACTCCGAGAAGGAGAGCCCGCCGTCCTCGCCATCAGCCTTTTTCTTCCCGCAAGCGGCGAGGGCTGCTCCAAGAACGAAAATCAGAACCGGCAGGGTCGCCCGCCTCAGCATGTGCCCGACAGAAGATGATAGGTTGCATTGCTTTTTCATAGTGCCCCTTTCCGGCGCTTATCTGCCGCCCTTCATCGCGTCGAAATCGTCGTAGGAATTCGACGTCTTTTTCCCTTCAATATCCGCCAGATAGGAGACAATATTCGAATTCACGATGATGTCTCCGCTGCAGGCCAGCGTCCTGCCCTCCTCCCGCACTTTGAGCGTCAGGCTCGCGAGCATGCCGAAGTCTGCGAAATCATAGGTGACGCCGTTCGAGCCCTTTGACGTCGCGTCTGTCTGGGTAAAATACAGCGTCTTTTCTTTTTCGTCATAAACGCCTTCAAATATCATCGGCGGGCGCCCCTGGACGGAAGGAAATGTGATGACGGCCTCGTACTCGAGCTGTGAGCCGCCCGCCTTCGGGCGGACGACCATCGTCGCCGGGGTGCCCTGTCTGCCCCTCGTCTCGAGTTCCTGCTCCACCTGCGCATATTCTTTCGAATACTGGTCGATCGAATCAATGGTCACCTGGCTGGCTTCCGAACCGGCGCCATGCGCGGAGGACTCCATCTTCCCGATCATGCCGTCGGTTATGGCGCTCTGGTCTTTCAGGTAATTCGTGAGTTCCCACCTGCCATAAAGCACCAGGAGGTTTTCGTCCTGCGGCTCGGACTTCGGACCGGTATAGATCTTCCCGTCGTCTTCCTCTCCCACCTTGAACGCCTCCGCGATCTCCAGCTTGACGTCGTTCTCAAAGCCCTCCGGCGTAGTCCCCTCAAGCAGGGCCTCCGCCGGGATCCTGGCGGCGGGCTTTTTCCCTTTAAAGGCTTCCAGTGGGATGAACTCCTCAAACTTTTTCCCGTCTTTGCGCGTCGCGTACACCATGTATCCCCTCTTTGACACAACGTCGGCGAAATCGTCATCCTTCAGGAAGCTGTCTCCCGGGATCTCCGGCAGATATATGAGGACATCCAGCTTCCTTTCATCCATCTCATATTTTGGAGGGTCCGGCTGCCGCATGAGAAGCGCCTTGAAGCCGCTCTTATAGTCGGCCGTGCTCCATGCTGCCTGCTCGATGACCGCGATCTCCGGATACATGAATTCCGGATCCACATAAATGAAATTCCGGAAGGAATCGATTACTTTTACTCCCTCGCTCATCCTGGATGGAGCGGATGCCGTACTTTTTCGGATGCCCCATGCCTCCGCCGTCAGGAAACAGATCTTCTGGTCGCCCGAGAACTCCCCGTCCTTCTCCTTCATCGTATCGAGCAGGAGGAGGCCGTATTTCTTATCCGTGCCGGGCGTTTTCAGGCGATGCACCCTTATGTATCCTCCTGTGGAGAGAGCGTCGTGATGATAACCGGCGGTATCCTTTTCTTTATAGTCGTGAGAGAAAAAAATGCCCTTTGCCGGCGTGACTCCGCCGGCAAATCCAACATTCTCAAGGAACTCCTTCCGGGGAGCATCGGCCAGAAAATCCCATTCCAACTGCCGGAAAGTGTCGGCATCCAGCTGATAAGCGCCCCGCACGGCATCCGAAAAGATGCCTGTTTCGCTGTAGCAGCTCATCACTTCCGCCATAGTGTGCCTGCCCTTTTTCTCGTTCAGATAGTCGAGAAAGTTTGCCCACTGGTATCCCGGATCATTTCCCAGAGGGGTATTCCCGTCCCGGTCGATCTCGAGCCCGTAATAATGAAACAGATTTCTGCTTGTCAGGCAGCCTGTGTCCGGCTGCATCGCGTCCTTGAGGGAAGTCGTCTCATAGCCGGGCGTCATGCCCTGTCTCTGGAAATACAGGAATCCTTCCGCTTCGACTACGGCTGCCGTCGACTCCATGAGCAGCGTGTTGTACGTCTTCACGTCGGCCGGTCCGGCCTGCAGCGAAAGGAAGAAAAAGTATTCGTACTGGCAGGCGTGGAACATCTCATGCGTCAGCGTTGCAAGTGCCGACGTCTCCCCTTTATTCACGCCTTCCGTGTCACTTAAGGGGTCAGAGATTCCTTTGTACAGGCCGTCGATCTCCATCTTGATGATGGCATTTCTGCCGTGGGCGACCTTGTGCGTCTCCGCGTCCCCCCCGCCCGGCACGAAGAAGATGCAGACCATCTGAGAAGGCATCCTGGCGCCCTGCTCAGGCCCTTTCAGATACTGCCACACCGCTCCATAGCGCTGCAGCACCGTGCGGACAGGGAGGGGGTACGCGTCATAACAGATCTCCACCTGCTGCCTGTACTCGGAATCGGCCTTCATGAGCCCGGCCGCCGCATTGGAAATATCGCTGTTTCTTTTCCGGAGCGTCTCCGGCGTCTTGATCGCATAGCCCTCATCCGGTCCGCCGTGACCATAAGCGTCCAGCGGATAAGCCTTCGTGGCCATATCGAGATACTGGTTCTCGAGTTCTTTCCGCTTTGCAAGAGCCGCGTCGTAAATCTCGTTCCGGTTGTCCGGATATTTCGCAAAATCGTCCACGGACCACAGAACGAATCCCTGCTGATTCTCTGTGATCTCCGCGCGAAGACGGTCCTTTTTGAGCATCTCGCCGTACTCCTCGCAGAACCAGGCGATCTGCATGGTGCCATATACGATGGGAAGAATGACCATCCATTCGGCGATCGTGTTCTGATGAGAGCGGTAGTACGCGACGGAACCGTCCAGCTCTACGGTATACGGCTGCTTCGTTCCGTCTTCAAGCACACGGAATGCATATACGTACGGCCAGACATCCTCCTCAAGGCCGGCGGCAGCAAGGTCATACTCCACGACGTATTCCCCCGGGATCGCCTCATCCTCTGCGAGGCCGATCGAGAAGTCATAGGCGTCGAGCATGACCGCGCCGAGCTCCTGCGCCTCTTTGTCGAGGCGCGCGTAATCCTCATCGGGGAGCTCCGAGAAGACCGGCGCGCGGTCCTTATCCATTGCGTTCTCTTCCGCACTGATCCGGATGCCCTTCCTGGGCTCGATCGAGAACGCCCTGCTGTTTCCTGCCTGTACAGGTTCCGGAATGCCGCTGCTTTCTTTTCCATTCCTGCCGCCGCCCGCCATGCCGCTGCTTATCCCGCTCCCGCCTCCGGACAACGCGGTGCGCACAGATCCGGGGAATACGAAGCACACGAAAAGCACAGCCGCCAGAATCACGGCGATCACAGGCACTATGGGTACGCGGCGCCCTGCCTGCCCCTGTGTCTGTCGTGAATTTGATACAGGCGCGCTCACTTGTGCTGCAGCGGCTGCACTGATCTTCCAGCCGCACTCCTTGCAGAACTGCGCGCCGGGATTCAGCGGCCCGCCGCACTTACGGCAGAATTTCGGTGTGACCGGCTGTATTCTCTGCGGTCCGGCCACTGGCACCGGCTTTCCGCAGCCCTGACAGAAGGCGGCGTTCTCCGGGTTCTCCGTCCCGCAGTATCTGCAGAATCTGGCCATAAGATCCCTCTTTTCTCAGTAAGAGCTCCGCATCAGCCCGATCCGGTCGACCTCGCCGGAGATCCAGCGGTAAGTGCCGACCGCATACTCGCTCCTGCCGTCCGCGGAGAGGTAAAAGCCTTCAAAATCGACTCTGGAGTCGGAAGACGCAGCGGTCGCCGTTCCTTCGGCGTTGTCGTAAGTCCCCCGCATGGTAACGCTGCCTGTCTCCTGATAAGAGCCGTCGCTGCCGGGCTCAAGCAGGAGATCCCAGTTCATGGTGATAACGAATTCGCCTCCGGATGCCTCGATCTCCGCGTTGAAGTATTTCTCCACATCGGAGCCGTAGACACCCTTTTCCGTAAAGATGAAGGCCTTCCAGCCGCCGTTCAGGGCCTCTTCCAGATCCGTCAGGCGGGTCGCCCTGGCCGGATCAGTGATGACTTCCGCGAACCCGTAACCGGTCCCGTTCACGTAATCAATGAACCAGTCAAATTCGGTCGCAGCCGCGGATTCGTCCGTGGAAAGCCTTTTCGCGATCTCCGTCATCGCCTCGCCCTGAGGAATGCTGTCCGGGCCGGAGCTGCTGCCGGCAGAAGGTGGAGTACCCCCATTCTTTTTTGACAGCGATTCTGCTTTCTTCCCAAGAGAAGCTGAGCTGACGGCAGCCGGCAATTCTTCCTTCTGCGTCTCGAGATAATCCTCTGTCGTCTTATGTACGACAAAATCGCCCTGCATGGTGATATCCGATCCGTACATCGTCATCTGAGCCAGAAAGCTGCCGGCGATCATCCTGTCATCACCATTCGTGCAGTAAGCGCCGACGTGATCCACTCCCATATGCATCGTCTTGCCGTCGACCTCCTCGGTCTTGTCGATCTTCGCGTGATACATCCCGCCTGACATCGTCGTGATCATCATCGCGTCGATCTCCGCCGGCGTAAACTCATCCGGAGAAGCGTACTCTTTGCTCGCGAATGACATGCCGCTGCCCATCATCGACCACCCGATCTCCCAGTGGCCGTCCTCCCGTACTTCCAGCGTGCAGTCGATCGGCCCGCTGAGTATGCGCTTCCTCTCTTCTTCAAAGCTCGCCGGCACGCCGTCGATCGTCTCGAATCCGTCGAGCGCCGTCATTTGGATCTCCCCTTCATACTCGCCGATGAGGTCCGTCAGCCCGGCATCTTCCTTGATTGCCGCACTCTCCGGGAGCTTGATGAGTTCCCTGTCTGCCGACGTGACTCCTCCGGTGAGGGCGTTTACGCCGGCTTCGAGCAGTGCCGCCTGCTCATTTGCAGTCTGGCTTCCCGTGTCGGTTTCCGGGGACCCGCTTCCGCCGCTTTCTTCAGCCGCGACCTCAGGGACCTCCGACATCTGGGCGGTCTCCCCGCTTTCTCCCTTGCTCTTTCCGCCGCGCAGGAAGAACAGCACTCCGGCCGCGACGGCGATCACTGCCACGCCCGCGACGATGGCAGCAACAGGTACGCCGCCGGACTTTTTCATGCCTTCCCCGAAAGGCGCCACGGGAGGCGGCGAAGGAACCGGGTCCTCACTGACTGCCCCGGAAGAGGTTCCCTCAGATCCGACCCTTGTGCCGCACATTTCACAGAACAACGCGTCATCCGGCAGCGGGGCGCCACAGTTGGTACAGAACTGGCTCATGTTGTTTCCTCCTCTATCCTTTTCTACATCTGCATACTGATCGCGCAGATTCATCCGGTCTTTCCCATCGCAGATCCTTCCATATTGATTATATCTTTCCGGCCTGCTCCTGAAGGTGTGACAACGGAGTATGCAATGCACATATCAAATGTCACACTTTTGCGCTATGATGTAGGAGACGGAGGTGTTTCCCATGTTTACGTCCAGACTTAACGAACTGTTTCAATACACCGGCGCGAAGAACGGACAGGTTGCGAAGCTCGCCGGCTTTGACCGGACCAACATCAGCCGGCTGCGCAGCTCCGGCCGGGTCCCGGGGAAGAACAGCCCGACGATCGCCAAGCTCGTTCTGGGTCTTTACCTGTATGCAGATAACCGGAATGAACTGGGAAAACTGTGCGAATACATCGGCGCGGACCCGGACGGAACCTCGGAAGAGATCACGGATAAGCTCAGAGACTGGCTCTATGAAGGGGAACCGGACGTGAGGAAAAAGACTGTGGCATCCTCTTCAGGGTCGCAAGGCATGAGAAAGCAAAAACCGCTCTATCGCTTCTTTGGGGAGCGTCTGGACGAGTTGATGAGGCTGACGGATCTGTCCAATGCTCGCTTAAGTCACGCGATCCACATGGACACTTCCATGATCAGCCGCTACCGCACGGGCGTCCGTACGCCGGTGCCCGGGAGCAACGTCACTAAGATGATCACCTCTGTCCTGTATGAGCGGGCTGAGGTCAGCGGGAAGCTCGGCAGCCTCGCGAGGCTCGCGGACGTCCCCGCGGACGAGTTCGACGAGGACGCGCTCCACGCATGGCTGTTCGACGACGGGCAGATCCCGGACCGCGAGGCCGGCATCGCGGAGGATCTTCTGGGGATCTTTGACTCATTCTCGGCTGAGACGCGCCTTCCGCTCCCGGCGCCGGAGGAGACGGTGACGCCGGAGATCGCGCAGTCCACGGAGACGGAATACTTCGGGCGGGAAGGGATCCGGAACGCGGTCCTGCGGTTTCTCTACAGTGTGTGGACGAGCAAAGCTGAGCTCCTGCTGCTGTACTCCGATGAGGATCAGTCCTGGATGACTGGCGACAGAGCTTTTCTCATGCGGTGGGCCTCTCTCATGAGCGCCTGCGTCAAAAACGGCACCCGGATCCGCATCATCCACAACGTGGACCGCGACGCCTCGGAGATGACCGACGCGATCCGCAGCTGGCTGCCGCTCTACATGTCCGGCATGGTGGAGTCCTGGTACAGCACAAAGAAAAGGAATCCCCGCTTCTCCCACACGATTTTCCTCTGCCCGGGGATGGCCTGCATTGAGGCGTTCCACCCCGCGGGGACAGAGACGTCCGGCATCTATCATTACTATACTGACCCGCGGGTGCTGGACGTCTGTCGCACGAAGTATGAGAGCATGCTGGAAGCCGCCGCGCCCCTGCTGAAGGTTCCCGCGGTCTCCGTCTACAAGGGCGATTCCGATCTCACGATCATCCAGAACGGGCTCTCTCTCGCGAGCATGCCGGAGGAGCTGGTCCGTTCCTTTGACGATCCTGCACTGATTAAGGAATGGACGCCGCTGCACGATGCGCTGCTTTACCGATTAACAAAAGCAAGGGTGAACGAGTGCGTCACCCTTGCCGATGATGAATTATTGTTTGAGGGGAAGGTCCGGGTCGAGCAGCTGCCCGGCGTCGGAGAACACTTCTATACGCCGGAGCAGTACGCCATGCACATCCGCAACATCATCCGCCTGTCGGAGGAGAATCCCGGCTACCGGTTCTATGCGCTTCCGGAGACGCCCTTCCCTAACATGAAGCTCATGAGCGCCAATGACGCGGCGGGCATCATCCACGCGAAGCGGCCGGACCTCTCCTTCGGGTTCGCGCATCCGCTCCTGTGCCGCGCGTTTCATAACTATGCCGAGGCGCTGATGGACCAGTACCGGATGGACCGGAACACGCTCCGGAAGGTGCTGGGAGCGAAGTACATCTGATGCCGTAGGATGCAGCCTGTCGGTTCCGCGGGATGCGGCCTGTCACTTCAGGAGCGGCAGGCCGCATTTGCTGCAGCGGTCCGCCGTGATCGGGTTCTTCTTCAGGCAACCCACACAATAGAGATGCGTCTCATGCGTCTTGTCGTACTTCTCGTATGGGAAGTTCAGGTTCGGGTGATACATGAACCGGTCGCCGACTTCGAGATAGTTCCATGCCGAGTGGAACATCGTTGTTGAGTCGGTGATCTTTTTCACTTTGCCCGTCGACGTCCGCACATAGGTCACATAGAATTCCTTCTGGTTGTCGCCGTCATCGATCCCCAGCCTTCTCCGCTGCGAATAGGTGAGCCTGTGGGTGCGCTGGTTCATGATCTTCTTGTCCGTGACGACGCCGTCATAGGGCTTCTCCATCCGCTGCTTCAGCGTACTGAAGACCGCGAACGCGAGGAAGATAGCCGATACGATGAGGCCGTACTTCGCGGCTTCCGCCACTTCCATGTCGCCGGTTACCGACGCGTAGACGACGAAGCCGATTAGCGGCAGGGGGATGACAAATATCCCGAAGATGCCGGAGGCTCGCCTCATTTTCTTCATGGCGCGCAGGATCTCGGGGTCATTCGCGCGGCTGGAGTAGCCGGGCGCGGGGATGCCCATGTGAGGATTCGCCGGCGCCGGCTGCTGCGCGAAGCCGGCCGATTCGGGCGCCGAGGCGCGTTCCTGCGCAGGCGCCTGCGCGAAACCGCCCGATCCGGGTGCCTGCGCCGCGCCGGCCGCTCCGGGAATCGAAGTTCTCAGTTTGGTCCCGCACTTCTCACAGAACGCGTCGCCGGGGTTCACCGGCTGTCCGCACTTTGGACAAAAGTTTGCCATTTTTACTCTCCTCCCTTCTGACTGTCGTCCGCTGCTCTCCTGCCTGCATCAAGGCACGATCACAACGTCGAACACCTCTCTGGAAGCCCCGTTTTCTCCGCGGTCTGCAGACATCAGCATACTGAATTTCGCAGCGTCTTCCGGCGGGGTCAGCGTCCATTCTATGTATCCTGTTCTTCCGCCGGGCGCCGGCTTCTCTTCATTACTCTGCCCCGGCAATCGGATGCAGTAGAGGCCCATCGTGCCGTTCTCGTTTCTGAGCACATGGCTCCCGCACTGCGCGCCGCTGCCGTCAAAAAAATTGATGGAGACGATCATCGATCCCACGCCCAGTGATTCAGCCTGGATCGTGTAGCTCTGACCCTTTTTCAGCGTGGCATGCACGATCCGAAGTGCGATGTTCTCCTCATCGCTGCTCATTGATTTCTGGTAAGCCACATTCTCCGCCTGTGTGCTCGCCAGTCCGCTCACAGACAGCTTCAGGTGCGTGTCGGCAATCGCGAGCTCATCCGAATAAGTCTGGCTGTCCGTGCCGAGTTCGATCTCGGTGATGCGGTTCCCCTCCATCTCCGCCGTAAACTCCTTGACCAGAATGGGCTCCGCGCCGTCCGTGAAGTCCTCCTCGCTGGCATAGACCAGCACCTGCCCGGGCATTCCCATGGTCAGATAGCCGTACATCGTGCAGTCAAAGTCCGTGGTCCAGCCATCGTCATATTCCTCACTGTCGGGGATATTCTGGTGCCAGCCCGGGACGGGCACGCCGTCCGTGCCGAAGGCCACAGTGCAGCCCTTGAACTTCGCCACGTCCGAGGACTGCAGATCGACGCTCTCCGAGATCTCGAAATGCAGCGAGCGGTTATAGGGCTCGACCATTTTGTCCAGTTCCTTCATCGTGTTGGTCTGAAGCTGTTCGAGCAGGAAGCGCTGGATCTTCTTCATGGACTTCGTCTCGATCAGCTGCCAGACCTTCGCCTTCTGCTGCTCGGTCAGAGAACCCTTCAGCTCATCCGAAGCATTGAAGAACACGTTTTTGTACCCGGCGGCATCAGCGGCAAAGAGAATGTCATCGCTCGTATCTTTGTAGACCTCGTCCCAGAACTTCGAGCAGTACTGGTCCACCGCCTGCTTGACCATCGCCATCGCCGCGTCCGGATTGCCGTCCGTCTTCCAGTAGGCGTCGTAGAACACCTGGAACCAGTGGTCGCTGTCAAACGGCTCGATCTCGTTGTAATAAGCCTCAAACACAGCCTTGACGTTCTCCGCCTGCTCCGCCTTCGCGGCGTCGACGAAATAGTCAAGCTCCATGCCGAAAAGTGCTACTCCAAAGAACGCCAGCGTGAAGCCGATGTGGGAGTATCCCGTCACCATGGAGTAGATCGTTCCGCTGCTGTTCAGGAGGTTCTTGTACAGGTTGATCCCTGTCGTTTCGATCTGTCTCAGATCCATGTCGCGCATGTCATAGGCCACCTGCGCCGTCATGGTCAGGATCGGAATCAGGTTCATGGCACTGCCGAGGTCCGACGCATGGTCGCTCAGGAAGCCGATCACCTTGCTCTGGCTGGTCATCGGCAGTCCTTCCATGGCGATATTGATGAGCGGATCGCAGAACCCCCAGAGCGTGTTCGCCTTCGTGAAAGCTTCATACGCCGCCTTCGTGTCCATCTCCGGATCCAGCTTCGGCACTTCCACCGCATAGTTTGCCGGATCATCGATATACCTTGTCACCTCATCGGAATACTCCGCCGGGTTGGTGCGCTGCAGGATGCGCCAGTAATTGGGACAGACCTCGAGCGTCTGTTTGTACGGTTCCTCCTCATCCTCTTTGACGTAGAACAGGGACGGATTGACGCCCACCGGCCGGTAGCTCACCCGCGCTGCAGAGAAGCTGCCGAAATACGCCGTTACCGTCTTCGCCTCTTCATCCACATAGGAGATCAGCGGCATCCAGGCCCCGTCGACGTAATGCTCCACGACGACGTCCGTATCTGCGGATACCGTGCAGGGAAAAGTGACTTCCACCGGAACATCAAAGCTGTCGCTCCCTCCAATGCCCAGTTCATAAGCCTCATAGCGGGAGCCGTCGCTGTCCGTTCCCTCTTCCAGGACAGACACGCTGACGTCCCGCGGTCCGTCCTGCAGCATGCGCTCATCCACGTCAAACGTCACGCCGCACACGGTCGCAACCGGCGACTCCGTGCTGACGCTCGCCTTCTCCGAGGACACGACCTGTCCCGATAAGGCAGGAGCTGCTGCCTCCGGCTCTTTCTTCTCTTTTGAACCTTTCAGGAAGAATCCCGGCTTTACAAAGCCGGTCACAAGGATGCAGAGGACGAGCACAGCCGCGATGAACTTGATGGCGAGACCGCTCTTACCTTTGGCTTTGGCAGGCGCGGCCGCGCGCGGTCCCTGCGCGTAAGGATTCAGCTGTGGTGACGCGGCTCCGATCGGGGTTCCGCAGTAGCGGCAGAACTTCGCATTGGGCACGTTCTCTTTCCCGCAGTTCTGACAGAATTGTGCTTTCGGGGCCATCTGCTGCGGCTCTGTGAGGAACTGATATCCGCAGTTCGGGCAGAACTTCGTGTCCTGCGACACCTGCGTTCCGCATTTGCGGCAATACTTCATCTCATTTGCCATCGGCTCCGCCCTCCATTCATCGATCCACTGACCGCATCAGCGCGATCTGGTCGATCTCTCCGGAGATCCAGTAGTATTTTCCAAGCGCGTACTCCGTTTTCCCGTCCTTTGAAATATAGAAAGCGTCAAAATCGATCCTCGCGTCGCTCGCCGCGGCCGTCGCCGTGCCGTTCGCCGCATCGAAGGACCCGTTAAAGCTGCCTCTGCCGCTCTCCTCGGCCGAGGTCCCGTTGCCGGGATCAAACACGTAGTTCCAGTTGGCCCCAAGCCAGAAATCCTCATCGGAAGTGAGGATCTCCGCATTAAAATAGCGCTCCACGTCAGATCCGTAGTCGCCGGTTTTCGTGAACATGAATGCCTTCCATCCGCCGTTCAGCAGCGGCTGCATGTCGCCCGTGATCCGCTCCACCTGGGTCGGATCCGCGACCACGCTCTCGCTGTCTTCGCCGCCGTACAGCACATACTCCATCGCCCACTCGAAGTCCAGCGCCATCGCGCTCTCTGTCGTAGACAGTTTCTCCGCGAGCTCCGCCATCTCATCCGCGGTCAGGCCTTCGCCTGCTGCCTCTTCCAGCCCCTGCGAAATGTCTGCCTCCGACGTCTCTGCTTCATCACCAGTCTGCGTTTCTTCCGCCTGTGACTCGCCAGCCTCCGCCTGCAAATCGGCCTTGAGATCCACCTCGCTTCCGGAGCTGTCTTTCTCGTCTGCGGATGCTGCGCTGCTGCCTTTCTCTTTCTCATCAGCAGATTCCA
>DJXE01000060.1:0-2035 GCA_002449595.1 Lachnospiraceae bacterium UBA7012
AGCGCGCCCTTCGGGAGCTTTGCGCCGATCTGCGCGTAGCGGCCGGGGTTATGCAGGAAGTCGACGACTTCCTCCAGCGACTCCTTCGCCTCGTCCTCACCGGCCACGTCCGCAAACGTGACGCCGGTCTCCTTCTGGACGTATTCCTTCGCGGTGCTCTTGCCGACGCCCATGATGCCGCCGCCCCGGCCCATCCTGCGGAACAGGAAGCCGAGCAGCACCCACATCAGAATAACGGGCACCACATAGGAAAGCATAAACGTCAGGACCATATCCGATCCGTCCGGCACGTCGCCGCTGATCTCGACGCCGTGCTCGAGCAGGCGCGCCGTCAGCGTGTCGTCCTCCTCCACCTTGCCGGTGTAGTAGGTCACCTGCCCGGAGGACATTCTCATGAGCGGATTCTCCTCCGCCTGCGTGACCACGACGCTGCCGTCCTCAAAGGAGAGCGTGATGCCTTCCTTCGGGTAGATATCGATGCGGTCCGACTTGATGAGCACCTTTTCCAGCTGGTCGTTCTCAATGAGCCGGACGAACTCGTTGTAAGGGATCTCCCTCGTCGTTCCCTGATTGATGCTGCGCACGAAATAGCTGACGAGCATCAGCGAGATCAGCGCCGCGACGAGCATATAGACCAGGTTCTGGCGCGGCGGGTTCGGCCCGCTGCCTTTGCCGCCTCCCCGGTCTCCGTTTCCGCCGCCCTGTCCCTGATGGCCGCTGTCGCTCTTCATTATGATCGCTCCGGCTGCGCGGAGCTTTTCCCATATCCTGTTCATGTAATTCCTGCCTTCGGATCCCGCGATTGCAGCGTCCTCCCGGGGTGCCGGGCCCGTTTCGCGGGGTCTCCCTATAATTGATTGTATCCAACTATTTTATCACAAGTAATGGCGGGATTTCTCCCGCCACGTAAAGTTAATAGATCTTTCATATTCCTAAAATTAAACTCACCGCATTCGCCGGGAGATCTGCCTCATTCCTTTGCGGAATCTCTCATATTTTACAGGAGATCTTCCACACATTCAGAGCGCAAACTCCTCCGTGAGGCGCACCGTTCCGGACAGCCAGGTCTCGCCAGTTGTTGGATCACTGAGAACCTGCAGCTCTCCGCCCGGCTCCTGCAGGGCGAGTTCTTCTTTCTTTCCACTTCTTGAAGTAAAGCACATCCCGGTGGCCGCGGTTCCGCTCGCGCAGGAGTTCTCCCAGAATACCGTCCCGCTGCCGGGGACGTAAACGAGCGGTGTCATTTTCCATTGCCGCCCCTCATCGATCCGCTCAACAAACATGAGTCCAAGTCCGTCTGCTGAAAGCCTGCTGCACCATTCCTTGACGGCAGCTTCCGCCGCAGATTTGTCATTTTTTAAATGAAAGAACCGGGATCCTTCTTCAATAATAATGTGCGAGATCCCCTGCATCCGGACGAGCGTCATGTCCTCAAACGGTTCGATCCCGGAGGCCTTCGGCATTTTCACGCGGGCGCTCCACGCGGGGCCTGCTGCCGGGATCTCCCTCAGCCGCACTTCAACCGGTTCCGCCGCTCCGGACACCTCAAGGAATACGCTTGTCCAGGCGTCGGACGCAGATGGTTCTTCAGTCGCAGTGCTTTTCGCAGAATGATCTGCCCCCATCCGGTACAGATAAAGCGCCGCCGCGGACATCGATGCATTCCCGCAGAATTCGCCGCCCGCCATGCGCAGCCGGACCTGGATCCCGCTGTTTAACGTTTCGTTTTGACCTTCTGTATCCTGCGCACTTTCCTCCGCGTGATCTGCGCCGCGCATCCGCACGAACCCGACCTGCTCCGTCTCCGGGCGCAGCCGCATGATCCGCGCCGCCGTCTCCGGCTGGCGGGACACGGGAACGTCTCCCTCCACGAGCGCAGTGATATTGCCGGTCGGATCCAGGATGCAGCAGGAAAGTCCTTTTCTCGAAGTCATCTCTCGAACACTCTGAGGAACTGCTTCGTCCTCTCTTCCTTCGGGTCGTCGAATACCGCGTAAGGATCGCCATGCTCGACGATCACGCCGCCGTCCATGAA
>DJXE01000060.1:2191-12431 GCA_002449595.1 Lachnospiraceae bacterium UBA7012
TCCGCCAGCTGGCGGATGACCTTCAGCACTTCGCCCGTGAGTTCCGGGTCAAGTGCGGAAGTCGGCTCGTCGAAGAACAGGATCTCCGGCTTCATTGCGAGGGCCCGCGCGATCGCGACGCGCTGCTGCTGGCCGCCGGAGAGCTGGTAGGGATAGGCGCTCGCCTTGTCGGCGATGCCCATCTTGCGCAGGAGTTCCATGGCGGTCGCCTCCGCCTCTTCCCTGCTTCTGTGCTGCACTTCCACGGGCGCGTCCGTGAGGTTCTTAAGGACGCTGTAGTGGGGAAACAGATTGAACTGCTGGAACACGAGCCCGCAGTAGGAGCGGAACTTCCGCATCTCCTTGTGCGGGACGTAGACCGCCTTGCCGGAGCCGTCCGTGTGCGCGACCGTCTCGCCCATGTACGTGATCTCGCCGCCGTCGATCGTCTCGAGGAAGGTGGCGCACCTGAGGAGCGTCGATTTGCCGGAGCCGGAGGGGCCGATGATGCTGACGACTTCGCCGCTGTCCACGCCGAAGCTGATGTCCTTTAAGACTTCCAGGTCGCCGAACTGCTTCCTGATGTTTTTCATCTCTATGATCATGATATTGGTTCTCCGTGCTTCTTCAGCGGTAATAGTCCATCGTCTTCTCGATCCGCTCCATCAGGAACTGGACCCCGTAATTGGCCACGAAGTAGAAGACGCCCGCGATCACGAAAGGCATGAAGGACGTCTGGGAGGCCGAGATCTGCTTCGCGAGGGAGAACACCTCCTGGTACGCGAGCGTGAACGCGAGGGAAGTGTCCTTGACGAGCGTGATGACCTCGTTCGTGACGGAGGGCATGATCCGCTTGATGACCTGCGGAAGGATGATCCTCAGGAACGTCTGGGCCTTCGTGTAGCCGAGGACCTCCGCCGCCTCGTACTGGCCGACCGGCATGGATTCGATGCCGCCGCGGTAGATCTCCGCGAAGTAGGCCGCGTAATTCAGGATGAAGCCGAGGATCAGCGACGGGAACCGCCAGCCGCGGATCGACCACCCGAACAGGTAGTACGGCCCGAAGTACCACACGAGGAGCTGCAGCATCAGCGGCGTTCCCCGGAGGACGGAGATGTAGACGTGGATGATGCCGCGCACGATCGGATTCTTCGATTTCCGAAGCAGCGCGATGATCATGCCGAGCGGCAGCGAGCCGAGCAGCGTCAGCACGAAGATGCCGCCCGTGCGCAGCATGCCTGCTGCCATCGTAGATAACATTGTGGAAAAGGTCATGTCTTGTCCCTCTTCTATTTTCAATTATTTACAAGCCATGCCGGCAGTTCGTGAGCGCTCCGCGTTCCCTCACTGTCGCGGCATTCGCCGTATGCACGCAGGCTGTCATACGTCCATTCGGGATTAAGCTCCCAATGGGCGCATGACAGCCTGCGAGCGCATGGCTCAAAGCTACGCGCACCTTATTTGCCAAGGGTGAGGTAATCGTAGATCTCGGGATACTTCTTCCCGATGGTGTCGAACGTGCCGTCCTCCGCGAGCGCTTCGAGCGCGGCGTTGATCTTCTCGCACAGCTCGGTGTCGTCCTTGCGGAAGCCGATCGCGTACTGCTCGCTGCCGAGGGCCTCTTCCATGAACTGGTAGTCTTCCTCGCCGCTCATCAGGTAGTTGCCGCTCGTGACGTCGATGGCGATCGCGTCGATCGCGCCGGCCTTCAGGTCGTTGAAAGCGATCGTGTAGGTCTCATAGACTTCCAGGGACTGGAAGGTGTCGCACAGTGCCTTCTGGCCTTCCTCGTCGTTCAGGAGGTCATACGCGGAAGTCGAGGTCTGGACGCCGACGACCTTGCCCGCGAGATCCGCGAGCGTCGCGATGCCGGAATCCTTCTTTACCATGATCATCTGGGTGTTGTCGGAATAAGGCATGCTCCAGAGATAGTCGTCCTCGCGGCCGTTCATCGTGAAGCCGGACCAGATGCAGTCGCAGCTGCCCGCGTTGAGCTCGGCGTCCTTCGCGTCCCAGTTGAACGGAACTGCTTCATATTTCCAGCCGTAGTACTCGCAGACCGCCTGCGCCATCTCGACGTCGAAGCCGCCGGTCTTGCCTTCCTCATCGATATAGGAATACGGCGGATAATCCAGGTCGAATCCGTGCTTGAAGACGAAGGTCTCTTCGGACGCTGCCGCTTCTTCTTTTGTCTCTTCCGCTGCCGGAGCCGCTGCGCAGGCCGCGATGGAAAGAGCCATGGTTCCCGCCAGTAAAAGCGCGATCAGTTTCTTCATGTTGAATCTCCTCGTTGTCTCAGTGTCATAGGGGTTGTCCGCACGATACTTCTCCGCGGTGAATCTTCATCATGGTAGCATGCTAAAGCGGCAGTGTCAATTTGATTTCCATGGGGACCCCTGCGCGAGAAATCGTTATTCCAATGATCTTCGAATTGTAATAAGGAGGATCAGTTGTGTTATACTTTTATCTGTTGAAAAAAAGACGAGGGGGTCCCCATGACACAGCAGCCTATCGGTTTTGATTCTGAAAAATACCTGGAACTCCAGTCCGAGCATATCAAGGAGCGCATCTCCAGCTTTGAGAAGCTGTACCTCGAGTTCGGCGGCAAACTGTTCGACGATTACCACGCATCGCGCGTGCTGCCCGGTTTCGCGCCGGACAACAAGATCAAGATGCTCGAGCAGCTCAAGGACGAGGTCGAGATCATCATCGCCGTCTCCGCAGACGCGATCGAGGAAAACAAGGTTCGCGGCGATCTAGGCATCACCTACGACGCAGAGGCGCTGCGCATCCGCCGCTCGCTGATGGAGCGCGGGTTCCTCGTCAGCGGCATCGTCATCACGAAGTACACCGGGCAGACGACCGCGGAGCGGTTCCGCAGCCGGCTGACGGAGATGGGCATCCGCTCCTGCCTCCACTATGTGATCCCCGGTTATCCCGCGGACATCCCCACGATCATCAGCGATCAGGGATATGGGAAAAACGAATATCTCGAGACCTCCAGGCGGCTCGTCGTCGTGACGGCGCCCGGCCCGGGCAGCGGTAAGATGGCGACCTGCCTTTCGCAGATGTATCACGACTACAAACACGGCATCAAGGCCGGCTACGCCAAGTTCGAGACGTTCCCCGTCTGGAACCTGCCGCTGCGCCATCCCGTCAATATCGCCTATGAGGCGGCCACTGCGGACCTGGACGACGTCAACATGATCGATCCGTTCCATATGGAAGCCTACGGCCAGACGACCGTCAACTACAACCGCGACGTGGAGGTCTTCCCCGTGGTGTCCTCCATCTTCCGCGCGATCATGGGCGAGTGCCCTTACAAGTCTCCCACCGACATGGGCGTCAACATGGTCGGCTTCGCGATCAGCGACGACGAAGCCTGCCGGTACGCCGCCGGGCAGGAGATCCTGCGGCGGTACTTCCGCACCGCCTGCGACGTGAAGCGCGGGCTGGCCTCCAAGTCGGAGCTGCGCAAGGAAGAACTGCTCCTGCAGCAGGCCGAGATCCAGCCGGAAGACCGGCCGGTCGTTCCCGCCGCCCTGCAGCGCCAGGAGGAGACCGGGCATCCCGCGATGGCGATCCAGCTGACCGACGGCACGATCATCACCGGCAAGACCGGCGATCTGCTCGGCGCCGCCTCCGCCGCGATCCTGAACGCGCTGAAAGTCTGCGCCGGCATCGCGCACAGAGAAAAGCTGATCTCCGAGCAGTCGCTCGCCCCGATCCAGCTCCTGAAGACCAAATACCTCGGCGGGCACAATCCCCGCCTGCACAGCGACGAGATCCTGATCGCGCTGTCCTCCAGCGCATCGATGAATCCGCTCGCCTCCCTGGCGATCGAGCAGCTCCCGAAGCTGCGCGGCGCGGAGGCGCACTCGACGGTCCTTCTCTCCAGCGTGGATGAGAACATGTTCCGCCGTCTGGGGATCCACCTGACCTGCACGCCGGTGTACGAGAAAGACAGGATCTGACGGCGCAAAACCTTTTCACAACAGAATAACCCTCCGGTTCAGGGATGAGGGCGGCCTCACGGCTGTCCGGCCGGCATTCAGAGCAAACTATAAGAATACCCGTTGATATGCGCGGCCGCCGGAGTGGTTTTTTTGTGTCCTCCTATGATAAAATGAATTTTAACAGGGGAACTGCACGGATCCCCGCTGCCGGGCCGATGAAACGAGACTTTGATTCATCGGTTTTTCTGACACGGAGACCGCGCTTGTTATTGTATGTACAGGAGGTTTTACAGCTATGAGCGATTACTTCGGAAAAGATACTCCCAAACTCGGATTCGGCCTGATGCGGCTGCCGAAGCTTCCGGACGGCAAGATTGACGTCGAGCAGGTCAAGACGATGGTCGATATGTTCCTGGATGCCGGGCTGACGTATTTCGATACCGCTTACGTCTATGACGGCGGCGATTCGGAGCGCGCGGCGAAGGCGGCGCTGGTCGAGCGTCATCCCCGCGAGAGCTTCACGCTCGCAACCAAGCTTCACGCCGGCATGGTGAAGGATGAAGCGGCGGCCAAGCAGGAGCTCTTCACCAGCCTGGAGCGCACCGGTGCGGGTTATTTCGATTATTACCTGCTGCACGCGCTCTCTCACGAGAACATTCACTATTACGATAATTACAAGATCTGGGACTTCGTCAAGGAGATGAAGGAGCAGGGCTACATCCGGCACTGGGGCTTCTCCTTCCATGACACGCCTGAGATGCTCGACGAGCTGCTGACCAAGCATCCCGATGCGGAATTCGTCCAGCTGCAGATCAACTACGCTGACTGGGAGTCCCCGAACGTCCAGTCCCGCGCCTGCTATGAAGTGGCGAGGAAGCACGGCAAGTCCGTCGTCGTCATGGAGCCTGTCAAGGGCGGCACGCTCGCGAACCCGCCGGAAGCGATCCAGAATCTGTTCAAGACGAAGAATCCCGACGCTTCGATCCCGTCCTGGGCGATCCGTTTCGTCGCTTCCCACGACGGCATCCTGACCGTTCTCAGCGGCATGTCCAACATCGAGCAGATGGCGGACAACACTTCGTATATGAAGAACTTCCAGCCGATGAGCGAAGACGAGATGGAGACGATCCGCCAGGCGCAGGCGATCCTCGCCGGCATCGATTCGATCCCTTGCACAGGCTGCAGCTACTGCACGGCGGGCTGCCCGATGCAGATCCCGATCCCGAAGTTCTTCAAGGCGATGAACCGCTACATGATCTACGATGAGCTCGACAGGGCGAAGGAGGAATACGCGAACGCGTCCGCAGACAACGGCGGCGTCACTGCGGCGGACTGCGTGCAGTGCGGCCAGTGCGAGAGCGTCTGCCCGCAGCACATCAATGTCATCGAGAGACTGCAGACGATTGCGGAGACGCTGGCGTAATCAGGCCGTCGCGGCGGCACCTGCGTGATTCAGGTTACTGTTTCGCGACGACAGACAGCGATTATGTTACGAGAAAAAGACGGGAGGCCAGCCCTCCCGTCTTTCTTATGCCGATTTTTGTCTTTTTGCCGGTTTTTTACCGGCTCTCTTCTGCCGTTTTTACCGGCTTTCCTAATACCGTTTTTCTCAGCCTTTCAGGCCTCTGGTCTGGCGGTCCATATCCTCGACCACGATGTCGTAGATCTCGCCGAGCGTGCGGCAGTACTCGAGCACTTTCCAGGGCTCGTTCGTGTGAAAATGGATCTTGACCGTATCCTCGTCGCCGGCAGCGAGCAGGCTGTCGCCCTCGAAGTTCTCCGTGATGTATTCTGCGATCTCGTCCTCGTCGAGGTCCTCGCCGTCAATGAGGAGCTGTGTGTCGTATCTGAATTCGAGTTCTTCCATGATTGTCTCTTCCTTTCCTGAGAGCAGTTGCCGTTTCTCACGCAACAGTATAATTCCATTTTCGCGCATTCACAAGTTACACACATGCCCCGTTTTGTCCCATGACATTTAATATTCTAATAAGTATAATACGGTAATATGATTGGCAAATTAGTAAAGGCGAACTGCTATGCCGGGCGGCACAGCAGCTCTTGAGCAGGAGGAAACAGTAAATGGCTGGAATCACAGAAGGTCTGAAACAGGCAAAGCAGGGCGTGCAGCACGCTGCGGAGCGCGCGGCTTTTTCGCTGATCGCGGAGAAGCTCGCGAAGGAGCTTCACGGCAACCCGAATAAGACGGAGACCTATCTGAAGATCCTGGATCAGGCGGAGAAGTTCTACGGCAAGTCCGCGACGCCCGAGATCCTGGAGAAGGTGCGCGCGTACCTGAGCGACCCGGAGAACCGCTGGGTCAAATATATCGGCAAGATCATCGACGAGACCGATCCGAACTACGCGAAGATGATGCTCCTGAACCTCGGCTATGAGTCCTTCCTAAACGGCACGAAGACGATCCGGAAGAACCGCGAGATCTACCACTGCAACATTCCGTGGCTGATCCTGTTCGATCCCACCTCGGCCTGCAACATGCACTGCGTCGGCTGCTGGTCCGGCACCTACGGCCACAAGAACAACCTCTCCTTTGAGGACATGGACAAGATCGTCACCGAGGGCAAGGCGCTCGGCGCCCACCTGTACATGATGACCGGCGGCGAGCCGATGGTCCGCAAGAAGGACATCCTTCGCCTTTGTGAAAAGCACAATGACTGCTTCTTCGCGGCTTACACCAACTCGACGCTGATCGACGAGGAGCTCTGCAAGGAAGTGGTCCGCCTCGGCAACCTCTCCTTCTTCCTCTCCATTGAGGGCACGCCCGAAACGAACGACGCGCGCCGCGGCTCCGGCCACTATGACGCGGTCATGAAGGCGATGGACCTGCTGAAGAAGTACGGCATCGTCTTCGGCACGTCGATCTGCTACACCAGCGCGAACATCGACGCCGTCTCCAGCGAGGAGTTCCTGCGCTTCATCTCCTCCAAGGGCGCGAGATACGGCTTCTACTTCCACTACATGCCGGTCGGCAACAACGCCGTTCCGGAGCTCATGCCCACACCTGAGCAGCGGAAAAAGATGATCGAGCGGATCCGCTATTTCCGTTCCCCTGAATGTGACATCGAGTTCTATCCCATGGACTTCCAGAACGACGGTGAGTTCGTCGGCGGCTGCATCGCAGGCGGAAGAAACTACTTCCACATCAACTCGAGCGGCGATGCGGAGCCCTGCGTGTTCATCCACTTCTCGAACACGAACATCCACGAGAACTCGATCCTCGAGATGCTGCAGAGCCCGCTTTTCATGGCTTACCACGAAGGGCAGCCGTTCAACCGCAACCACCTGCGGCCCTGCCCGATGCTTGAGAACCCGGAACTCTTAAAGGAGATGGTCGACGTCACCGGCGCGCACCAGACCAACGAGGAGTCCCCGGAGGAAGTCGATCACCTGATTGCGAAGGCGAAGCCCTACGCAGAAGCGTGGGCGCCCGTCGCCGAAGAGATCTGGGCGGAGCAGAAGCACCGCAAGCCGACTTACGAGAACTACACCGAAAAGAAGCGTGAAGACGCCTCTTCCGCAGCGTTCGACGGAGCGGGCGAACAGGCCCTGAAGGAGGACCTCGCCGCCGCGATCGAGAACTCGAAGGCTGCCGGCTGATGCGCACCCGGCAGACAGCCCGCACGGGCAGACAGCTCAGCTGCTGAGCGATAGAAGGACTGATACGCAGCCTGACGGAGCCGCGTATCAGTCCTTTCCTTTTCCTGTACCATGCCGGAAACGCCTGTTTTGCTTGCTTCCCCGGTATTCTTCCATTAAAATACAAACAGTGTGTCCAGAAAACCGGCCATCCGGCCGTAGAAAGTCAGGAAAACCAATGGAATCCGATCAGCGATACTCTCTCGATATTCCGTACGTTCAGAAAGATCACCTCGAATACCCTCAGCTCACGATGTTCCAGATGGTCGAGCGCATCGGCAAACAGTACCCGGACGAACCCGCTTACGAGTTCTACGGGAAAAAGACCACCTACCGCAGTTTCTTACAGAAGATCGAACAGGCGGCCCGCGCATTCTACGCCGCGGGGATCCGGCGCGGCGACGCCGTGACGATCTGCCTGCCCAACATCCCGCAGGCGCTCGTCTGCTTCTATGCGCTGAACCGCATCGGCGCGGTCTCCAATATGGTCCATCCCCTGTCCGCGCGCAATGAGATCATCTTCTACCTGAACATCTCGGAGAGCAGAATGATCCTCACCGTGGACATGTTTTATGAAAAGGTCGCGCAGGCGTGCGCCGCGGCGGATCATCCCGTCACGATCCTCGCCGCGCGGATGCAGGACGAACTGCCCCCGGTCCTCGCCGTCGGCTTCTGGTTCAAGGAAGGAAAGAAATACACCCGCTTCCCGAACCGCACCGCGCAGCAGGTGATGCAGTGCGCCGGGACTGCTCAGGATGGCGAGGGAAAAGGCTTTTCCCACGAGATCCTGCCTGACATGCTCTGGAAGAACTTCCTGAAGAAGGGCACGTCTGACGTCGCGCTTCCGGAAAACGTCTTTGACAAAAATCACACGTCCGTCATCCTCTACAGCGGCGGAACGACGGGCACCTCCAAGGGCATCTGCCTCTCGGACCTGAATTTCAACGCGCTCGCCATGCAGGCGAGGGAGGCGATCGGCGTCGAGTTCCGACCCGGCCTCTCGATCCTGAGCTGCATGCCGTGCTTCCACGGCTTCGGCCTCGGCATCAATCTGCACACCACGCTCGTGCACGGCGTCCGCTGCATCCTGATGCCGAGCTTCACGATCAAGACTTATGCGGACATGCTGATCAAAAAGCACCCGACCTTCATCGCGGGCGTTCCGACGATCTTCGAGGCGCTTCTGCACATGCCGCAGCTTGAGGGAAAGGATCTCAGCTTCCTCTCCGGCATGTTCTGCGGCGGCGATTCTCTTTCGGTAGAACTTAAGAAAAAGATCGACGAATTCCTGCGCGACCACGGCTCCCGGATCCAGATCCGCGAGGGCTACGGCCTCACGGAGTGCGTCACGGCCAGCTGCCTCACGCCGCGCGATTCCCACAAGGCGGGCAGCATCGGCATTCCGTTCCCGGACACGCAGTACCGCATCGTCCGGCCCGGAACGGATGAAGTCGTCCCCTTCGGCGAGGAAGGCGAGATCATCCTCTCCGGCCCTACCGTCATGATCGGCTACCTGAAGAATCCGGAGGAGACCGCGGATACGCTGCGGCCGGATGCAGACGGTAAGATCTGGCTCCACACCGGCGATCTCGGGACGATGGATGAGGACGGATACGTCTTTTTCCGCCAGAGAATCAAGAGAATGATCATCACGAACGGTTACAACGTCTACCCCGGGCAGATCGAGAACGTCATCGACAGCTGCCCCGACGTCGCCTACAGCTGCGTGATCGGCGTCCCGGATCCTCACAGAATGCAGCGCGTGCGCGCTTACGTTGTCCTCCGGGACGGCGTCGAGCCGGATGACGCCTGCAGAGAGCGGATCATGGAGGAGCTGAAGCTCCACGTCGCGGGCTACGCGCTGCCGAAGGAGATCTTCTTCCGCGAGGCGCTCCCGAAGACGCTCGTCGGCAAGGTCGCTTACCGCAAGCTCGAAGAAGAAGCTGTGGAAGAAAGCGCTTAAGAGGAAAAAGACATGGCTGAGAACACCGGCATGGAAAAACGCAAAAGAAAATGGGGAGACCGCCGCGACGGCTATCTCGTGAAGCAGCATGGACTGCAAACCGTCATGGGGTATCTCCTGCCGAAGCGCACGGAGTGCGAGTGCTATCTGCACGACACGTTCGACATCACGGACCTGCTGGCCTATATCGATAAAAAGAACGCGGAGCATCCGGATTACAAGACGACCGTCTTCCACTGCGCCATCGCGGGCCTTGCGCGCATGGTCATGGAGCGGCCGAAGCTGAACCGCTTCATCCAGGGCTGGCGCACCTACGAGCGCTATGACGTGAGCCTGAGCTTCGTTGTGAAGCGGCGCTTCACGGACGGCGCGGACGAGTCCCTGATGGTGCTCACGCCCGGCAAGAACGACACGCTCGACACGATCAGCAAAAAGATCGTCGGCGACGTGCGCGAGACCAGAAAGAGCGAGACCGCGACGGGCGGCATCGACGAGATCCTGAACAAATTCGCCGCGATGCCCCTGCCCCTTATCGCATTCCTCATCCGGATCATCCGGTACCTGGACTTCTGGGGCATCAACCCGAAGTTCCTGACGGACGGCGATCCCAACTACACGTCGATCCTGGCGAGCAACCTCGGCAGCATCAAGTGCCCGGCCGTCTACCACCACCTGAACAACTACGGCA
>DJXE01000060.1:12495-28181 GCA_002449595.1 Lachnospiraceae bacterium UBA7012
CCTGAACAACTACGGCACCAACAGCCTCATGATCACGATCGGCGCCTACTACCAGGATGAAGTCATGATGCCCGACGGCCACAAGGAGATGCGCACGCTGCTCGACATCGGCGCCACCGTCGACGAGCGCATCGCGGACGGCTTCTACTTCGCGCGGAGCCTCAAGCTCATCAAGCACATCTTCGCCAATCCCGAGCTGCTGGATAAGCCGCTTGGCGAGGAGAGCGGATTCCAATACGAATGATGCTCACTTCCGGTTCTTCTTCCACATGACATACAGTCCCTTCAGCAGAAGGTCGCTGTCGATGACGATATCGTGGCGGCAGTACGGGCAGATCACGGAGCCGATGCCGCCCGTCGTGACGATGCTGGCAGGCTTCACTTCCATCGCCTCGATGAAGCGGTCGAGCGTGCCGTCGATCGCGCCGGCCGCGCCGTAGACGATACCTGCCTTCATGCAGTCGACGGTGTTGGAGGCGATGACCTTTTTCGGCGGAAGCAGGTCGATCGCAGGAAGGAGCGACGTCGCCTCTGTCAGCGCGCTCAGCGAGATGCCGACGCCGGGCATGATGGAGCCGCCGATGAAGGCTCCCGTCTCGTCGACCACGGTCACGGTCGTCGCAGTGCCCATGTCGATGATGATACTGGGCAGCGGATACTCTTCCTTCGCCGCGACAGCCGTCGCGACGAGGTCCGCGGCGATGGTGCCGGGGTCGTCGATCTTGATGTGAAGCCCGGTGCGGATACCTGCGCCGACGATGAACGGGTCGATGCCGGTCACGAACTGGCACGCCTTGCGGATCGCGCGCTGCGCCGAAGGCACGACGCAGGAAAAGATCGCTCCCTCGAATCCGCGCGGATCCACGCCGGCCATCTGCAGGATCTGCTGCAGCTGTACGGCGTACTCGTATTCCGTCGCGGTGCGGTTGGTGGTGAGCCGCAGCCGGAGGACGACGTTGCCGTTCTCATCGATGCAGCCGAGTACGGTATGGGTGTTGCCTGTGTCGATCGCAAGTATCATGACAGTCTCCTTTCGTTCTAACAGGATCGTCTTGGGTCCGTTCGCAATGTATGAATCTGATCAGGAATGTCTCCAGCAGCGCACAAGGTGCTCCGGCTCGCCTTCCTTCGCGATGTTCGTGAGCGGCGGCGCCTTTTTGCACTCGTCCAGCGCGCGGGGACAGCGCCGGTAGAAGGGGCACGCCCCCTCGACCCACGGCCTCGCGTTCTTCGCCTCGACGAAGGCCATCTCTTTCTTCTCCTTGCCGGGCTTTAAGTCCGGGATCGCCGCCTGCAGGATCCGCGTGTACGGATGCGCCGGGTTGTCGTAGATCTCCTTCGCCCCGCCCTGCTCCATGATCTCGCCGTAATACAGCACGGCGATGCGGTCGCAGAGATAGTAGACGACGTTCAGGTTGTGGGAGATGAAGAGCATTGCAAAGTCTTTTTCATCATGGATCTTCCGGAACAGATTCAGGATCTGCGCCCCGACCGAGACGTCGAGCGCGGAGATCGCCTCGTCGGCGATGACGAGTTCCGGCTCCAGCATGAGCGAGGCGCCGATGCAGACGCGCTGCCGCTGTCCGCCGGACAGCTCGCGCGGGAACCTCGTGGCGTAGCTCGCGTCGAGGCCGACCGTCTCCAGCATCTCCTTCACTTTGGCTTCGCGCTCTTCCTTCGTGCCGATCCCGTGGATGTCGAGCGGCTCTCTAAGGATCTCGCCGATCCTGCGGCGGGGATCCAGCGCGCTCAAGGGGTCCTGGAAGACCGCCTGCACGTGTCTCGTGAACTCCTTGCGGTTCGCCTTCCCGTAGGACATGCCGGCGACTTCGATCGTGCCCTCGAACGGCACCATGCCGAGGATGCAGTTTGCGAGCGTCGATTTGCCGCAGCCGGACTCGCCGACGAGGCCGAAGAACTCGTCCCGGTGGATCGTGAGCGAGACATCCCGCAGGACCTGGTTCTTCTTCCGCTTGCCGAAGATGCCGAGCTGGTTCTCGTAATAGGAATTGCTGACGTGCTCGATGCGGACGATGTCGTCCTGCGCGGCAGCGCTGCTGTTCTGTTCGCTCATCTGGAACCTCCGTGCACATTGTGGCACCACACGAAGTGGTCCGGGCCGACGTTTCTCATCGAAGCGGGGATCTTGCTGCAGAGCGCCGTCGCCTTCCCGCAGCGTGGCGCGAAGGGACAGGCCGCGTGCTCTTCCGTGACGGAGGGCACTCTTCCCGGAATGCTGGGCAGGTCCTCTCCCCGGTCTTCCACTTCCGGGATCGAGGCGATCAGTCCCTCGGTGTAAGGGTGCTCCGGATCGCCGAGGATCGCCGCCGAGGGGCCGGACTCCACGAGCCTGCCCGCGTACATGACGAGCACGCGGCTGCAGATCCGGCCCACAACGCCCAGGTCGTGCGAGATAAAGATGATCGAGGTCCCGTGGTCGCGGTTCATTTTCCGCAGGAGCTCCAGGATCTCGGCCTGCGTCGTCACGTCGAGCGCCGTTGTCGGCTCGTCCGCGATGAGCAGCGCCGGATTCGCGATCGCCGCCATCGCGATCATCACGCGCTGGCGCATGCCGCCGGAGAGCTGGTGCGGATAGGACTTGAAGATCTTGTCCCCGTCGCGCATGCCGACCCGGTCCAGCATCTCTCTGGCACGGGCGCGGATCTCCTTTTCCGGAAGGTCCGTGTGCAGGCGCAGCGGTTCGCCGATCTGCCGGCCGATCTTCATGAGCGGATTTAAGGACGTCATCGGCTCCTGGTAGATCATCGAGATGCGGTTGCCGTTCATGTGCAGCCGCTCTTTCCCTTTGATGGAGAGCAGGTCCCGTCCCTCGAAAAATGCGTTTCCGCCGGTCACGCTCACGCCGCTGCCGAGCAGTCCCATCAGGGACATCGCCGTGATCGATTTGCCGCAGCCGGACTCGCCGACGATGCCGAGGATCTCCCCCGGGTACACGTCAAACGAGACCTTGTCGACTGCCGTATATGTCTTTTTATTGGAGCGGATCCCGATACTCAGCCGCCTTACGGATAACAGTGGTTCTGCCATTGGATTCCTCGATTACAGGTATTTCTTGCGGATGCCTTCGCCGATGCAGTTGAAGCCGACGATCGTGAAGACGATCATGAGGCCGGGCGCGATCGCGTACCACGGCGCCTTGAAGATGATGCTCTGCGCCTCGTACAGCATTCTTCCCCAGCTCGGCGTCGGCGGCTGGATGCCCAGGCCGAGGTAACTCATCCCGGATTCCGCCAGGATCGCGTTCGAGAGCCCGATGATGACCGAGGACAGAAGCAGCGGGAAGATGTTCGGGAACACGTGCATGAGGAGAAGGCGAAGATCGGAGGCGCCAAACACTTTGCTGCTGCGGACAAAAACGGCGTCCTTATACTGCAGCGTGCCGGTCCGGACGATCCTCGTGAAACTCGGGACGAACATGATGCAGAGCGCGATGATGATCGTGAAGCGGCCGAGATCCAGCACGGTCACGATGATCAGCGCGATCAGAATGCCGGGAAAAGAGCTTACCGCATCGATCACGCGCATGATGACCTCGTCGATGATGCCGCCGGCGTAGCCGCTGAACAGTCCCAGGACGCAGCCGATCAGCGTGCTCGAGAGCACGGTCAGGACCGCGACGAGAAGCGTGAAGCGGCCTCCCGTCACCGCGCGGCTGAAGATGTCCCGGCCCATGTTGTCGGTGCCGAACAGGTGATGCGCGGACGGCGGCGCCATCCGCGACGTGATGTCCATGAAGTTGATGTCGTACGGCGTGTAAAGGATGCTGCCGAGCGACAGCAGAAGGATCGCTGCGACGAGGACGCAGCCGATGAGCAGTTCCAGCCGGCCGCTGCGGATGAACTCGCGGAAATCCTCCGCAGACTGCTTCTTCGTCTTCTTCTCCGGGGAGACCGCGCTCACCTGGCGCTGCATGCCCTCGGAGATGAAGTTCGGCTCCTGCGCCGTCGGGTGCAGGCGGGGCTGGGCGGATTTGCCCTTATTTGAGGCAGTTTTGCTGCTCGCCTGGGCCTTGGCCGCTTTGCCTTTATTCGATTCTGTTTTTTGTGGTTTATTGCTCATTTTCTTATCGCTCTTGGTTCCGGCTGATCTCCCCTATTTTTTTACCGCGTCACTCGGTGAGGCGGATCCTGGGGTCGATGAGCTGGATCACGATATCCACGAGGAAGTTCGTGATGACGATGATCAGTGCGCAGTAGACGACAAGTGTCTGGGTCAGCGGGAAATCACGGCTCGTGACGGAAGAGACGAGGAGCCGGCCGATCCCCGGAATGGCGAAGACCTGCTCCACGATGATGCTGCCGGAAAAGATCTCCCCGATCATCATGCCGATGAGCGGCACGACGGAGACGATCGCGTTCCGGAGCGCGTGGCGGTACATGACGGTGTTCTCCGGCGTTCCGTTGCCGCGGGCGGTGCGGACGTAGTCCGAGCGCAGCTCGTCGATCATGGAAGTCCGGATGTATTTCACGAGCGTTGCGGTCTGCGGGACCGCGATCGCGAGCGCGGGCCAGATCATGAAGCGCAGGCATCCCGCGGGATCGCTCTCCCAGGAGATGAATCTGCCCGGCGCGAAGAAGTGCAGCACGAGGCCGAAGATCCACATGAAGAGGATACTAAGGAAAAAGCCGGGGACCGAGACGCCGAGCATGGTCAGAAGGCTGACGCCCTGCTCGATCCAGGTTCCCTGCTTCCTCGCGGCAAAAACGCCCAGCGGGATCCCGACCGCGAGCGTCAGCACGATGACCATCGTGCCGAGCAGCAGCGTCACGGGGAGGCGCCCCGCGATCAGCTCCGCGACCGGTTTCTGGTACTTTAAGGACGTACCGAAGTCCCCGCGCGCGAAGCCCGAGATCCAGGAAGTATATTGCCGAAGGAGCGGCTGGTTGGTACCCAGCTGCTCCCTCAGCGCCTCAACCTTTTCCGGCGACGCCTCGGTCCCGAGGATCAGCTGCGCGGGATCGCCCGGCAGCACGTGGAACGCGAGGAACGTCAAAAGCGTGATGAACAGGATCGTGATGATCAGGATGAGGATCTTTCTGCTGATATATTTCATCTTCGGATCATTCCGCCACTTTGTAGATGGCAGAGAAATCATACGCGTACAGCGGATAGCTGACGAAGCCGTCGAAATCCATGCTGTAGACGTAAATGCTGGAGATATCCTCGAGGTAGACGGAAGCCGCCTCCTTCGTCAGGATCTGCTGGCACTCCTTGAAGAGCTTCACCTGCTCCTCGTCGTTCGTCGACGTCGTCGCGGCGTTGTAAGCCTTGTCGAAGTCGTCGGACTTGAAGTTCACAAAGTTCGAAGAGCTGGTGGACTCATACCTTGCGAGGAACGCGGTCGGATACGCGAAGGAGCCGTCGAGGGAGATGATCGTCGCCTCGTAGTTCCGGTTCGTGTAGACGGACTCGAGCCAGGTCGCCCAGTCGACTTCCTTGATGTTCATCGTGACGCCGATCGCCGCAAGCTGGTTCACGAGGACCTGCGCGGTGTCGATGTGCACCTGATAGTTGGACGGAACGGTGACGGTGAACTCAAAACCGTCCTCATAGCCGGCTTCCTTCAGCAGTTCCTTCGCCTTCGCGGCGTCCGTCGTGTAGTAGTCGTCCATGGAGCTGTCGTAATACTTCGCGAGGCCGGGGATCAGGCCGGTGCCGATCTTCACGCCGTAGCCGAAGTTGACCGTCTCGATGATGTTGTCGCGGTCGACGGCGTACGAGAGGGCCTGACGAACCTTTTCATCCTTGAAATATTCGCTGTCGTTGTTCAGCGCGAGCAGCTGCACCGCGTTGGAGTTGCGGGCATACAGGCGCGCGTTCGTGTCGTCCACCTGCGCGGAGACGCCGGCGGAGGCGTCAAAGCCGTTGATCGTGCCCGCCTGGAACGCGATCATCATCTCGGAGGAGTTCGCGACGAAGCGGACCGTCACCTTGTCCAGGTGCGGCTTCTCGCCCCAGTAGTCCTCGAACTTCGCGAGCGTGACGTGGTCCTGCTCCTCGAATTCCTCGAACTTGAACGGGCCCGCGCCGACGGGGTTCGAAGCGAGATCTTCGCTGCCGTCCGGGACGATCGCCTGCGTCATGTACGCGAGGAAGCCGGTGTCCGGCGCCGCGAGCGTGATCTGCACGGTCTTGTCGTCCGTCGCCTCGAAGGACGCGATCTTGTCGTAGCCCTTGATCTTGGCGTCAATCGCTTTCTGGATGGAGAAAAGCACGTCCGCCATCTCCATCGTCTTCCCGTTATGGAATTTGACGCCGTCGCGGAGCGTGAACGTGTAGACGGTCGCGTCATCCGACATCGTGTATTCCTGCGCGAGGCCGGGCTCGAACGCACCCTCCGGCGTGATCTTCATCAGGCCGTCGTAGATGTTGAAGCAGATCGCGCGGGAGTCCGCCGTCGTGGACTCGAACGGGTCGAAGTTGTAGACCTCGGACGCGATGCCGAAGACGAACTCGCCGCCCTCCGCCGCCGTCGTCTCTCCTGTCGCCGCCGTCGCGACTTCCGCGGGCTTCGCCGCGTCCGCGCTGCCGGTGCCGGACTGTGCCGTCTGGCCGCCGCTGTTCGCGCACGCCGTCAATGAGAGCGCAAAGACCGCCGCGAGTGCGAGCGCTGTCGCCCTGCGGGCAAAACTGCTTTTGTTGTTGGTGCGAGTGGAAATTCGGCCTGCAGAACGCAGACCTCTGCCTGTCTTTGAGAACAGTGTCATATGATTTTACCTCCCTGCTGCTGTTCCGGTCGTCCGGATATAGCGCTGTGTATGGTGACGCATCAATTATACAACAACGAAGATCGAGCGGAGTATTATGTTTTTCTAAAAAAGCGATTCTTGACTTCGCGGTACGGAGACGGGCGGAATGGCCGGCGGCGAAGGCATAGAAAGAGCCCGGCTCACCATTGCTGGCAAGCCGGGCCGTGATAATCATGATTCAGTTTTGCGTGCTGTCAGCCGCAAATGCTTCGTTCTGTGCTGAACAGCTGCTTTTCAGAACGTGTCTGCCGGAAGTATCGCTCAGGGCTTCATCGCTTCCACGACTGCCATGATGTCGAAGCCTTCCAGGTCGTCGGAAGCGACGGACAGGGAGTAGCCGCAGCCTGCCGCCTCGTCATACCATGTGCAGAGGTCGACGTTCTCGTTCTCGCTCAGGTAGCGGCTGAACTTCGCGGTGAGGGTATCCTTCGCCCAGTCCTTCAGCTCTTTTTCTTCCTGGACGGTCCAGTCATAGTACATGCCGATGCCGTCGATGTACTTCTCTTCCGTGTTGTTCTGCGCCCTGGCGATGAAGTCCATGCCGTCCAGCGTGAAGTTCACCTGTACGAGCGGGCTCTCCGCCTCCGGGTCTTCCATCATCGTGACGGCGACGTTCTCAGCGCCTTCCGGGATCGAGAACAGAGGCGTCACTGCCTTCTGCGCTTCCTCGAACGTCACGTCCTTCCAGGGATTCGGCATGCCGATCGCTTCAGCTTCTTCCTCAGCTTCTTCGGGAGCTGCCGCCTCGACGCCGGTGAACGGCTTGTAATCGAGATAGACCAGATCCGTGAATCTCTCCCTGTATTCCTTGTACTCATCTTCCGTCAGCGGTTCCCATTTGTCTTCGTCGAAGTCGACGCCGTAGGAAACGAACCAAGGCTGCTCTTCATTCTCATACTCATCGACCTTGAGGGCGATCTGGGGAGCGAGCGTCGCCGAATTGTGCTCAAGGCTGTACATCGTCATTCCGCTCATCGCTGCGCCGCCGGAATACTCGTTGACGAGCATGCCGCCTTTCGCGACGTAATACCGGTTCCTGCTCCAGCCGCTCGTGACGTGCACGGGCTCTTTGTCAGCGATCGTGAAGATATCGTAGACAACGTCCTGCCATGCACCGCTGCCGATCTCGCCGATCAGCAGTTCATCGATGCCGTCCGCGTTGACGTCTGCATACGCGTAGCCGATCTTGGAAGCGACGTCATCTTCGCCCATCGCGTACATCGCGTAGTACATGGAGCTCAGTCCTTCTTCCTCGAGCCTGACCGCATCCCAGTGCTCCTCGATCGCCTGTGCGACCTTCGCTACCTCGGCCTGATAGAGATCCTCGCCCTTCGTGCCGGCGCCATCCGCATAGGAACCGCCGTCCACGCTCACAAGGCCCTTCGCGATCTCAGCTGCTCCGTCATAGAGCTTCGCGAAAGTCTCCGGCGCCTGGCCGTTGTTCGTCATGGGGTCGTACTGGACGTCCGTCGGATATGCGAGGACCATGTCGTACACGTCGCCTTCGCCGGTCGTCAGCTCACCGATCTTCTTGTCGATGAAGCCGTACTCGGACATATCGTCGCACGCGCGGATCGTGAAGGCGTGCCCGCCGAAGCCGGCTTCCTTGGATTCCTTGTCATAGACGCTGATCGAGTCATCGGTGATCTCATACTCGACCTTGCCCGCGAACTCATCCGGGATCGTGATGGAGAACAGCTCGTTCGCCGGGTTCGGATCGAACTCTTCTTCCGGGGCTTCCTCAGCCGCAGCTTCTTCCGCGACTTCTTCCGCGGGTGCCTCTTCTTCCGCCGCGGTCTCTTCCGCAGCCGCCTCATCTTCTACGGGTGCGTCTTCCACAGGCTCCGCCTTCTTCTTACCGCAGGCAGAGAGCGCGACCGCGCAGATCAGGAGCATCGCCAGAAACAGTTTTCTCTTTTTCATAATGCCTCCTTTTTATATACCTACTGTTACCTTGCTGCCGTTACTCAAATGATTAACCTTCCAGAATGGAAGTCAGGTCCGGGATCTCGCCGTCGTAGTACTCCATCAGCCCCTTGTCCGCCGCTGCGGCGACCGCCGGGTTCATGGGGAGCTGCGCGAGCACCGGCACACCGGTCGCCTCCGCCACTTCCGCGACGTGGCTCTCGCCGAACAGCGGGATCTTCTCCCCGCAGTGCGGGCAGACCGCGTAGCTCATGTTCTCGATGAGGCCGCAGACCTTGACCTTCATCATCTGCGCCATGCCGACCGCCTTCCGCACGATCATGCCGACGAGCTCCTGCGGCGTCGTCACGACGATGATGCCGTCGACCGGCAGGGACTGGAAGACCGTGAGCGGCACATCGCCCGTTCCGGGCGGCATGTCGATGAACATGCAGTCGACGTCACCCCAGCTGACTTCCGACCAGAACTGCTTGAGCACGTCCGTGATCACCGGGCTTCTCCAGATAACGGGCTGATTCTCGTCCTGCATCATGAGATTCATGGACATGATCTTGATCCCTGTCGCCGTCACCGCCGGCAGGAGTCCGTTCTCATCCGCCGCGAGATCCGCAGGCGTCACGCCGAACATCTTCGGGATGCTCGGCCCCGTGATATCCGCGTCAAGGATCGCCGTCTTATAACCGCGGCGGCTCGCCCAGAGCGCGCACATCCCCGTCACGGCGGACTTGCCGACGCCGCCCTTGCCGCTGACGACCGCGATGACCTTCTTCACGTGGCTGTGCGCGTTTGCTTCCACGCGAAAGACGTTCTTCTTCGGCTGCGGGGGGATGTTGACTTTCTTTTCTTCAGGCATGTTGACTAATTCCTCCTGTTTCGTTTCTTATTCTCAGCTGCACTAAGCAGCGGTTTTGCCGCAAATAGCATTTCCGTTCGGCCTGTGCTGTACTGGGCATCACTTCACCGCAGACAGCGTTTCCCGCCTCAGCGCAGGATCAGCCCGACCGGGCAGTGGTCCGACCCGTAGACGTCCGCGTAGATGACGGCGTCCTCCAGCCGGTCCTCGAGCGCCTTCGACACCATAAAGTAGTCGATGCGCCACCCTGCGTTGTTCTCTCTCGCGTGGAACCGGTAGGACCACCACGAGTAAGCCTGTTCCTTGTCCGGGTAGAAGTACCGGAACGTATCCACGAGCCCGTGCCCAAGCGCCGCCTCGAACTTCCCGCGCTCCTCGTCCGTGAAACCGGCGTGGCCGCGGTTCGACTTCGGGTTCTTCAGGTCGATCTCCCTGTGCGCGACGTTCAGGTCGCCGCAGTAGATGACAGGCTTCGTCTCCTCGAGCTTCCCGACATACGCAAGAAAAGCATCTTCCCACGTCATGCGGTAGTCCAGCCTCGAGAGATCCTCCTTGGCGTTCGGCACATAGACCGTGATCAGATAGTAGTCCGGGTAGGAAAGCGTGATGACCCGCCCCTCATGGTCGTGCTCCTCGATCCCGAGTCCGTACGTCACCTCGAGCGGCTCTTCCTTCGTAAAGACCGCGGTGCCGGAATAGCCCTTTTTCTCAGCATAATTCCAGTACTGATGGTAGCCGGGCAGATCCAGGTCGAGCTGTCCCTCGGAGAGCTTCGTCTCCTGCAGGCAGAGCACGTCCGGCTCCTCCTTCGCGACGAACTCGAGGAAACACTCCTTCTTTATGCAGGCGCGCAGGCCGTTCACATTCCATGAGATCAGCTTCTTCATTTGTATAACTTTCTTTTGCCATCTTCCCCGGATACGCTATACTATTTAGAGAAGCGGCTGTCTATTATTTTACCATAATACCGCCGTGATATCGCATTGTCCGTCCGAAAGTGCAGGCGCGTAAGGCGCATACCGACGGAGGTCAAAAGCATGACTGAAAGGCCCTGAATATCAGGGAATCCGTGCGGCCACGAAGCCTCCGGAATCGGGCGAATCACATCGAATGGCTCAGCTGCAGCAAACTTAAGATAAGGAATCAGAAATATATGGATGATATCAACATTGCTCTTCTTATTGACTCCGACAACGTCAGTGCCAAGTACATTCCGAGCATCCTGAGTGAGCTCTCGAAGTACGGCAAGATCACGGTGCGTCGCATGTACGGCGACTGGTCGCAGGACCGTCTCCACTCGTGGCTCACGCGCGCGTCGCGCTACTCGCTGACCCCGGTCATGCAGCCGAACAACACCCCCGGCAAGAACGCGTCCGACATCGGCCTGATCATTGACGCCATGGACATCCTCTACACCGGCGATGTACAGGGCTTCTGCATCGCCTCCAGCGACGGCGACTTCAACAAGCTCGCAACGCGCCTGAGAGAGGCCGGCAAGGTCGTGATCGGAATGGGAGAAAAAAAGACGCCGGAATCCTTCCGCGTCTCCTGCGAGCGTTTTATTTTCCTGGATGTCATTGACGACAGCGACGACGATGCCGTCAGCTCAGGCAACGGCAAGTCCAAAAATGGGAGAAAGAAGAACGAGAAGGCGGACGCCAAGGCCGACAAGTCAGCCTCCAGAAAGAAAAAGGGCGGCGCGGCAGCCGCGCCTGCTCCGGCTACTGTCGATACGGATACGGACGACGGCGAAGGCCCTCTGTTCACAGACCACGCGACGATCGAGGAAGCCATCGTCAAGATGATCACCGACAATACCGCGGACGGCAAGGAGACCGGCCTCGGCGAGATCGGCTCCCGCCTCGTCAAGATCTTCCCCGACTTCGATATCCGCAACTACCACTACAGCAAGCTCTCCGAGTTCCTGAGCGACTTCCAGTCCCTGTCCGTCACGAACCGCGACAACGCGGTCTGGGTCACCTTAAAGAGCAGCCCTGACAGCGAGATCGAGACGCAGATCCACCGCATCTTCGAGCGCCACGGCGAGCGCGAGATCAACATCGACGCCCTGCACGCGGAGCTGCAGGACATGAACCCGAACCTGAGCGCCACGATCCGCAAGAGCGGCGTGACGAGATTTAACGTCTACTTAAACCGGATGATCCACTCCGTAGAGGTCAACGGCAAAACCGTGACGCTTCTATGACAAGCCCCTCCTGCACGTGATCCGCGGGATCTCCGCATCTGAACATTCCGGCAGGCGCCCGGCCTGGCAGATCGTCTCTTAAAATGATAATTCAATAACGCAGGCGCCTGTCGGTCACGAGATCCGGCCGAGCGCCACTGTGATGACAGCGACAGCCCCGTTTCCGCCCTGTGCGGAGGCGGGGTCTTTTCTGTCCTGGATGCGGATGCCGCCGCCCATCATGCCGAGCATCTCCCGGCAGCGCGTCATGCCGTTGTTCGCGAAGTCGGCCGCCTGCCGGATCCCGCCGAGCGGGTCGTTCACGGTGAAGTAAAGGTATACTCTTTCCCGGACCGGCCTGTCGGCGCGGCAGCTGAGCGTCAGCCCCGGCTGCTCGCGGATCTCCCCGCTGTCCGTGCCCGCGGCCTGCGGGCTCGCCGCGTCCATTGCGGCGGTGTATTCAAGGATGCTCAGCAGCACATACTGCAGCATCGCCTTGTCGCCGGAGTAGAGTTTGTCGGCGTCCGTCTCGTCATAGCGGAACGAGAGCTTCCGCTGCCTGCAGTACTCCCGCATCATGCGCGCGACTGTGTCCATGCAGTCGCCGAACCGGAACGGCTCCGCGGACGGGGACCTCCCGCCGATGAGAAGCCGCGCCTCACCGATCATGTCTCTCATGAGCTGCGCGCTGCCCTTGATGTCCATCGCGCGCTCCAGGCGCCGCAGTGCCTTCTCGGATTCCGCGCTGCTCTCCGCGCGCGACGTCCTCGAGATCCGCATCACGCTGTCCTGCTCTTTGCGCTGTTCCTGCAGGGCCGTCATTTCTTCCTGTCTGTTCAGGAGCTCCCGCTGCAGCGCGGCGATCTGGTCGTAGGCGACCTCCTCAGCCTGCGCGCGCTTCAAGATCTCCTTCTCATATTCCCCGCTCTTTGCGCGGACAGCGCTGATCTCCTTCGCGAGCTCCATCTCGCGCTTTCTCGCGTTCTGTAACCCCTGCTCATAGACAGCGCTGATGTCGGCTTTAATCTTTTTCTCCCGTTCGCGAAGCGTCTCCTCGGCCTGCGCCTTCGCCGCCTCCGCGGTCTCCTGCGCCGCCTTCTCCGCGGCCTGCACGCGCGCTTCCGCTTCATTCCTGGCGTTCTCGGCCTGCGCGTCCGCCAGCGCCCGCGCTGACTCTACCTGCGCATCCGCGAGCTTCTTCGCCGACTCGATCTGCGCCTCGCTGTCCGCCTTTGTCTCCTCCAGCTCCTTCTGAAGACGCGCGATCGCCGCCTTGTGCTCCTCGTCCCGCGAGTCCATCTCTCGGCGATACGCCCCCTCCGCGAGCCAGAGCTTGCTCTTGTAAGCGCCCTCCGTGTCCGAGATCTCCTTCTCGTACCGGATCCGCTGCAGGCGATACTTCTCGTCGAATTCCTCCTGCATCGCGCGCATTCTCTCCTCGCTCTCCTTCTGCTGGGAGCGGATCTGTTCCTCATAGGAAGTCTTCACGCGGTCCGCGCTGTCGTCGGCGTCGGTGCGCACCTTCTTCCATTCCTGCTCAAGATTCTTGTATTCCCCTGCGATCTGCACGGACTGCTTCTGCAGGGTGCGGTTCATCTGCTCAAGGTTCGTGATCTTCTTCTGCAGCGATGCCGTATCCTGGAAAAGCATGTAAAACACGCCTCCCCGCTCTCCCCCGCTGATGTGGGAGCCGCTAAGCCTATGCGGGAAGGTCTTGCCCTTCTCCGTCCGGATCGTCACGTCGATGTGAAAGTCCTTTTTCCCGCCTTTGACGGCTTCGGTCATCGCCTCCCGGATCTTCTTCTGTTCGTCATACGAGAGCATAAACAGCGGATTGTTGCGCGCGCGGTCGTCGACGTCCTTCGCGGTCATGCTCATCTTCTTCGCGAAATAGTGGTTGCAGTAGAGCGACCTGTCCACGCCGCCCCGCATGCGCTGCACGATCAGCAGGCCGCAGTCCAGCTTGCCCGCAAACGCGCCCATCTGTGTGAGCCCGATCTCTTCCTCCCGGTCCGAGATATGCAGGAAATTGATCTCCTGCGAGACCGCGGAGCGCCTCACGGAGAAGGACACGCGCAGATACTGGCCCTTGCTCTCATCCTTCGGGATGACGTTGATCTCATAGGCGACGCTGACGGTCTCCTCCGAGCACGGCGGGGACTTGATCGACATGATGTCCACGTTGGAGGGTTTCATCTTCTCCGTGCTCTTCTTGAGATACTCCAGGATCTCTTTGCTCGTCCGGAAGTGGCTGACCTCGTCCGGGGCGATCCACACGATATCGTCCGCGAGGTAGGTCAGGCAGGCCTCCGCGTCCTGCTTATGGTAGTAATTCTCCAGAAAGTCTTTTCCGAAATCGATTGCTGTCTGCATGTCAGCCTTCTCTTTTTTGTGCCTGTTCCGCGCCTTTGGACGGACTCCTATCATCGTAACTCTTCTTCAGAATAATCCGTTTCTTCTTATTCTACAACTTTCAGGTCTTTCCGGACCTTTCAATTGGTCATCATGCCGCATTTCCATGGTCTTTTTGCCATCATACCCCATTTCCCCGGTTTTCCAATAAGCGACGTGCGCCTTTCCTGTTTGTCAACATAAAAAGCCTTTCGCGATCCTTCCAGCAATGCGCTCGCCCCATTTTTAGTGCAATTACCGATAAAAGGATATATTACCAGTCGGCATTCCGTATACTTTGCGCGAAGAACCTCTTTACTATCGGCATTATCGGAAAGGGGCCTCCCATGACTTGGTATGAAAGGCTGCATTCACTCCGGATCGACCACGACCTCACCGAAGCGCAGGTTGGCGCCATAATCGGCATTGCCCAGAGCAGCTACAGCGACTACGAGACCGGGAAAAGTGTGATCTCGTACGACCGCCTGATCTCCCTCGCGCAGTTCTATGACGTCAGCATGGACTACATCTCCGGCGCCAGCGATATCCGCAAGCCGTTCGAGACGCTCTGACGGGATATGGCTGTCTCAGCTGTCGATCTTCCGCAGCATCTCCGCGAGGTGCGGTGCTGTCTCCCTGTCTGCGCACAGAAGCAGGTATCTCCGCAGAACGTCAGCTGCTCTCGCCGTCTCCCGTTCCGGGAACTTCCCGTCAAGCAAAGGACGCAGATATTGCCTGAGGCCGCTGTCCTTCGGGCTGTAGTCGGCCGCCATCGTGAGATAGGCAGCGATGCGCGGCACGCCTGTGTCTGTGTCATCCAGCTCCAGCACTCTCTCCCGGAGCCGGTCGTAATATCCCTCCCGAAGCACACTATGTCTCTTCAGGCGCGGAATGTCCGCCGCCTCTCCGTTCACCGCAAACTCGTTCATGGTCGAAGAGACCCAACGCAGGAAGGCCGCCGCCTTCCCGGAACGCCTCTCAAACCGGCAGGCAGCGCGGATCATCGTGTTCATCCCGCCGTACATGCCGTCCCGCGCTGTGCGGTATTCCTTCTGTACTTCTTCCGCTTCTTCGCTGGAAATGCCCAGAATCTGTGCGATCGCCGGCACCGGAAACAAGAGCCCGCCTTCCCTGAGAAGGATGCGCGCCTGTGCCTGGCCATCAGGGCAGAGGATCAGCCAGCCGCGCTCATCCGCCGCGACTGAGATCCAGACTTCTTTTTTCATAAACACCTGTCCTTCTTCTCTCCGGACAAGCCGAACATGTGTTTGCTTTATTATATGCCGCGGGTCCCGGAAACGCAAGCGGGAATGATTGGAATTCCGCGGGATCCGCTGATTCACCGTGCCCGCCGCCTGCCATGGTCCACGCCTCGCCATTCTATGCTAAAATAGAATGAATATAAGACGAAGGATAAGTGAACGCATGAGAAAAGGCCAGAACCGCCGCGGACGGGACCGGAATCCCGAATACAACGAACCCCGGAACGACGCTGGCGCATGGAATGAAACGGATCCCAATGCCTGGGACGACCAATACCAGGAAGCGTATGAAGACTCCT
>DJXE01000192.1:0-178 GCA_002449595.1 Lachnospiraceae bacterium UBA7012
TCCGCGGACTCGAAGTCCGCCTCCTCGATGCCGTAAGTCTCTTTCAGGATCGCGAGGATCGCCTTTTTCACTGTGGAAGAAGCCTTCTTGTCCTTCTTGTCCTCGTCTTCCTCTTCGCCCTTGATGCCAGCCTTGCCGGCCTTCGTGTCGGCGTCGATGATGACGGGCTTGCCGCCGA
>DJXE01000192.1:236-478 GCA_002449595.1 Lachnospiraceae bacterium UBA7012
TCGATGATGACGGGCTTGCCGCCGACGATGATGTCCAGTGCTTCGCCCTCGACGACCTTCGCCGCGTTCTTGCCCATCTGCTCCTGCGCGAGGTGGATCAGCAGGTCAGAGACGAAGAAGACCGGGTCGTCCTCGTCCTCGCCGACGTTCAGGACGACCGTCTCGCCGTCCTTCTTCACGATGACGCCGTGCAGCGCGAGCGGGATCGTGACGTACTGGTACTTCTTGATGCCGCCGTAGTA
>DJXE01000192.1:550-3619 GCA_002449595.1 Lachnospiraceae bacterium UBA7012
CGCCGTAGTAGTGCGTGTCGAGGTAAGCGAGGTCCGCGTCCTCATAGAGCGGGTTCTGCTTGACGTCAAGCCTGGGGGAGTCGATGTGCGCGCCGAGGATATTCATACCCTTCTCCATCGGCTCGCTGCCGATGACGAAGAGCGCGATCGACTTGTTCATGCAGACGCTGTAGACCTTGTCGCCCGCCTGCAGCTTTTTACCTTCCGCGATCAGTCCGGAGAGTTCCCGGAAGCCGGCGTCCTCCGCCTTGTTGACGAAGAAGTCCGTGCACTCGCGCTCCGTCTTGCAGCGGTTCAGGAAGTCCTTGTAGGACTCGCAGAAGTCGTTGCAGGCCTTCTGGAGCTCGAGGTCATACAGTGTCCATACGTTCTTACGTTCCATGTTTTTTCCCTTTCATCATCCGGGACCGGCGTGAACCGGTCCCGTACAGTAGTTACTAATAAATTGATTCAGCTCCTGAGTTCGATCTTCAGGTCCCTGAGGCCGTTCAGGATCTTGTCCATCGCGTGCGCGACCTCCTGCTCCTCGAGCGTCTTGCTGCGGTCGCGGAACGTCAGATTGTAGGCCATCGACTTGAAGCCCGGCATGATCTGTCTGCCCTCATAGAGGTCGAACAGGTGGTAGGACTCGAGGATCTTGCCGCCCTTCGCGCGGATCACTTCCTCGATCTCGCCGGCCATAACTGTCTTCGGGACGAGCATCGAGATGTCCCTGGAGACTGCCGGATACTTCGCGATGCCGCTGTATCTCGGCTCAAAGCTCGTCAGAGGTGTGATCGAAGGCATGTCGAGCACCGCAAGATAAGCGCGGTCACCGATGCCGTAGTTCTCAAGCACCTGCGGATGGACTTCGCCGAAGAAGCCGAGGTCCTGTCCCTCATAGAAGATCCTCGCCTGGCGGCCCGGATGCAGGAAGGACACGCCCGCCTGCGGATCGCAGACGAATCTCTCCTTCATGCCGACTGTGTGGAAGAAGTCCTCAATCACGCCCTTCATCGAGAAGAAGTCGCCCTCTCCGAAGAAGCCGAGGCACAGCTTCATGCGCTCGTCCGGAAGCTCCGTGACAGGCAGTTCCTTCGGCAGGTAGACGTTCGCGAGTTCGAACAGACGCACGTCCTTGTTGCGGCGGTTGTAGTTGGTCGCGAGGCTCGTCAGCATGCCGCCGACCGGCGTCGTGCGCATGAACGCAAAGTCTTCGCCGAGCGGGTTGGAGATGCGGATCGCCTTTCTCTCCAGGGCGTCAGCAGGCAGGAGGAGGCGGTCAAACGTCTTTTCACTGTCAAAGGAATACGTCATCGCCTCGGAGAAGCCGTAGTTCATCGCGACTTCCCGCGCCTTGTCCTCGACGCGCATCTTGTAAGTCAGACCGCCAAAGACGGAGCCGCCCGCGGGCAGCGTCATCGGGATGTTGTCGTATCCGGTGAAGCGGGCGACTTCCTCGGAGAGGTCGCACATCGCCTTCAGGTCCTGGCGGAAGGAAGGAACGACGATCTCGCCTGCTTCTTTGTCATATTTGAGCTCGAGTTTGTCAAAGACCGCGAGCATCGTCTCTTCGCTGTAGTCCGTGCCGAGATAGCGGTTGATCTCATCCGCATTGAACGGGATCCTGGTCAGCGGGCGGATCGGGGACTTCACGTCCACCATGCCCTGCGCCGGCGTGCCGCAGCCGAGCTCCACCATCAGCTGGCAGGCGCGATTGATTGCATCCTCAGCATTGACCGGATCCAGGCCCTTCTCGAAGGTGCCGGACGCATCGGTCCGAAGGCCGATCCTGCGGGAAGATCTGCGGATGTTGGTTCCGTTGAAGGTAGCTGCCTCAAAGAGAACGGTCTTCACTTCGTCCGTGATCTTGGAGTTCTCACCGCCCATGATGCCGGCGATGCCGATCTCCTTCTCGGCGTCGCAGATCATGAGGACGTCCGAATCAAGCTTTCTGTCCTGTCCGTCGAGCGTCTGGAAGATGTCGCCGTCCGCCGCCCTGCGCACGATGATCTTGTGGCCAGCGACGTGGTCGAGGTCGAACGCGTGCATCGGCTGGCCGTACTCAAGCATGACGTAGTTCGTGATATCGACGAGGTTGTTGATCGGACGGATCCCTGCCGCCGCGAGCCTTCTCTGCATCCACGCGGGAGACGGAGCGATCTTCACGTCCGTGCAGACGCGCGCGCAGTATCTCGAGCACAGGTCGGGATCCTTGATCTCGACGGATACCATGTCCGCCGTCTTCAGCGGGCCTTCCTCGACGGTGACTTCGGGCGCCTCAAACGGCAGGTCGAACGTCGCGGCAGCTTCGCGGGCAACGCCCAGAATGCTGTAGCAGTCCACGCGGTTCGATGTGATCTCATATTCAAAAACTGTGTCGTGCAGGCCGAGCGCTTCTACGGCGTCCGTGCCGGGCGCGGGCTCACGGTCCTTCGGGAAGACGTAGATGCCGTCCTCCGGCGCCTCCGGATAGAAATCGCGGGAGGAACCGAGCTCCTCGACCGAACAGAGCATGCCGTTCGACTCGACGCCGCGCAGCTTGCCTGCCTTGATCTTGATGCCGTTCTCCGGAAGCGGCGAACCGTCATGGCCGCCGGCGACGCGTCCGCCGTCAAGCACGACCGGAACGACGTCTCCTTCCACCATATTGCGGGCGCCGGTCACGATCTGCACCGGCTGCTCTTTTCCTACGTCGACCTGGCAGACGACGAGCTTGTCCGCGTCGGGATGCTTTTCAATGGAAAGGATCTTGCCGACGACGATGTTCTCGAGGTTCTTGTCCAGTCTCTTGAATCCCTCAACTTTGGTGCCCGAGAGGGTCATTTTGTCGCTGTATTCCTGATCTGTGCACGCAAGGCCCGGCACATAGGCCTTGATCCATGAAAGTGGTGTATTCATATCAGCTGTTTTCTCCTAAAGTCTGTTCGGCAGAGCTTACGCATCGCCGGAATCATTCCCGTCTCAGAACTGCTCCAGGAACCGCGCGTCGTTCTCGTACAGAAGGCGCATGTCGTCGATCTCGTATTTCAGCAGCGCGATGCGCTCAAGGCCGACGCCGAACGCGAATCCGGAGTACTGCGCGGGATC
>DJXE01000149.1:0-131 GCA_002449595.1 Lachnospiraceae bacterium UBA7012
AGAATGCTCGAAAAAACCATACAGTTATTCTAACATGTCCGGCGCGCCGCGGCTTCCGGAGCATAGCCACGCGTCACTTCCGGAGCGCGGCGTCATACTCATGCGGCGTCAAACCCATGCGCCGTCAAACC
>DJXE01000149.1:206-3279 GCA_002449595.1 Lachnospiraceae bacterium UBA7012
CGCCGTCAAACCCATGCGCCGTCAACCCCATACGGCGTCTTTCACACACCGCGGCAAAACTTCTTTCTATAATCACGACAGCAGCATCAGCCGCGTGAAGAACTCGACCGCCTTGCCGACCGCCGGCAGCGTGATCCGCTCGTTGTTGCCGTGGATCAGGCCTCTCTCTTCCTTCGTCAGGTGCATCGCAGAGAACTTATAAACTCTGTCAGAGATGTCGCGGTAATGGCGGCTGTCGGAGCACTGCACCATGAGGTAGGGCGACACGACTGTGTTCTGCCAGGTGTCCGAGACGGCGCTGACGACGCGGTCCCAGCCGGGCACGTCCGTCCGCGAGACCGGGCTCGGATCCATCGCGTAGTCCCCGACGGGCTCCAGCTTCACGGCGTCGTTTCCGATGGTCTTGCGGATCGACTCTATGACCGACGCGACCGTCTCCGCCGGATTGATCCGGATGTTGGAGATCACCTCCGCCGAGGGCGGGATCACATTGGTGGCTCTGGATCCCTTCATGCAGGTGAACGCGATCGTTGTCCTGACGAGGGCGTTCAGTTCGCCGCCGCTCTTTTTCGTGATCAGGTCGATCACCGGGCGGAAGCACCACAGGTTCGCGAACAGGATCTTATAGGCGAAGGTAGATCTCCTGCCCAGCGTGTCAAACATCTGCGCGACCGGCGCCGTGATCTGCATCGGCAGGGGGTGTCCCTCCACCTTCGTCACCGCTTCCGCGAGGACACCGACCGGCGTGTGCGGCGCAGGCGCGGAGGCGTGTCCGCCGGAAGACGCGGTGCTGTAGCGCAGGTCCATCATGCCCTTTTCCGCGATGCCGATCAGCGCGCACTGCTCTTTCACGCCGGGGAAGACGTTCTCCACAACAGCCCCGCCCTCGTCCACGACCATGGAGAGGTGGATATCCTTTTCCTTAAAATAATCGACAATGGCGATCGCACCGGGACCATTGGTCTCTTCGCCGCCGGAGAATGCGAGGTAGATGTCCTCCTCCGGGACGTAGCCCTCCCCGATCAGCCGGTCGGCGGCCATCAGGATCCCGTTGAACGTAACTTTTGTATCCAGCGTTCCGCGGCCCCAGAGGACGCCGTCCTCGATGATGCCCTCAAACGGCGGCTTCTCCCAGTTTTCTTCCTCGACGGGAACGACGTCGTAATGCGCCATCAGGACGGAGGCTTCTGATCCGGCTGCGCCGTGCTTTTTCCCCTTCCAGAGGTAGAGCATCGCGCGCTTGTGCACCTCGATCTTCTCGCAGGAGGCGACGACGTTCGGATACAGTTCCGGGATGAGCGCCGCCAGCTTCTCAAACTCGGCCTCGTCCTCCAGGCTCCTGTCGTGGTAGGACACGGTCTTGCAGCGCACCAGCTTCTGCAGGTTTTCCACCGCTTTGTCGCCGTCGACGGAGACCTCTGCCGGCGCTCCCCTCTTTATCTCTTTCGGCTGAAATGCCGCCGCCCTCGCCAGGATGACGACCAGAAATACTGCCAGTACGACCAGAACAAACCCTAAAACACTCATCACACCCATCCTTTTTTATACATGAACCAGGCTTCCAGAACCGTGAAAAGCACACTGACCGGGACCACGATTCCCACCGTCCCCGCGTTCAGCGCGGGCACCGTGATGAACAGCACCGTCATCACGATCAGCGGAAGGAGCGAGATCTTCAGGTTGCGCGCGAGGAACGCCGCGCCCAGCCCGCCGAACAGCGCGGGGATCATCTGGGCGAAGGCCGGCTCCAGGACCGGGCTCTCGAGCACCGGCCGCAGCGGCACGATCAGGATGACGCCGAGAATGATGATGCCCGTCGTCACGATGCTGGAGACAGCGATTGCGATCGTCGAGATCACTTCGCCTTCCTCGGAATTTGCTTTCACGCCCGCCTGCTCCATCGCGTTGATCGCGCAGGGAAGCTTCAGATTGGAGATGTTGCCCGTCACGAAGGACAGGTAGGATCCTCCCGCGCCGAGCATCGGAACGTAAGTAAAGACTTCGACGATGCAGACGGCGTAGTACATCGGCGCCGTCGCGAGAAGTCCCATGCCGAGTCCCTTCATGTCCGGCATCGTCCCGAGCAGGACGCAGTCGATCAGGGGAACGGCGATCAGCACCGCGACCATCAGCAGGCACCAGACGCGGCCGGCGCGGTGAACGCTTTCCATATATGGAGAGAGGATAATTTCAGGTGCGCTGTTATTCTTCTTCATGACTTACACCTCCCCTCAGCCCAAAAGTGCCGTCAGCGGGATCGCCGAGGCCATACCGATCAGCAGCGCGAACGGGAGCGCGTAGTCTCCCAGCCAGTTCCAGCCCTTCTTCTTCATCAGGAGGCCGCAGACCGCCGTCGCCGCCATCGCGATGAGAAAGACGAAGACCGGGATGAGGCCGTACGTCTCGCCTCTCGTGACACAGGAGACGTCGCTGAAGATGAAGCCGACGAAAGCGGTGATCATGCCGATGAACATCGCGTTCGTGAACAGTTCGCTCCATTTCCGGTCTCTCTGCGTCCTTCGCTCCATGCCCCGCTGCAGGCTTCTCCCGATGAACGCGAGCAGCGTGATGCCGCCGAGGATCGAGATCGTCATGACGAACAGGACCGTCACGTACTGCTGCGCCGTCACCTGTCCGCCGGCCCCGAAGGTCCTGCCCATCGCGCGGAGCGCGTTCGAGGCGGCGATCGTCTCGTAGGACAGGGATCCGACAACCGAGAGCCGCAGCCACGGGAGCGGGATTCCAAGATCCTTGGAAAGCGTCATGACCCCGATCACGATCGCGAGCGCCGGCGCGATCGTAAATACAGCCGCCGTCCGGATCACCTTACGGATCTTTTCCTGTTCGATCCCGAGCTCCTTCGCGCGCCGCAGCGCCTTCCGGAGGAAGAAAACGGACTGTCCGATCACCAGCGCGACCACGGCGCATGTGAGTGCGTAAAGCGCCGGATGATTTACGTTGAAATTCATGGTCACCCTCCCTGAAGAACAGTTTCTTCCTGTATTATACTGTAGCGCCGGCGGCGGGGGACACATTCCATGTAAAAATTGCTTCCGGGCCATGCCGGCAGTTC
>DJXE01000132.1 GCA_002449595.1 Lachnospiraceae bacterium UBA7012
TCCATCATCTTCTTCAACTTCCGTCCCGACAGGGCGAGAGAGATCACGCACTGCTTCTGCGACGACGAGTTCGACAAGTTCGACCGCGGCGCGCGCAAGGACGTCACCTACGTCTGCTTCCGCGACTACGATCCGAAGATCCCGAACAAGCACGTCGCGTTCAAGGAGATCGAGCTCACGAACACCTTCGGCGAGTATCTCGCGGCGAAGGGCATGAAGCAGCTCCGTCTCGCAGAGACCGAGAAGTACGCGCACGTCACGTTCTTCTTCAACGGCGGCGTCGAGAAGCCGAACGATGGCGAAGACAGGATTCTCGTCAACTCCCCGAAGGACGTCGCAACGTATGACCTGAAGCCGCAGATGAGCGCTTACGAAGTCTGCGACAGGCTGTGCGAGGCGATCCGCGCCGGCAAGCACGACGTCATCATCATCAATTTCGCGAATCCGGACATGGTCGGCCACACCGGTGTCCTCTCCGCGGCAATCAAAGCGGTCGAGGCGGTCGACGAGTGCGTCGGACGCGCGGTCGAGGCGGTCAAGGAAGTCGGCGGCACGCTCTTTATCTGCGCGGACCACGGCAACTGCGAGCAGGAGATCGACTATGAGACCGGCGCTCCGTTCACGGCACACACGACGAATCCGGTCCCGTTCATCCTCGTGAACTACGAGGAGGGCGTCACGCTCCGCGAGGGCGGCGTTCTGGCGGACATCGTGCCCACGCTGATCGACATCATGGGCATGGAGCAGCCGAAGGAGATGACGGGCAAGTCGCTGCTGGTGAGATAATAGCAACAATGTTTACATGAAGCTGTAAGTGAGGCTGGCACACATCGGATGGGTGGTTTTCGGACTTCCCATCCGATTTTTTGTTGTGGGTTGACAGTCGCGTACAAGTGATGCATACTAAGTGTACCATCACAACTAATACACTTGATACGCGGAAGAAACGTTTCAAAAACAGGAGAGCAACAGAATGCTGATCAATTACCAGGACAGCAGGCCGATCTATGAACAGATCGTGGACAGGTACAGACACCTGATCCTCATGGGAGCGCTCGCGCCGGATGAGCAGATGCCGTCGGTGCGGAGCCTCGCAATGGAGCTGTCGACGAACCCGAACACGGTGCAGAAGGCGTACGCGGAACTCGAGCGGCAGGGCTATCTGTACAGCGTGAAGGGAAGAGGCAGCTTCGTCTGTCACGCGGACGACCTGCGGCGCGCGAAGGTCACGGAGATCGCGGACGAGATCGCGTCTCTCTTAAGAGAGGGAGAGGAGATCGGAGCCGATCCGGAGGACATTCTTGAAAAGGCGCGCCGGAGACTGCGGGAAGGCTGAGCAGCGGCCCGCGAAGTACAAATCGAAAGGAATCTTTCAACATGATCGAGACAATGCGAGTTAAAAAATCTTTTGACGGCGTGGCCGCCGTGAACGACGTCTCGCTCCAGATCCGGGAGAAGGAAGTCTTCGGGCTGGTCGGCACGAACGGCGCCGGCAAATCGACGCTCCTTAGGATGATCGCCGGCGTGATCCGGCAGGACGAGGGAACGATCCTTCTGGACAACGAGAACGTCTATGACAACCCGGAGGCGAAGCGGAAACTGTTTTTCATCCCGGACGAGCCCTACTTCTTTCCGAACAGCACGATCCCGCAGGTGGAGGGCTACTACCGGCAGCTGTATCCGACGTTCGATTCGGCGCAGTTCGGGAAGCTGACGGACGACTTCGGCCTTGACCGGAAGCGGAAGATCGACCGGTTCTCCAAGGGCATGAAGAAGCAGCTGTCGATTCTGCTCGGGATCTGCTCGGGAACGAAGTACCTGCTGTGCGACGAGACGTTCGACGGGCTGGATCCGGTCATGAGGCAGGCGGTCAAAAGCCTTTTCGCAAAACATATGGAAGACAGGGGGCTGACGCCGGTCCTGACTTCGCACAACCTGCGGGAGCTTGAGGATATCTGCGACCACATGGGACTGCTCCACGAGGGCGGCGTGATCCTCTCGCAGGACATCGAGACCATGAAGCTCTCGATCCAGAAGGTGCAGTGCGTGTTCGCCGCGGGGATCGACCCGGACAAGGCGATGGAAGGAATGGACATCATGGCGCACAGCATACGGGGCAGGCTCCACACGGTCACGGTGCGCGGCAGCAGGGAAGCGGTGCAGGAGCGGTTCCGGAACATGCAGACGATCTTTTTCGAGATCCTTTCTCCTTCGCTGGAGGAGATCTTTATCAGTGAGACGGAGGTGGCGGGTTATGACATTCGCAAGATCATCACAGAGTGAGGCGGCAGGAAACAGCGGCTTCCTGCGCAGGCAGAGGGAACTCACGAAGCGGCGCACCGCGGTCTTATCGGTCACGGCCCTGTTCTTCTTCGTGTACTACATCTTCGGCGCGATCCTGTTTATCTCGAGGGGGCGCGCGGACGGTTTAAGACGCGGCCTGAGCGAAGTCCTGACCAGAAGGAACATCGCCGAGTCGCTGCGCCAGTGGTTCGGCCTCGGACAGCCGGTCTGGGTGTTCGCGATCTTCGCGGCGGCGCTGCTCGCACTGAGCGGATTCGCGTGGCTCTACGACCGGAAGAAGCTGGACTTCTACGAGAGCCAGCCGGTGTTCCGGAAAGAGCGGTTCCGCGACGTCTAC
>DJXE01000144.1:0-3368 GCA_002449595.1 Lachnospiraceae bacterium UBA7012
TCAACAGCGAGGAGATGGCGATCCGCGACCGCCTCGCGGAGCACCTCGACATCATCGGCATCAACGAATACATGGGATGGTACACGCCGGACTTCGAGCTCCTGCCGAAGCTGTTTGAGAACAGCCGCCCGGACAAGCCCGTCATCATGACCGAACTCGGCGCAGACGCGCTGCCCGGCCACCGCGGAACGATCCTCGACAAGGGAACCGAAGACTGCCAGAAATACGTATATGAAAAGCAGATCGAGACGATCCGCGCGATCGAATACGTGAAGGGCATGACACCCTGGATCCTCTTCGATTTCCGCTGCCCGCGCCGCACGAGCGTCATCCAGGGCTACTACAACCGCAAGGGCCTCCTCAGCCCGGACAAGACGTACCGCAAGCCGGCATTCTACACATTGCAGGCATTTTATCGGGAAATAGAAGGCGCAAATACTGAAAATCAGTAATGATATGCTGCGGTCGGACGGGCAAGCTGAGCATTGCCCATCCGATACAAGGCCACCTCATAAGCAGGAATGAATTGCACACTCGATCATTTCGCACAAACAAAGCCGGCCCGGGGTTCTCCCCGGGCCGACCTTTGTCTGTCGTCATTGTTCAGTTCAGAATTATTCCCCGACTTTCTTCCAACCGGCGGCAATGCGTGCCTTCAGTTCAGGAAGCGGCTTTAATCCGCTCAGAGAGTCGATCGCCGTGATGCAGGAAGCACCGGTCGCCGCAGCGAGCTGCAGGCAGGTGCCGGGATCTTCCCCGTCGAGCAGGGAGGTCAGGAACGCCGCGATGCTCGTGTCGCCGCAGCCGGTGCCGGAGACGATGCGATCCGGTACAAAACTCTTTTCAAATCTCGAAAAACTGCCCCAGGCGTCGGCATCCAGGTCGAGGCGCGGGATCGTGCGCAGCACGTCCGCGGGAGCGGTCTCCAGATACATGCCGGGAGCGCCGCACTTGAGCAGCAGGACCTTCGCGCCGTAATCCATGCACATTTTGGCGATCGGGCGAATGTCCTTTTCCAGATCGAGGATCTCGCAGATGTCGCCGTCGCCGGCGCGCTCCAGCCAGGATGCGTAGCGTTCCGGATCGAGCATGCTGCAGAGCTCCTCGATGCTGGGAACGAAGAGGTCCACGTAAGGGAGGACGGCCTTCAGGATCGCGTGCCAGTCCTGTTTTCCGGCCTCGGAGCCGGGATCGACGGCGCACAGGTCGAGCGAGATCGCGACGCCCTTTTCGTGGACGCGGCGGATCATGTCGATGAAGCCCGCGCCCTGATTCTCATAGAGCTTCTGCATCACGGACGGGTAGCCGAAGTGGAAGAGCGCCGCGTCCGCGAGCGCCTTCTCATCGATGTCGTCCGCGCAGAAGGTGTTGTTGGCGGCGGGATCGTGAAGGAAGATCCGGTCGATTCCGGGAGGCGCGATCACGATCGTGTAGGACGTCGAAGCGTCTTCCGAGACGATCATGCCGTCCTCCGCGCCGTACTGCCGCAGGATCCCCATGACTGTGTCGCCGAAGCTGTCGCGGCCGATCTTTCCCATCAGGGAGACGTTCGCGCCGAGCACCTTCATCGCGAGACCGGTGTTCGCGACCGCACCGCCGGTGTTGAATGCGGCTGCGCCGACCTGCACCAGCTTGCCGGGCTTTAAGAGGTCGCTGATCGCATTGACCTTCGGCCCGCTGAACACAGGGTTAATGTCGAGACAGATATGGCCTGCTACGATAACTTTTTTCTTCATATTCTTCTCCCTGTACGTATCTTATCCGTTAACTCTCCCGGTTTTTGAACAGTTCTTCCGCCGCGATCCTCGCTTTCGCCACGATCGCGGATTCGCCGTCCGCAAGCTGCGGGAAGCAGTAATACTGTATGTCGGTGTTTCCTATGCAGATCATATCACCGATCTCATACCAGAAATAATCCGCATACAGGCTGTAGGAAGCCGCCGCTGACTGGCGGTAGTCGAGCGCACCGCCGCACCCGGTCAGACGGAAACCTTCCGGCGTGTGCAGGAGCGTCCCGGTCCCGATCTCATAGGCGGCGTCTGTGTTCACCAGCGCAAGGATCTTCACGGGGAGTTCCATGCGATAGGTGCCGTCCGCGATCTCCTTCCGCACGCACGCCCGTTCCCAGCGGTACCAGTCGGGGACGTGGGAGAAATCAAGAGGAACGGACGCGTCAGTTGGCGTCGTATTTGAGGGAACCTCTGCTGCGGATGCGGGGGCAGCTGCTGGCGTTATGGCTGCGGAACCACCTGCTGTGGTTGCAGATCCACTCTTATGGATCAGACATCCATACTCGTCGAGTTCCCAGTCGGCGCCGCAGTTTCCGCAGTGCAGGCGGGTTCCTTTTCCAAGCATTTTTCCTTCTGTGCCGCAGACGGGGCACTTGTAGAGGACGCGCTCCAGGCCGTCCGCGCGGAACGGTTCAGTGATCCTGACGCGGTTGTCTTTCTGCCACTGGAATCCGTCGAAGGTGAACGCGTCCTTCAGAATCGCGTTCAGCTCGGCCGGGGATTTCGCGCGGATCTCTTCCGGCGTCAGGAGGAGCGAGACCTTTGCGGTCACGGTCACATTGCGCTTCTGCAGGCAGTTGTAGAGCGGATCCCGGAGGAATGCTCCCTCCGTCCTGATCATGACGACCGGCGCCTTCAGAAGCTTTAGGCACTTGGCGAGACTCTTCGGTGGAGGCGTCGCGGTGCCGTCGAACGTGTAGCTCGCTTCCGGATACATCAGGACAGATTCCTTCAATTCCTTCGTCACGAAGACCATGTCGCGGACGAGGGAGAGATCTGTCATAAATTTCTTCGTGGGGATGCAGCCAAGATGGCGCATGAGTCCGTCTTTTCCCACGAAGCCGTCAACCGTGCAGACGATGTGGTAGGGCTTCTTAGCGAGAAGCGTCCCCGCGATCATGAGATCCGTGAAGCACGAGTGATTCATGAGAAACAGGCAGGGGGTGCCGTCTGACAGGAGCGCCTTCGTGTCCGGGAAGCCGGGCGCGTCCGCCTCAGTATCCGGAAATCCTGCTGCCTTCGTACGATTCTCATAGCTGCAGGAGAAGCGAACCTGCTTCAGCTCGCCCGCGGACACGATCTTTACAAGTTTCCGGAGGAACGGAGACTGCTTCACCGGGTCGCGGTGCGGGAAGGGCGGGATCTTCAATACTTCTTCATAGGAACGCTGCCTGACGCGGATCTTCATAGAGGACGGAATACTCCTTTCTGACTGCCTGATCCTATTATAATCTTGATTGTGCAGGTGGGAACAGAGGAAGACTTGTGAAAATCATGCGGAGGTGGCGGGCATGCATGAAATTCAATGCGGGGCTCGCGGGCAGATGGTACAATATGAAAGCGGTGAGCGAAGAATAA
>DJXE01000144.1:3448-15997 GCA_002449595.1 Lachnospiraceae bacterium UBA7012
GAGCGAAGAATAACAGGGCGGAATAGGCAATGCGGTAGCAAATCCCCCCTCGGGATAGTCATTACGGACTAAATCATAAGAAGCAGAAATTATGCCGTAAAATGGAATCAGATAACAAGAATCGAAGGAGTGTTCGGATGAGCAAATATCTGGAACGGAGCAAGGAACTCCGGGCGATGGCGCAGCCACATATCAACTGCACGCAGGGCGTCGTGATGCCGTTTGCGGAGGATGCAGGGTTCACGGAAGAGCAGCTGCAGAAGATCTTCGCGAATTTCGGCGGCGGAATGCGCCGCGCGTCCCAGTGCGGCGCGGTGACCGGCGGGATTGCGGTGCTGGGCATGTTCGGCGCGGACGATATTTCGACGGTAGGCGAATACTACCGCATCCTGAAGGAGCGCCACGAGGGCATGCTCGACTGTGCCGACCTCCTGAAGGCGAGCGCCGCGCGCGGCGAAGTGAAGAAAGTCCACTGCGACGGCCTGGTCTTCGAGTGCCTGACTCTCGCGGAAGAGATGCTGCGGGAGCGGGGCCTTCTGCCCGACTGATAAGTACCAAAATGAGAGGAAATCCGAATAGAATGACAGGTGTGATCGACGTCGGAGGCGGCACGCGCGGGATCTACGGCGCTGGCGTCTTTGACTGGTGCTTGGACAACGGAATAAAGTTTGATTACTGCATCGGCGTGTCCGCCGGCAGCGCGAACTGTGTCTCGTATCTCGCGGGACAGAAGGGGCGGAACTACGCGTTCTACAATGATTACGCGTTCCGACCGGAGTACATGGGCCTGGACAACCTGCGAAAGACCGGCTCGTACATCAATCTGGACTACATTTACACGACGCTCAGCGTCGAAGGCGGAGAGAACCCGGTCGACTACGAGGCCATGAAAGCCAACCCGGCCGGCCTTGAGATCGTCGCGACGGACGCGCGCACGGGCAAGGCGGTCTACTTCCCGAAGGAGGAGATCCGGAAGGACCACTATGACTTCCTGAAAGCTTCGTGCTGCGTGCCGATCTTCAACCGTCCCTATCCGGTCGGAGAGGGACTCTACTTCGACGGCGGTCTCGCGGACCCGATCCCGATCCGGCGTCTCCTCGCCAAAGGATGCGACCGCGCCGTCGTGATTCTGACCCGGCCGAAGAGAGCATTCCGCAAGCCGGGCAAGGAACCGGTCTGGGCGAGGCTCCTGAAGCACAACTACCCGGAAGCGGCGAAGGTCCTCCGTGACCGCTGGCAGATCTACAACACGGAGCTGCAGATCGTACTCGAACTGGAACGCTCCGGAAAAGCACTTATCATCGCGCCCGACTCGATCGGCAGCCTGAAAATACTGACGCAGGACCACACGCAGCTCGATCAGCTGTATGAGAAGGGCCTGAAGGACGCGGAGAAGATTAGGGGATTCTTGAATGACTGAACTCATCATAGACGTACTGAAAGACGTAGTAATCGACACACTGAAGCTTCTGCCGTTCCTCTTCGTCACTTATCTTGTGATGGAGTACCTGGAGCGGAAGACAGAGGACCGGTCCGCCGGCCTGCTCGCGCGCTCCGGCAAATGGGGACCGCTTCCGGGCGCATTGACCGGGATCCTGCCGCAGTGCGGCTTTTCCGCGGCGGCGTCCAGCCTGTATGCGGGCGGCGTCATCACAGTCGGAACGCTGCTTGCGGTCTTCCTGTCCACTTCGGACGAGATGCTCGCGATCTTCCTCTCATCGGCGGTGCCGGTGGCGGTGATCGCGAAAGTGCTTTTCACGAAGGTATTGCTCGGCACGATCTCGGGATTCGCCGTGGACTTCGGATGGCGCAGGGTGAAGAAGCTGCTCCGCCGGCCGGGCCACATGCGCGGCGCGAGGCGGAAGGACAGCCCGGATCCGGACGAGAAGCACATCCATGACCTGTGCAAGCAGGAACACTGCGGCTGCGAGGAGGAAGGAAGCATCTGGAAGTCCGCCGCCGTTCACACGGCACACATCCTCTCGTTCATCTTCCTGATCTCGCTGGTGATCACCTTCCTCGTCGAACTCGCCGGAGAAGACGCGATCGCGGGCGCCCTCTCGGGCAAGCCGGTGCTCGGCGTCTTTCTCGCCGGCATCATCGGCCTCATCCCGAACTGCGCCGCATCCGTGACGATCACAAGCCTCTACCTTGAGGGCATCCTCGACGCCGGCCAGATGATCGCCGGCCTGCTCGTCGGCGCGGGCGTGGGACTTCTCGTCCTGTTCCGCACCAATCGCCACCTGAAAGAGAACATCGCGATCGCCGGCGCACTGTACGCAATCGGCGTCTTCTGGGGACTCGTACTCGAATTAATGCATGTCGCATTCTGACGGCACAGAACAAGAATTCATACACATTCTTAGTTTTATATAGGGGGGACACATGACATCAGAGCACGGCATCAACAGGAACACACCGCTGTGGGACAGGCATCTTCCCATGGAGGAGAGGATCGACTGGCTCCTCGCGCACATGACGCTCGAGGATAAGCTGGACTGCATGTCCTCGCGCGGCTCGTACAGCGAAGGCGCGCAGGCGCCGATCTACGCGCTCGGCGGAGAGGCGGCGCACGGCGTGCAGGGCAGGAACGACCAGGGCAAGATCTCCCCGCCCGACATCACGACTTCATTTCCGCAGCCGATCGGGCTCTCCGCGACCTGGGATCCGGATCTTCTGAAAGAAGCCGGCAAGGCCGTCGGCAGAGAAGCACGCGTCATTCATAAGAGAAAGCCGGAGAGCGGCGGCCTCGTCCGCTGGGCGCCGACGATCGACCTCGAGCGGGATCCCCGCTGGGGCAGGAACGAGGAAGCCTACGGCGAAGACGCCGTGCTGACGGCGGAGACGGCCGGCGCCTATGTGCGCGGCATGCGCGGCGACGACCCGTTCTACATCCGGACCGCCGCTCTCTTAAAGCACTTCTACGCAAACAACACCGAGGACGGCCGCGGCTTCAAGAACGCGATCATCACGCCCAGAAACCGCGAGGAGCTCTACCTGGAGCCGTTCCGCCGCGTGATCGAGGAGAGCGGCGCGGTCGGCGTCATGACCGCGTACAACAAGATCAACGGCCTGCCGGGCGTCCTGAACCCTGAAGTAAAGAAGATCCTCAAGGAGAAGTACGGCGCGCTCTACTGTGTCGGCGACGGCGGCGCGATGGCGCTCGTCCGCAATCTCCACCACTACACCGGCAACCACAGCGACACGCTCGCGAAGGCGCTCCATGCCGGCGTCGACAACATGCTCGACGACGCGACGCTCGTGCGGGAAGCTGCGAAGGAGGCCCTGGAGCTCGGCCTGATCACGGAAAAGGATCTCGACGAATCGATCCGCGCTTCCATGCGCGTGAGGATCCGCCTTGGCCTCTATGACCGCGAGCCCGGCTGCCCTTACGACGGCGTCACGGAAGACGACATCTGCAGCGAGGAGAACCGGGAGATCGCGCTCCAGGTCGCGCGCGAGGCGGTGGTCCTTCTGAAGAACGACAGCACTAACGAAGGCAAGCCCCTTCTTCCCATTGGAAAAACCGAACACCCCGCCCTCATCGGCCCTCTCTCCGACGTGTGGTACCAGGACTGGTACTGCGGCGAGCCGCCTTACAAGACGACCCTCCGCGAAGGACTGTCGGAGGCGACCGATCAGGAATTCGAGGCATTCGAAGGATACGACAGGATCCGCCTCCGCTGCGGCGACAGCTACGTCTGCGAGAAGGAGGACGGCGCCCTGTATCTCACGCAGAATGCGTCAGACGCTGCCGATTTCTTCCTCATGGACTGGGGCGGCGGCAATTTCACGATCAAGAGTGCGGCGACAGGGCTTTTCTGGCAGACCTGCCTTCCGAGCACGAGCGGCCAGATCTACAATGACGGCGAGCCCGGCGCGGTGATGGCAAACCGCACGGCGCCGTTCGACTGGTTTGTGATGGAGAGATTCTTCCTCCAGTGGAACGCGGACGGCACGACGACCATCCTGTCCCGGTTCCGCGCACCGGTCGGCGTCGCGGAGGACGGCCGCCTGAAGGCGATCCTCAGCGAGAGCAAGGAAAACATGCCCGACGGCAGCGACGCGATGGGCTTCCCGGAAGTGAAGCCGGCGTCCTTCTCGATCGAGCTCGTGGAGAGCGGCGCGCTAAGAGCGGCGCAGATCGCGAAGGAAGCGGACAAGGTCATCGTCGCGGTGGGCTGCTCCCCGATGATCAACGCGAAGGAAGAGATCGACCGCAGGACGCTGGAGCTGCCTCCGCAGCAGGAGAAGCTTCTCCGCGCCGTCCTCGCGGCCAATCCGAACGTCATTCTGGTCATGCTCTGCAACTATCCTTACACGATGCACGGCCTGGAAAAGGACATCCCCGCAATCGTGTGGAGCGCAAGCGGCGCGCAGGAGATGGGCCTCGCGATCGCCGAGAACCTGACCGGCGCGGCGGCGCCCGCCGGACGCCTGAACATGACCTGGTACAAGTCCGACGAGGACCTTCCGGACATCGACGACTACGACATCATCAAGGGCGGCAGGACTTACCGCTACTTCGACGGCGAAGTCATGTATCCGTTCGGCCACGGGTTGACGTACACCGAATTCTCCTACAGCGATCTCGCCGTGGAGCAGACCGACGCGATGCAGTTCCGCGTCACTTTGAACGTAACTAACGAAGGAGACACAGCGAGCGACGAAGTCGTGCAGGTCTACGGCCGCGCACCTTCCTCGAGAGTGAAAAAGCCTTTCCGCCAGCTCCTGACTTTTAAACGCCTGAAGGACGTCGCGCCAGGCGAGACGAGAAAGGTCTCACTTGCGTTCAGCGCGAACGAATTCCGCTTCTACGACACCATCGGCGGCAAGCTCATGGTGGAGACCGGCGATTACGTGATCTACGCCGGCAGGAGCAGCGCGGACGACGCGCTCGCGGCTGTGATCCATGTCGAAGGCGAGACGACCGGCCTCCGCGACCTCACGCAGCGGATCCGCGCGGACCACTTCGACGACTACGAAAACATGGAACTCACGGAAGGCGCATACGGATTTACCGCAGTGCGGCCGAAGAACGCGGCGGAAGAGATGACGCTGGTTTATGGGGCGTGTGCTTTTCCGGAGGGGGCGAAGGAGGCGAGACTCCTGATCCTGAACGAGGATCCCGCGCAGATCGATCTCTTCGCGGACGGACAGCCGATCGGCTCCTTCACCGGCGCGACCTCCGAATACGTGGAGAACACGCGCTACCGCGAGAACTCGCTGGACGAAGGAACGCCGAGGCCGCGGCACTGGAAAGCCGTCTGGACCGAGATCGCGATCCCGCTCGCGGACGTCCCCGAGACCGGCGAGCTGACCCTGAAGGTGAAGGGCACGCTGGAGCTGCTGAGCCTGCGGATGCGGTGAGTCCCGGCACACGCAATTAGAGATTGACATACCGGCAAGCGAAGATATAATAATTGGCAAGGGTGGTGCAGTATGGAGTTTGGAAAAAGACTATCCTGCATCCTTGCGCAGAGAGGCCTGTCACAGCGGGAATTTGCGCGGATGACGGAGGTAGACGAGACATCGCTGTCGAGATATGTGAACGGAACGAGAAAGCCCTGCATGGACGTGCTGGTGCGTATGGGGCGGGCACTGAACGTTTCGGTCGAATATCTGACGGGAAATGAGGAAGAGGCGACGTTCCAGGAGATCAAGAACCTGATCTGCTGCAACCTGTGCCGCATGACGGATGCACAGCGCCTGGAACTCATGGAGATGATCGCGAAGAAAGGGAACTCCTGAACCGCAAATAGTGAAAGGAAACAAGAAGGAAAGGAAGCGAAGCATGATGAAGAAGATGGCAGCATTGATCGCGGCGGCGATCCTGGCAGGGGCACTCAGTGCTTGCGCAGCACAGCCCGCGCAGCCGGCGGCACCGGCAGAGCCCGCGGCGGAGGAGACGAAGGAAGAAGCTGCGGCGGAAGAGGCCGGGGCTGAGGAGACAGAAGAAGCAGCAGCCGAGGAGACGGAAGCGGCGCAGGAGCCGGACCTCCTCGACGAGATCCTGGAGCGCGGCTACATCGTCGTCGGCACCGAGGGAACGTACTCCCCCAACAGCTATCATGACGAGAACGATGAACTGGTCGGATTTGACGTAGAAGTTGCGGCGCTCGTCGCGAAGCACATGGGCGTCGAAGTGCAGTATCTCGAGACCGAGTGGGCATCGATCTTCGCGGCGCTTGACGCTGGCCAGATCGACACGGTCATCAACGAGGTCGGCTACACGGACGAGAGAGCGGAGAAGTATGATTTCTCCCAGCCTTACGCATTCGTCCAGGGCGGCATCCTCGTGAAAAGCGATAACACCGACATCAACTCTTTCGAGGACCTGAAGGGCAAGGTCGCGGCGAACGAGTCCACCAGCACCTGGGGCGCCACGGCGCTCGAGTATGGCGCGGAGCTCGATCCGGTCAACGCGATGGCACAGTCCATCTCGGAAGTCCTGAACGGCCGCGCGGACTGCACGCTGAACTACATCACGGCGTTCGCGGACTACATGAAAGAGCACCCGGAAGAGAAAGTGAAGGTCGCGGCGACGACGGACCCCGAGCCGAGCTCCTACATTCCGGTGAAGAAGGGCAACGAGAGACTTGTCGAGGCGATCAACAAGGCGCTGGATGAGGCATATGAGAGCGGGGAACTGAAGGCGGTCTCCGAGAAGTACTTCGGCATCGACGTGACGGCGCGTCCGTGATCATCCGCTGACCCGGAAGCGTACTCTGAGACTGTTCCTGCGGTGATAATTCGCAGCGCACAGGAAGGCTTCCAAATCGCCCGATCCAAGAGGGATCTCGGGGCGGATTTCCGGGACAGATGATTGAAGAAAAAAACGTAAAATGTTAGTGTTAAAGAGGAACCGCGGCCGCGTCGGCAGCAGGTTCCTCTTTCTCATCTATTTGACGGTGACGGCCGCTTTACGGAAGCAGGGCCGCGGCCGTAATTTTTGTCCCAGCGAGGATTCTATATAATGTCGGAACGTATCATAAAAGAGCTGGTCGATTCTTTCTGGAAGCTGCTGCTTCCGGGAATTAAAGTGACCATTCCCCTGACGGCGATCTCATTCACTCTCGGACTCGCGATCGCGCTGTTCGTCGCCCTCGTGCAGATCGCGAAGGTGCCGGTCGTGCGCAGGCTCGTCCGCTTTTACGTGTGGATCATCCGCGGCACGCCGATGATCGTGCAGCTGTTCGTCGTCTATTTCGGCCTGCCCAGCATCGGCATCCGGCTGGCTGCTTTTCCCAGTGCGATCATCGTCTTCTCGCTCAGCGTCGGGGCGTACTGCTCCGAGACGATCCGCGCCGCGATCGAGTCGATCCCGAAGGGGCAGCTGGAGGCCTGCTACTGCGTCGGAATGACGTTCTGGCAGGCGATGGTCCGGGTCGTGATCCCGCAGGCGATGCGCGCGGCCTTCCCGCCGCTGTCGAACTCGCTGATCGGTCTCGTCAAGGACACGTCGCTCGCCTACAGCGTCGCCGTCGTTGAGATCCTCGCGACCGCGCAGCGCATCGCGGCGCGCACCTACGACTATTTCTGGCTCTACTGCGAGGCGGGCTTTATCTACCTGATCTTCAGCACGGCGCTCACCTGGCTGCAGCGGCGCGTTGAGAAGCACCTCGCGAGAAGCGCCTGAGCAGTGCTGCGTAGAGCATATTTCGGAGAGTCGGCGCTCTCACAGGATGATCTGAGAGCGGCCCTCCGCGCAGAATAATAAAGGAACCATAACATGATCGAAGTCCACAATCTCCGCAAGGCATTCGGAGAGAAAGAAGTCCTGAAAGATATCAGTTTCCGCGTCAACGACGGCGACGTCATCGCAGTTCTCGGGCCTTCCGGCTCCGGGAAGACGACGATGCTCCGGTGCATGAGCTTTCTCGAGAAGGCGGACGCCGGCTCGGTCGATTTCGACGGCGTGACCTATGACCTGAGGAAGGCCGGCCGTAAGGAGATCCTGCAGTACCGCAGGAAGATCGGCTTCGTCTTCCAGGACTACCAGCTGTTCGGCAACAAGACGGCCCTCGAGAACGTGACGGAGGGTCTCATCGTCGCGCGCGGCGTGAATAAGGCCGAGGCGCGCGAGCGCGGGATCAAAGCCCTCGAGAAGGTCGGTCTCGCGGAGTACGCGGATTTCTATCCGTCGAAGCTCTCCGGCGGCCAGAAGCAGCGCGTCGCGATCGCCCGCGCGATGGTCTATCAGCCGGGCGTCATCTATTTCGATGAGCCGACGTCTGCGCTCGACCCGGAGCTGACGGGAGAAGTGCTCGACGTCATGCGGCAGCTCGCCGAGGACGGCACGACGATGGTCGTCGTCACGCACGAGATGGAATTCGCCCGCCGGGTCGCGAGCCATGTCATCCTGATGGAAGACGGCCTGATCGTCGAAGAGGATACGGCGGAAGTCTTTTTCACAGCGCCGAAGACGGAGCGCGCGCGGGAATTCCTGCGGGGCATCAGCGCGTCGGACCTTGCTTAGAGAACAGCTTATTAGAAAAAGACTACGACACGCCTCCTGAACATAAGAAACCGGGAAAGTCCCCGGAACAGGCTCGGATATGAGCTGCAACAGAGCAGAGAATAAAGCATGGGAATAGAGAGAAAATACGATTTTGACACAGTAACCGAGCGCCGCAGCACCTACGCTACCAAGTGGGAGATCGGCGATAACGAACTCCCGATGTGGATTGCGGACATGGACTTCAGGGTGGCACCGGAGATCATAGAGCGGCTGCAGGAGCGGTTGGACAACGGGATCTTCGGATACACGGAAGTTCCGGATGCCTGGTATGAGGCGTACCGGTACTGGTGGCGGGAGCGTCACGGACTGGAGATCGCGAAGGAGTCGCTGATCTTCTGCACGGGCGTCGTCCCCGCGATTTCATCCGCAGTGCGCAAGCTCACGACGCCGGCGGAGAACGTGCTCATTCAGACGCCGGTCTACAATATCTTTTTCAACTCGATCGTGAACAGCGGAAGAAGGGTCCTTCAGAGCCCGCTCATCCGAGATGAAGAGACGGGAGAATACGGGATCAACTGGGAGGATCTGGAGGCGAAGCTTGCTGACCCGCAGGCATCCCTCATGATTCTCTGCAACCCGCACAACCCGGTCGGAAAGATCTGGGATAAGGAGACGCTTGCGAGAATCGGAGAGCTCTGTGCAAAGCACGGCGTGACCGTGATCTCCGATGAGATCCACTGCGACATCACGGATCCCGGGACGCAGTACGTTCCTTTCGCATCCGCCTCGGAGACCTGCGCGCGGATCAGCGTCACCTGCATCGCGCCGACGAAATGCTTCAACATGGCGGGACTGCAGACGGCAGCCGTCATGGTGCCGGAACCGTTCCTCAGGCATAAGATGTGGCGCACGCTGAATACGGACGAGGTCGCAGAGCCGAACGCGTTTGCGGTAGACGCCGCGATCGCCGCATTCACGAAGGGAGCGGACTGGCTGGACGAGATGCGCGCGTATACCGCGAAAAACAAGGAGACCGCGCGGAAGACGATAGAAAATGAGCTCCCGATGCTGAAAGTGACGCCCTCCGAAGCAACCTATCTTCTGTGGATCGACTGCAGCGCCTTACTGGGAGAGGACATGCCGGACGCATCGCACCTCGCCGCCTTCCTGCGCAGGGAGACGGGCCTCATCCTCTCGGAAGGCGGGCAATACGGGGGCAGTGGAAATGCTTTTCTCCGAATGAACTGCGCCTGCCCGGCATCCATTCTCGAAGACGGCCTCGGGCGCTTCGTGCGCGGCATCCGGCGCTGCCTGGAGCGGTGAAGAAATATTTTTGATAGTTTTTGATAGTGTTGTCCATAAGAAGTGGCATATGATCAGAATGGAGATGACCGATAACTGGACGATCCGACCGGTGAAGGGAACAGGGATCCCTGCGGCGGAGTACGGCCATGCTGCAGCGCGCGCGGCGGCGCAGGACTGGGAGATCACGACGGACGTACCCATGACCGCGCTGCAGGCGATGCTTGACAGCGGCCTGATCGATGACCCTTTCTACCGAAAGAACGAGTACGCGGTGCGGGAAGTCTGCCGGCAGGATTTCGTGTTCCGCAAAGTGTTTGCGCCGGATGAAAAGATTCTGGCGAGCCGCTTTGCGGATCTCGTCTTTGAGGGCCTGGACACGCTCGCCGATATCACGCTGAACGGGCAGGCGCTCGCCTCCTGCGACAACATGCACCGCACGTGGCGCATCCCGGTGCAGGACCTCCTGTGCGAAGGGGAGAACACGCTTGAGATCCTGTTCCGCTCGCCGCTTGAGTTCATCGACAGGACGCTGGAGGAGAACCCGGACATCCCCTATTACGCGACCGGCTGCCTGCCGGGCAACTACGCGCTCCGGAAGGCGCACTGCATGTTCGGCTGGGACTGGGGTCCGCAGCTGCCGGACGCAGGCCTGTTCCGCCCGGTTTATCTCGAAGCCTACGACGCGAGACTGGATAACGTGTTCGTGCATCAGGAGACGAACGCGGAGCAGTCCGTGCTCACGATCAGTGCGGACGTCACCGACGGAGACGGGAAGATCCTCGCTTCCTCCTGGAAGGACAGGACTTCCGCTTTCTCTTTTGAGGGAAAAGAGTTTTCGCTCGCAGTCAAAGTGACCTCTCCCGCAGGGGAGACATTCCGCGCGGAGGTACCGGCCGAAGAGCCGTGCGTGCTCAGCATCGACCGGCCGCAGCTCTGGTGGCCCAACAACATGGGAGAGCAGCCGCTCTATGAGATCGAGGTGTCGCTCCTTTGCCGCGCGTCCCTGGAAGGAACGGGCAGCGAAGAGGCCGGGGACAGTGCAGCCGCGGACGGCGGCGCGCTCGATACGTGGAGCCGCAGGATCGGCCTGCGCAGCCTCGAAGTATGCAGGGAGAAAGACGAGTTTGGCGAGGAGTTCTGCTTTTCCGCAAACGGCGTGAAGTTCTTCGCGATGGGCGCGGACTACATCCCCGAAGACAACCTTCTGTGCCGCGTGACGCCGGAGAAGACGAGACGCCTTCTGGAAGATGCCGCGGCGGCGAACTTCAACTGCATCCGCGTCTGGGGCGGCGGCGTCTACCCGTCCGACACGTTCTTTGACGTCTGCGACGAGCTCGGCCTCGTCATCTGGGAAGACGCGATGTTCGCCTGCAACGTGTACCGGTACACGGAGGCGTTTGATGAGAACGTGCGCGCGGAGCTGAAGGACAACCTCATCCGCATCCGCCATCACGCCTCGCTCGGGCTCCTGTGCGGCAACAACGAGATGGAGGCCGCCTGGCTCGAGTGGAATGACGTCAAGAATCTCAGCCCCGCGCTGAAGGCCGACTACATCCGCCAGTTCGAGTACGCGATGCCGCAGGTCGTGAAGCAGTACGCGCCGGATACCTTCTACTGGCCGTCATCACCCTCCTCCGGCGGCAGCTTCGACGCCCCTTCCGACGAAAACAGGGGCGACGTCCACTACTGGACGGTCTGGCACGGCATGAAGCCGTTCACGGACTATGAGAAGTATTATTTCCGCTTCTGCTCGGAGTTCGGCTTCGAGTCCTTCCCGTCCCTGAAGACCGTGAAGAGTTATACGGAGCCGGAGGACCGCAACATCTTTTCGCCCGTCATGGAGTCGCACCAGAAGAACGGCGCGGCGAACGGGCTGATCATGTACTACGTGTCGAGCTACTACCGCTACCCGAAGGACTTCGCGAGCCTCCTGTATATCTCGCAGCTCCTGCAGGCGGAGGCGATCCGCTTCGGCGTGGAGCACTGGCGCAGGAACCGCGGCCGCTGCATGGGCGCGGTCTACTGGCAGCTCAATGACTGCTGGCCGGTGGCCTCCTGGTCGAGCATCGACTACTACGGGCGCTGGAAGGCGCTGCATTACGCGGCGAAAAGGTTTTTCGCCCCCAAACTCGTGAGTACCCGCATCGAGGACGGAAAGCTCCGCGTGTGGATCGCGAACGATACGGCGGTTGAGATCGTGGGTGACCTGGTGATCCGGAAAAGGGACTTTGACTTTGCGCTTCTCGCGCAGGCCTCTGTGCCGGTCAGGATCGGCGCTTACAGTGCGTCGGAGATCGAACTGCCGGCGGATGCGGCGGCGTGCTTTGAGAACGGCGATAGTCTCCCGCTCGCCGGAATTCCTGCTGTCGAGATCCCGGAAGGGGCCGGCCGCTGGTTCATCGCGGCGGAGCTTCAGGAGAGCGGCACTGTGACCGCGAAGAACGACGTCATGCCGCTGCGGCCGAAGCAGGTGGATCTGCCGGATCCGGAGCTCACGGTCTCGGTGGAGAAGCGGGAGGAGGGATTCCTGATCCGGACGGACGCGAAGCACTACGCCGTCGGCATTTGCCTCACGAGCAGTCTCACAGACATCCCGCTGTCCGACAACTGGTTCGACATAACGGGACGGGAAGGCGTGGAAGTCTTCCTGCCCGAAGACGCCTCCCTGCGCGGCACCACGGCGGAGACACTGGCCGGGAGCTTAACCGCGATGAGCGTTTACGATACCTACGACTGAGAAAAACAACATAGCGGATCATATCGGAGCTTTGACATCGCGAAAT
>DJXE01000144.1:16113-48349 GCA_002449595.1 Lachnospiraceae bacterium UBA7012
AAAAAGCGGGACTGTTTATTGTAACGGAGGATGAAGATCAGGTCCGCTTCTGCGCGGTCGCGCCGCACTTGGGGCAGCGGACTTCGATGGATCCCTTGCCCTTCGGAACGCGGATCATCTGGCCGCACACGCCGCAGATGAAGTAGCGGTGCGTCTTGCGGTCCTTCCACTGGAGTCTTAAGAGCTTCAGGCGTTTCCGCGGCTTTGCGGTCAGTTGAAGGAACTTCTGGTTTTCCTGGTACCGCTTTGGGATGTTCTTCGAAAACGACCGGAACAGCGCGTAGATCGCGAAGACCAGGAACAGAATATAAAACAGGTAATTCCTCAGCAGCGTGTACAGCAGGAAAGCGACAAGCGCCAGTACATATGAGAGCCATGCCAGGGCGTCCTGCCCGTTTCGGCTGCGCATGGCCACCACGATCATCTGCCGGAGACGGTATAAAAACTGTTTCATGATTGTGCTCCTGATAATTTAAATTGCACAAGCACTTAGTCCTGATATACGGGAAATTATACATCCCGGGGAGGAAAAATGGTGCCTGTGCAATTCTTAATTTTTCATTATATTTTGCGGCCTGTTACGGTTATGACTGTCTGGATGCCGGGGATATCAGCTTTTCATTTATAGACTCAGGTCGCCGGAGACGGTGTCCACGTCGATTTTGTTATTCCCATTTCCGAAGATGTACTGGTTCGCGTCTTTTTTATACTCGCGCTGCGTTTTGAGGCTGCCGCTCACGTGTGAGAATTGGATCTGCGCGCTGTCGTCCGGCAGGGACAGGAGCCTGATGTTGCCGCTGACAGTCCCGATTCCGAGCTTGTTAAATTTCACGGGTTCGATCGTGACGTTTCCCGAAGTCGTCTTCAGATCTGCCTTGTCGGAAGAGAGCTTTCCGCCGTTGATGTCTCCCGATACGGTATCGACGTCGACTTTGTCGGCGGCGATCTCGTCAAATGCGACGTTTCCGGAGACGGAATTCACAGTCACCTTGTCATAAGCCTGGCTGCCGGCCAGCTTGACGTCCGAACTGACGCAGTCGATATCAAGCTGGATCCCCTCGGGGACTTCGATCGTCAGATCCTTGGCGCCGGAAGGAAATCTGCCATGATAGCCGCTCTGGCAGTACTGGATGACCAGCTTGCCGTCCTCAAGGCGCCAGTGAAGCTTTTGCTTCTCGTTCAGCCCGCGGTCCTTCTCCGATACGGAGAGCGTGCCGGCGCTGCTCTGCTTCACGGTGATGTCGGCGCTGACCCAGTTGATCTCCACCTGCGACACGTCCTTCGCGCGGTACTCAAAATTGCCCGCCGTGTAGGAGTTCGCGTTCGCGTATCTGTGGAGCATACTCCCGAAATTAAATCTTGTTCTCGCGAGCACTACGGTCACGAGAACGCCGGCCAGTATCAGCCATGCGTGTTTAACCGTTCTTCCTAAGATTCTGAATTCCATTTTCTCCCCCTCTTTCGCGCCTGCCCGGCTTGGTACTATTGTAACGCTTGTTGATGATGTCATTGTACGGGGTGAAAATGAATATCAAACGCGAAAACGATTAAGGTTTGATTAAAGATGGCGCAGCAGGTAAATGAATTCTTCGCGGAAGTCGTCATTTGCGTCTGTGCGAAGTCTCGCACGGATGCTCTCGTAATCGGAATCTCCGGCATATTCAGATTCGGTAAGCAACATTCCTGCCTGCGCGACGCCTGCGGCCCAGTTCATATTGGAACTCATTTCTTCGCTATATGATTCCATTGTGACCGGATAGACGAGAAGCTTGCTGGTGTCTTCTTCGGGCTCTTTGTAGCGGATGTTTACTGCGAGGAGTTCGTCCTCCAAAGCTTTTTCATCGTCTTCTTCGCTAACTGCGCTGTTGCCGTATCTTGAGTGCACTTCGGGGACTTCGTAGGAGGAGTCTGCGAGGACCAGCTCGTAGAGAGCTGTCACCTGGTGGCCAGCGCCGATCTGTCCGCCGTCTTTCTTGTCGTTGCTGAAGTCTTCGGCTGCCATTGTGCGGTTTTCATATCCGATCAGGCGGTAGCCTTTTACCTTTTCCGGGTTGAATTCGACCTGAAGTTTTACGTCCTTCGCGACTGTGAATAACGTGCCGCCGGCCTCTTCGACGAGGACCTTTCTCGCTTCATCGATGGAGTCGATGTAGGCGTAATTGCCTTTTCCGTTGTCGGCGAGAGCTTCCAGCTTGTTGTCCTTGTAGTTGCCCATTCCGTAGCCGAGGACAGAGAGCCAGATCCCGGTCTGCGCCTTTTCCTGCACGAGGCGCGTCAGGTCGCCTTCGCTCGTGATGCCGACGTTGAAGTCGCCGTCCGTCGCCATGATGATGCGGTTGTTGCCGCCCTTGATGAAGTTCTTTTTGGCGAGGTCGTATGCGGTGACGAGGGCCTTTTCGCCGTTCGTTGAGCCGTAGGCCTCGAGGCTCTCGATCGCGGACATGATCGTGTTTTTCTCGTTTGCCGGCGTGCCGTCCAGGACGATCCGTTCGCCGGAGGAGTAGGTGACGATCGAGATTCTGTCGTGCTCGTCCAGATTCTCAACGAGAGTCATGAAGGAACGCTGCACCAGGGGAAGCTTGTTCGGGTCGTCCATGGAACCGGAAACATCGATCAGGAAAACCAGGTTCGACTGGGGAAGTTCTTTTTCATCGAGCTGCTGTGCGCTGAGGCCGATCATCAGGAGCTTCGCCTCGTCGTTCCAGGGGCAGTCGGACAGCTCTGTCGTCACGGAGAATGGCTCGCCCCGCTCCGGATCCGGGTAGTCGTAATGGAAGTAGTTGATCATCTCCTCGATGCGGACGGAATCCGGGACGACGCTCCCGCCGGCCAGGACCTGCCTGCGGAAGTTCGCGTAGGAAGCGGTATCGACGTCCGCCGCGAAGGTGGAGAAGGGCGCCGCCGCCGGCGACAGGAAGCGGTTCTCCTCGGTGTAGCTGTACTCCTCCGTATTGAAGGCCGGCAGTTCGACGTACAGTTCCTCTTCGGGGTAGCAGGCATCCGCCATGTACGCCTCTGCTTCGATAGTATCGGTCATGTACATTTCCGCCGCAGAAGCAGCTGCCTTGCACGATGCTGCGCCCGGGACGGCGGCTGCATTGTAAGTTTCTGCGGTCGTCTCTGCGGATTCATAAATTGCTTCTTCCGGGGCTGTAGATTCTACTGGGGCTGCGATTGTTGCGGTGGCCTCGGCGCCCGTCTTGGCTTCTGCTGTGGGCGCGGCTGCTGGCGCTGCGGCGCATCCTGTGAATATAGCAGCTGCCATAGATAAGCCGAGGAGCGATGCGAGAAGTCGATTCATCTTGTGGTGTTTCATTTGGACCTCCTTTATAGAAATGCTTGTAGGGAATGCTGATCGAGATATCTCCTTTGACCTTATTCCCGCAAGAGATCCGGAAGTGTTGCAGAAACTTGTCAGACGCAAATACCAAAAATGTGAAATGCGTCCGACAACTGGAAAAATCCAGTCAGCCACAATTATCAAAAACAACAAATGCGGCTGATTCATCTGTTTCAAATAGTGGTTCTGACTATTAGAATAGAAAAGGAGAAAACCCTGCAGCAAGACGAGAGGAGCCCATGAACCACAAAGACCTGAAATGGAACCGCATCCCCTACGGGGGCGACTATAACCCGGAGCAGTGGCCGGAAGAAGTCTGGGAAAGAGACATGCAGCTGCTCAGGGAGGCGCACGTAAACACGCTGACGCTGAACGTCTTCAGCTGGGCGAAGATCCAGCCGTCCGAGGACACCTACGACTTTACACAGCTCGACAGGATCATGGATCTTGTCGGGAAAAACGGAATGAACGTGATCCTCGCCACTTCCACCGGAGCACATCCGGCGTGGATGGCAAGAAGACACCCAGACATTCTGCGGACGGAAGCAAACGGCGTGAAAAGGACCTTCGGCGGACGCCACAACTCCTGCCCGAACAGCCCGACGTTCAGAATGTACGCGCCGCGTCTCGCCGGAAAACTCGCAGAACGCTACAAAGACAGAGACAACATCATCCTCTGGCACGTCGGCAACGAGTTCGGCGGATACTGCTACTGCGAGAACTGCCGCGCCGCCTTCCGCCGCTGGCTCGAGAAAAAGTACGGCACCATCGAAGAACTGAATCGCCGCTGGGACACCGCCTTCTGGGGGCACACTTTCTACAGCTTCGACGAAGTGGAAGCGCCGGACTTCACCAACGAACTCCTCCCGGACGGCCGGACGCAGTTCCAGACGATCTCGCTCGACTACCGCAGATTCCAGTCGGACAGCATGCTGGAATGCTTCTGCCTGGAGCGCGACGCGATCCGCGAACACACGCCGCAGATCCCCGTCACGACAAACCTGATGGGCTTCTGCGAGGACCTCGACTACCGCAAATGGGCGCAGGAAATGGACATCGTCACCTGGGACAACTACCCCTCGAACGGCATGGAACCCGCCCGCATCGCGATGGCGCACGACCTCATGCGCGGCGTCAGCGGCGGCGCGCCGTTCCTCCTCATGGAACAGACGCCGTCCGTGACGAACTGGCTCCCATACAACGCACTGAAACGCCCGGGCGTGATGCGCCTCTGGAGCTGGCAGGCCGTGGCGCATGGCTCTGACAGCGTGCTTTTCTTCCAGATGAGACGGAGCATGGGCAACTGTGAAAAGCTTCACGGCGCGGTGATTGACCATGTCGGCACCGGGGAGACAAGGGTGTTCCGCGAGATCAAGGCGCTCGGCGGGGAGCTGGAGGGCTACTGGAAAACCGGCGGAGAGAGCCTTGAGAAGAGCGCCGGGGAGAACCTCGGGAAGAGCCTCGATGAAACTGCCGGAAAGATATATGAAGGCAGCTTCGGAAGAACACCTGCAAAAGTCGCTCTGTACTTCGACTGGAACAACTGGTGGGCGATCCACCAGTCGGCAGGCCCTTCGACGGACCTGGACTACATAAAAGAGTTTTACCGCTTCTACCGCGCCTTCTACCGCGCGAACGTCCCGGTGGACATCGTGGGACCGGAGGATGACCTGGAGAAGTACAAGATCCTTGCCGCTCCGGTGCTCTACATGATTCCGGGAACGGATGCGATCGAGTCGATCTCTAAGATCTGCGGCGGGAGCAAGGACGTTGGAGATACAGCCGCTGTCGAGGGAAGCGCGTCATCCCGAGCAAGCATTGAAAATAAAGACGGAGCTTCGAAGTCCCGCGGCTACGACGAAAAGATCCGCAGCTTCGTGAAAAACGGCGGCTCATTTATCACCACATTCTTCAGTGGAACCGTCGATGACAATGACCTCGTGCACCTCGGCGGATATCCGGGCCCGCTGCGCGACATCCTTGGCATCTGGGTCGAGGAGACGGATGCACTGCCGCGCGAGGCGGAGAATCACTTTTCTTGGGATGGAAAGCGGTATCCCGGAAAGCTGGTCTGCGATCTGCTCCACACGGAAGGTGCAGAGGCAATCAGCAATTATGAGGAAGACTTCTACGCGGGAATGCCGGCGCTCACTCGGAATTCTTTCGGACAGGGGCAGGCGTGGTACGTCGCGACGGCCTCGAGTGATGATTTTTATGATGCACTGGTGAAAAAGCTTTGCATGGAAGGAAACGTATTACCGCTTTACGACAGCTTCAGGCCTGATACGGAGGACCGGACGACCAGAGCCGAGACCGCAGGAATGGGAGCAGATTCGGCAGACGAAAGTCCCGATCCTTGGAACGGGATCGAAGTGACTGTCAGGGAGACGGCGGAGGAGAAGATCCTGTTTTTCCTGAATCATACGAATGAGGAGCGTGTCGTCACACTTCCCGCAGACGTGAAACAAAAAGAGACCCCCGGAGTCGCGAGGGCCTCTCTGCTGCCGTACGGCGTAAAGGTCATTAAGATCAGGAAATGATGTATGTTCGTGCGAGCAGCTCATCCACGAGTGCGGTGATATATCAGAATGATTCTTTTTTTTCTAAAATTCACAGGTGAAACCTGCTTTTTATGAAAAAGACAACGATCAGGAGGTGGCATTTATGGATGCAAGAGAAATGCTGGAGCTATTGGAGCGGCAGGAGGAGCTGCTGCGATTTGATTCCTTCACAAATCAGGACGCGAGGCGCCTCGGGAACATCCTGGCGGACATCGCCGCGGAAAACCCGACCCCGACGACCGTGCGCGTCTGCATCGGGGACACGGTCGTCTTCCAGTACACGGATTCCCCCGAGGAGGACGTGCGGCTCGGCTGGGTCAGCCGCAAGTACAACCTGATCCGGAAGACCGGGCACAGCAGCATGCACGCATGCGTCCGGAACAGGAAGCTCGGCGAGCTTGCCGAACTGGCTGCCGATACAGACACCTACGGTTTCGGCTGCGGCGGTTTTCCGATCCGCCTGAAGGGAGAGCCCCTCACAGAAGAGAATTCGGTTTCCTCGATCATCGGCTGCGTCGCGCTCTCCGGACTGCCGGACCCGCAGGACCACGACCTGGTCGTGCGCGCGCTGGAGCAGTTCCTGGGCGCCTCGGCGCCGAAGACGCCGGAGGTACTGTAATGAAAGAATTCATGGGTCCCGACTTCATGCTCCGCAATGAGATCGGAGCGCGCCTGTTCCACCAGTACGCGGAGAATCTTCCGCTCGTTGACTACCACTGCCACATCTCGCCGAAAGAGATCTTTGAGGACAGGAGATTTAACAGCATCTCCGAGGTCTGGCTCGGCGGCAGGAATGCGGATGGCACTTATTTTGGCGATCATTACAAGTGGCGCCTGATGCGCTCGAACGGCGTGCCGGAGGAGCTGGTGACGGGCGGGGCGGATCCGTTTGACAAGTTCAGGGCTTTTACGGAGGCGCTGGAGCTGTCGATCGGCAATCCGATGGTGCACTGGTGCAATCTCGAGCTGCGGAAGTACTTCGGCGTCACGGAGCCGCTGACGCTTAAGAACTGCAGGGAGATCTATGATCACTGCAATGAGCTTTTGCGCAACGATCCGGAGCTGAGCGTGCGCGGCATCATCCGTAAGTCCGGCGTCGCGTACATCGGCACGACCGACGACCCGGCGGACACGCTCGAATGGCACGAAAAGATCGCTGCGGACCCGTCGATCGACTTCCTCGTCTGCCCTTCGTTCCGGCCGGACAAAGCCGTGAACATTGCGAAGAAAGGCTTTTCTGAGTATATGAAGAAGCTGGCCGCCAGCGTCGGCAAGGCCTCCTTGGGCAGCGTGCAGGACGTCATGGACGCGCTCTCGGACCGGATCCGGTTCTTCAAGGAGCACGGGTGCCGCGCGAGCGACCACGGCCTCGATTACGTCATGTATCGCCCTTGCGCGCTTGAGGAGGCGGACGCGGTGTACCGGAAGGCTCTGTCCGGCGCGCAGCTCACGACCGAAGAGGCGGAAAAGTACCAGACCACGATCCTCATGCATCTCGCGCGCACTTACCACGAGAACGGCATCGTGATGGAGATCCACTACTCCTGCAGGCGCGACAACAACGAGCGGATGTTTGCGCTGGAGGGGCCGGATACAGGCTTTGATACGATCGCGCAGAACAGCTGCATTGCGGATCTTTCCCGCTTCATGAGCGCCCTCGACATGGAAAAACATTTGCCGCAGATGATCCTGTTTTCTCTCGACAGTACGGATTTCGACCGCATCGGGGCCCTCATGGGCTGCTTCCAGAACGACGAGATGCCCGGCAAGATCCAGATGGGCGCCGCGTGGTGGTTCCTGGACACGAAGGACGGCATGGAGGCGCAGATGCGCTCGCTCGCGCGGCTCGGGATCTTCGGCAATTTTGTCGGTATGCTGACCGACTCGCGGTCGTTCCTGTCTTATACGAGGCATGATTACTTCCGCCGGATCCTGTGCAACATGATCGGCGACTGGGTCGAGAATGGGGAGTATCCGGAGGATGAAGAGGCGCTGAAGAAGATCATTGAGGGGATCTGCTTTAGGAATGCGGAGAGGTATTTTAGGATTTGAGGGGGCGCACACGAGAAACAGCGGGGATGAAGAGCGACAGGAGAGGACCGAAATGGAACTTCTGAGTTATCGGAAATTAGAAGAGGCTGGGTACGATGGATATCTGCTGAAGGAGGCGCCGGTGAAGGTGCTGCAGTTTGGGGAAGGAAACTTCCTGCGGGCGTTTGCGGATTATTTCATTGATGTTGCGAATGAGCGGGCTGGCTTTGGTGGCAAGGTTGCGATGGTGCAGCCGGCGTCGGCGAGCACGGGCGGCGCGGACCGCATGAATGCGCAGGACGGCCTTTACACGCTGTATCTTCGCGGGAGTGAGAACGGCCAGAAGATCGACCGGAAAAGGATCATCTCCGCAGCCAGCGGCTGCTGCAACACGCACAGGGACTGGGCGCAGATCGAGGAGATCATCTGCAGCCCGGAGCTGAAGTATATCATCAGCAATACGACGGAAGCGGGCATCGTCTATGATGCATCGTGCAAGTTGGAGGATGCGCCGCCGGCGAGCTTCCCGGCAAAGCTGACGAAGCTTCTGTATGCGCGCTGGAAGGCGGGGCTTCCGGGACTCGCAATCCTGCCTTGCGAGCTGATCGACGACAACGGCCTGGTCCTCAGGGACTGCGTGCTGCGTCACGCTGCCGACTGGAAGCTGGAAGACGCGTTCGCTGACTGGGTCGGCGGTGCGTGCATATTCTGCTCCACGCTGGTCGATCGCATTGTGCCTGGCCGCGTGCGCGACGAGGCACAGCTTGCACAGATGGAAGAAGAAAACGGCTACCGCGACGAGCTGCTTGTTGTCGGGGAAGTTTTTGGCGTGTGGTATATCGAGGAGCTGCCGGCGGTTCAGAAGGATGATGCGAACGCGGCGGAGCAGAGCCTGCGGGTGCTGGAGGAAGCTTTCAGCGCAGCGGGCGCAAATGTGCATTTTGTGCCGGAGGTGGTGCCGTACAAGAAGCGCAAGGTCCGGATCCTCAACGGCGCGCACACGGGATTTGTGCCCGGCGCGTATCTCGCCGGATTCAATATCGTCCGCGACTGCATGCATGACGAAGCCGTGCGCGGATACATGAACCGGATGCTCGAAGAAGAAGTTATCCCTGTTCTTCCGCTGCCGGAAGATGACTGCAAGGCGTTTGCCGCCGCGGTGCAGGACAGGTTCGACAATCCGTTCGTCGACCACCAGCTGATCTCCATCACGCTGAATTCCACGTCCAAGTGGCGGGCGAGAAACATGCCGACCCTGCTTGAATACGTAGAAAAATATGAGAAACTGCCTCCGTGCCTGTCGATGAGCCTCGCGATGCTGATTGCGTTCTACAGCACGGATATTGTGGCGAGAGAAGATAATGCGCTCGTCCTGAGAAGACAGGTGCAGGGCGCAGCGGAGGAATACCGCGCGCAGGACGACGCACAGGTACTGGATTTCTATTATGAGCACAAAGATGCGGACGATGCCGCTCTTGTGAACGACGTCCTTGCGAACACAGACATGTGGGGTCAGGATCTCAGACAGGTCGCGGGACTTGAAGAGACAGTGCTCGCGGATCTCGCACTGATCCGGCAGCAGGGGACTGCGGCGGCGTTCGCGAAACTCGGCAAAGCGCAGTGAGTTCGCCTGCGTTCGTGCGGTACGGCGAATTGCGGTGACTGCAGCGGCGTGCGCGGTATGGCGAATTACGATAATTTTGCCGAGAAATGGATAACCGGGAAGCACCCGGGAGGAATTCGATGAATGAAAAATTGATCCGGATCACAGAGAAGGATAACGTAGCTGTGGCAATCGCCCCTGTTGCTGAGGGTGAGACTGTCGTCGCAGGAGAGATCCGACTTCAGGCGATACAGGACATCCCGCAGGGACACAAGATTGCTCTGGCAGACATCCGTGAGGGAGAATCCGTCATCAAGTATGGGACGCCGATCGGACATGCCACTGCTGAGATCCGTGCTGGTGAGTGGGTCCACACGCACAATACGGCGACGAACCTCAGCGGCGAAGAAGAATACCGCTATGAGCCGGCAATCGATGCTTCGTGGGACGAGTGGCTGCGGAACTGGAAGAATGGGAACTCCGTGGCAGGCGAGGAGCAAGCTGTATTTTATGGTTATCGCCGCCCCGATGGCCGCGCAGCGATCAGAAATGAGATCTGGATCATTCCGACTGTGGGTTGTGTAAATGATATTTGCAGAAAGCTCGCAGCAGAATACGTGCCTGAAAACGGAGTCGACGGCGTCTACGCCTTCGAGCACCCGTACGGCTGCAGCCAGACGGGCGCGGACCATGCGCAGACGAGAAAGCTGCTCGCGGCACTCGCGCGGCATCCGAATGCGGGCGGCGTGCTGATCGTGAGCCTCGGCTGCGAAAACTGCACGCACGAGCAATTCACAGAAGAGCTCGGCGACTACGATCCGAACCGGGTAAAATTCCTCATCTGCCAGCAGGAGGAAGATGAGATTGCGGCGGGGATGAAGCTTTTGCGGCAGCTTGAAGAATATGCGGCAGGCTTTCGGCGGGAGGAGATCCCGGTCAGCGAGCTGGTGGTCGGCTTCAAGTGCGGCGGGTCGGACGGCCTCTCCGGAATAACGGCGAATCCGCTTGTCGGGCGGTTTGGAGATCTTCTGATCCGGCAGGGCGGAAGCGCAGTCCTGACGGAAGTTCCGGAGATGTTCGGCGCCGAAAATATGCTGCTCCCGCGCTGCGTGAGCGAGGAGGTGTTTGAAAAGGCCGCGGGGATGCTGAACGGCTTTAAGGACTATTTTCTTTCGCACGGGGAAGTCGTCTATGAGAATCCGAGTCCCGGCAATAAAGCCGGCGGGATCACGACGCTCGAGGACAAAAGCTGCGGCTGCGTCCAGAAGGGCGGCACTGCACCGGTCACCGACGTCATCGGCTACGGCGACGCCGTGAAGGAAAAAGGCCTCACACTCCTGTGCGGCCCCGGAAACGACCTAGTGTCCAGCACGGCGCTCGCGGCCGCAGGCGCGCACATGGTCCTCTTCACGACAGGCCGAGGCACGCCGTTCGGCGCGCCGGTTCCGACGCTGAAGATCGCGACCAACACCGCCCTCGCCACGCGCAAAAAGAACTGGATCGACTTCAACGCCGGCGTGATCGCGGACGGCACCATCTCCGAGGAGGAGGCCACGCGGCAGCTCATGGCGCTGGTGATCCGTACCGCATCCGGCGACGAGACCAGAAGCGAAGAAAGCGGCTACCGCGGCATCGCCGTCTGGAAGGACGGAGTGACGCTGTAAGGGAAAAAGATATGCTGTTTACTGGAGCACACATCTTTCTGGGTGAAAAGGGCTTTGTCCCGGGAAACCTGGCTGTTTCCGGCGACAGGATTCGTGAGATCCTGACGGAAGGGCGGCAGGAGGAAGAGTCCGAAGATCTCGGCGGCGCATATGTGATTCCGGGACTTGTGGACATTCACACGCATGGGAATTCCGGCGCTGACTTTTCTGACGGAAGCGCGGAAGGACTGCGCAGGATGGGGCAGTACCTCGCGCAGAACGGCGTCACGTCTTTCGCGCCGACCTCGATGACGCTGCCTTATGATCAGTTGGAAAAGGCTTTTCAGACAGCGGAAGAATACATGAAAAACAGGCCGTCGGACGGCGCGAGGGTCGCCGGCGTGCATATGGAAGGGCCGTACTTTTCGGAGAAGAGGAAGGGCGCGCAGAACGGCGCGTACCTGAAACTGCCGGATGTCGAAGGATTCCGGAGGCTGCAGAAAGCGTGCGGAAATGCGGTGAAGATCGTGGACGTCGCGCCGGAGCTTGCGGGTGCGGAGACGTTTATCCGCGAAGTCTCGGAATATTGCAAAGTATCTTTGGCACATACGGATGCGTCGTATGAGGAAACGCGCAGGGCTTTTGAAGCGGGCGCGTCTCATGTGACGCATCTTTTCAATGGGATGAGGCCGCTCCATCACAGGGAGCCGGGCGTCATTCCGGCAGCAGCGGAGCGCGCGGACGTCGCGGTCGAGCTGATCTGCGACGGGATCCACGTCCACCCCGCTGTCATTCGGATGGTGTTCCGGCTGTTTCCCGGGAGGGTCTGCATCATTTCCGATGCGATGCGCGGGTGCGGCATGCCGGACGGCGAGTACGTGCTCGGCGGGCAGACGGTTATCCTGCAGGACGGGCGCGCGTGCCTTGCGGATGGGACGATTGCGGGAGGGGCGAAAAACCTTTTCCAGAATATGGTGAGCGCGATCCGATTCGGGATCCGTCCGGAGGAGGCGGTCCTCGCCGCGACGCTGACGCCTGCTCGGGAGCTTGGAATGGACGCGGAGATCGGAAGCCTTGCGCCGGGCAAAAAGGCGGACTTCCTCGTGTGCGACGAGAACTGGGACTTGCAGAGAGTGTACCTGGACGGACGACGGATACGGTGAGTGCAGCGGGCCGAAGCTTTTCTTGCGAAACGTCTGATGCGATTGCTGATGCAGGCCCGAATGTGAGGCGGGAAGAGTTAACTGCATAAAACGAATCCCCCCCGGGGGCTTCTGACGGGCTCATGTCTGTGGTATTTTTTCATTGTGCTACAGTGAAAGTAAGGGGAAGGCTTATGCGGATCCTGGTAGTAGATGCACAGGGAGGCGGTGTCGGCAGACAGCTTGTCCTGAAGATCAGGGAGAAGCTCCCGGACGCCGTGATCATGGCAGTCGGCACGAACACTGTCGCGTCGTCCGCCATGCTCAAAGCCGGGGCGGACTCGGCGGCAACCGGCGAGAATGCGGTCGTGGTAGGCTGCCGCAAGGCGGACGTCATCGTCGGGCCGGTCGGCATCGTGATCACGGACGCAATGGATGGAGAGATCACTTCTGTCATGGCGGAAGCGGTAGCCCGTTCGGATGCGAAAAGGATCCTGATCCCTTTTTATCACTGCGATACATTTATCGCCGGAGTCACCAACAGAGGAATGGGTGCTCTCATCGCGGATGCAGTCCGCGAACTGACGGATCCTTCCACGGATTAAAACGTTGCAGCAGGAAGCTGCATCGGCGGCACAGAAGTGACCGGATCACCGGGAAGATCAGCGGCGTAAACGAATTTTGAATCATAACGGTATGTCAGGAAGGCATGCGGTCTCCAGAAGGGGACGGTGCCTTCTTTTTGCGCGTAAGTGAAACATATTTAGACGGGAGGAACTTAAGACAGATGAAAAAGAAACTGATTGCACTGATGACAGCCGCGATGCTGGTAATGGGAATGGCCGGATGCGCGGCTCCCGCGGCAGGAGGCACGGCAGCTTCCGGGACGCCGTCCGCGGCCGCAGAACAGAAGGAAGAGGCTGCGGCGGAGGAACCCGCAGCGGAAGAGACGGCACAGCAGCAGGAAACAGAAGGAGAAAAGATCCTGCGCACCGCGGCATCTTTCGCCTATCCGAGCCTGGATGTGCATAAAGAGTATTACGGCTGGTACACCTCCATTTATGGCATTTCGGAAGCGCTTTTCAAGCTGAATGAGAACTCGGCGGCGGAGCCCTGCCTCGCGGAGGACGCGGTGCCGGACGGCACAACATGGACCGTCACACTGAAGGACGGGGTCGGATTCTCTAACGGGACGCCTCTGACGGCGGAGATGGTGGTCCGGAACCTCGAGCGCGCGGCGGAAGTCAACGAGCGGTTCGCATTCCTTGCGGACTTCGGCTACGAGACACCGGATGAGAAGACGGTCGTCATTACGACGCCCGAGGTCTACCCGACGCTGAAGAATGATCTGGCGAGCCCGGAACTCGGTATGATCGATCTCGACAATACTGAGGATTACGACAATGATCCGATCTGCACCGGTCCTTTTGTGCTGAAAAGCTTCATTCCCGAGGGCGACGTGGAAGTCTCCCGCAATGAGAATTACTGGGGCGGCAGCGTAAAACTTGACGGGGCCATCTTCTATTACATGCAGGAGGACGACCCGAAGCTGATGGCGATGCAGAGCGGGGAGATCGACTGTTATAACAGCGTCTCTTCGGCGGCGCTTGAGATCTATCAGTCCGATCCCGATACATATAATGTCGTTCAGATCCCCGGCGCGCGGCTGCAGTTCTACATCCTGAACGAGAACACGCTCGATGACGCTGTCCGTGAGGCGATCAACCTGACGGTGGACAAGGACAAGATCGCGGAGTATCTCTCCGGCACGGTGTCTCCTGCGGTCGGCCCGTTCTCGACAGAGGCGGCCTACGGCCAGGTTACGGTTCCCGCGGTCGACACGAAAAAGGCGGTCGAACTCCTGGAAGCGGACGGCTATGTGAAGGGAAGCGACGGGATCTATGAGAAGGACGGCGAGAAGCTGTCGATCAGCATCTGCTACTACGCGGCGCGGTCTCTCGATACGCTGGCGGTCCTGATCCAGGAACAGCTCCGGGATATCGGCATCGACTCTACGCTGCGCGTGGAAGAGGATCCGGATTCGACTTATATCGCGAATGCCGACTTCGACCTTGCGCTCTACTGCATGATCGCCGACAAGTCGGGTGATCCGCTTTATTTCATCGATTCGACCCTTGCGGACGGCTCCTACTACAACGTGGCCGGCTTTGAGGATGCGCACTGCCAGGAACTGATCGAACAGCTCCGCTATGAAGTGGATACGGACAAGCGGGCGCAGCTGGCAAACGAGATCGTGCAGATCGCGATCGACGACAACGCGTTCGGCTATGTCGGGCTGTTCAACAACACGACAGTGCTCCGGCCGGGCGTCAGCGGCTTCGCCGAGTATGTACCTTTCGACTTCTACGGTGTGGACGCGGAGACGGATATGCCCGCAAAATAAACTGACATGAAAAGATCTGCTCCCCTGTTGCTCCGTCGCGCGGTCAAACGCGCGGCGGAGCTTATCATCATACTGATCATACTGAGTTTCCTGGTGTTTGCCCTGATGTATGCGGCCCCGGGAGATCCCGCCGAGAAGCGGCTGACCTCGCAGGGAATCGTCGTCACGAAGGAGATCCTGCAGGCGGAGCGCGAGAGGCTGGGCCTCCTGCGCCCGTTTTTTGTCCGGTACGGAGAATGGCTCGGCAGTATTGCGCGCGGGGACTTCGGCGTGTCGTTCAAGGACGACATGCCGGTTGCGGGCAAGCTGGCAGCCGGCCTGAAGAATACACTGATCCTGTCCTCCTTAAGTCTCCTGATCTCCCTTGCCGCGGCACTGCCGCTCGGAATCGTCTCCGCGGTCCGGCAGGACGGCCCCGCGGACCATCTGATCAGGGTGGTCTCTTTTGTCGGCAACTCGCTGCCGAATTTCCTGATCTCGGTGCTGCTGATGTATTTCTTCTGCATCCGGCTGAAACTCCTGCCCGTGATCGCTTCCGGGAATCTGCGCGGACTGCTTCTGCCCGCCCTGTCGCTCGCGATTCCGCTGGCCAGCCGGTTCGTGCGGCAGATCCGCTCGGAACTGATCGGGGAACTGCAGGAAGAGTATGTCACGGGACTCCGGGCCAGGGGCGTCCGGGAGCGGTATGTCATCTGGAAAAACGTCCTGTACAACAGCCTCGGGCATATCGTGACCATGGCGGCGCTGGCGGTCGGTACTCTGATGGGAGGAAGCGTCGTCATCGAGACCGTATTCCGCTGGCCGGGCATCGGCAAACTGGTCATGGATTCCATTAACGCGCGTGACTATCCGGTCATCATGGGCTTCGTGCTCATCATGGGGACGATCTACATGGGCGTGAACCTTCTCGCGGATGTGATCGCCGGCATTCTGGATCCGCGCATCCTGAACACACAGAAATGAAGATAAAAAGATCCGTTTCCGATCAGAGAAAAAAACAGAGATACAGGATCATTGCCGCTTCGGCAGCGGCAGTGATTCTTATCGCCGTTGCGCTCCTCGCGCCAATGCTCTCGCCGAATGATCCCTATCGCACAAACAGTGCGATCATCCGCCACGCACCGTGCGCGGCGTACCCGTTCGGGACGGATAATCTCGGCAGGTGCGTCCTGTCCCGTGTCCTGATGGGAGCGCGGACGACGATTGCCGTGACCTTTTTCCTGGTGGCGGTGTCGTTTGTCATCGGCACGGCGATCGGGCTCCTGTGCGGGTATTACGGAGGCAGGATCGATGACCTGCTCATGCGGGTCGCCGACATCATGCTTGCATTCCCGCAGATGGTCATTGCGATCGCTGTGGCCGGAATCCTCGGCGGAGGGATCGCCGGCGCGATGACCGCACTCGGGATCACCATGTGGACCGGATTTGCAAGGCTTTCAAGGAGCCACGCGAGGACGCTCCGCGGGATGCCATACATCCAGGCGGCCCTTCTCTCCGGGAAGAGCGGCCCTTATATTATGCTGCACCACATCCTGCCAAATGTACTGGAGCCGCTGCTGACAAATGCGCTGACCCAGATCGGAACGACAATGATCGGCATCTCGGGACTTTCCTTCCTGGGACTCGGCATCGTTCCTCCGCAGGCGGAGTGGGGATCCATGATCAGCGAGTCGAGGGCATATATCCAGATCGCCCCGTGGGCTGTCCTTTTCCCGGCGCTCGCCACGATCCTGACGATCCTCGTTTTCAATTATCTCGGAGACGCCGTCATGGAATACCGGATGGCGGAGCGGCACACATAAGGAGCGGGAGACTGCCATGGCGAAAGAACTGCTGAGTATTGAACATCTGTCAGCTTCCTATGGGGAGAAGGACGTCCTCACGGACATTTCGCTGTCGGTGAAGGCAGGGCAGATCATATGCATCGTCGGAGAGAGCGGAAGCGGGAAATCAACACTGCTGAAGGCGGTCCACGGTATGGACCGCGTCCGCGTGACCGGCGGCAGCATCCGGGCCTTTGGCAGCCCGGTCTCGGCGATGACCGATGAGCAGAGGAGGAGCCTTCTGGGAGGGGAGATCGGACTGATTCCCCAGAATCCCGCGGGTTCATTCAACCCGATCCGTCCTTTTGAGGCGCAGCTGCGCGAGACGATGCAAAGCCACGGGAGGCAGTTTGATCCTGCGGAGACCGCCCGCGCCTTCGAAGCGGTCGGACTCGCGGATGCCAGGGGACTTCTGCGGCTGCGGCCTTATGAACTGAGCGGCGGTATGAACCAGCGCGTCGCCATCGCTGCGGCAATGCTCCTGAAACCCCGGCTTCTCCTGTGCGATGAGGTGACGAGCGCCCTGGACGTGACGACCGCCGGCAAAGTGATCCGGGAACTGGAACAGATGAACCGGGAACTTGGCACTGCGATCCTCATGGTGACGCATCATCTCGGAATCGCCCGCAGAATGGCGGAGAAGATAGGGATCATGAAGGACGGCAGGATGATCGAACTGGAGGATGCGGACTGGATCCTGAATGCACCGGTGCAGGAGTACACCAGACAGCTGCTGCGGGATGTCCCGAAACTGGCCGGACGGGAACGGAGCGGAGAAGAATCTGCCGGAGGCCTTGATGACAGATAAAAAGACGGAAGAAGATATGGTCATTCTGGAAGGGACCAATCTGAACAAGACATACAGAAGCGCCGGCAGGACCGTTACGCCGCTTCGGGAGATCAGCTTTCAGCTGCACCGGGGAGAAGTGCTCGGGATCGTCGGGGAGAGCGGCAGCGGCAAGAGTACGCTCCTGCGGGTGGCCTGCGGCCTGGAACGGCCGGAAAGCGGGCGGGTCCTTGCAGGGGAGAGAGATCTCACAGGGGCCGGACCGTCGGCTGCCGGGAAATACATGCAGATGATCTTCCAGGACGCAGGTGCGTCGTTCAATCCGCGGCACACGATGCGGTGGTCCCTGGAAGAGGCGATCCCTGCCGGCGCAGACCGCGAACAGGCGAAGCAGCAGATGCGCAGCCTTCTGCGGGAGACCGGCATGTCGGATGACCTTCTGGACCGGCATCCATCGGCCCTGTCCGGAGGGCAGTGCCAGCGGATGTCCATCGTGCGCGCCCTGCTCTCCGGAGCGCAGATCCTGCTGTGCGACGAGATCACGAGCGCGCTGGATGTGACCTCGCAGGCCCAGGTGATCCGGCTGCTCCGGGAACTGAGAGAGAACAGGCACCTCTCGATCCTGTTTGTCAGCCATGATCTCGCGCTGGTCAGCATGCTGTGCGACCGTGTAATGGTGATGAAGGAAGGCGCCTGCGTGGAAGAAGGAGAGACACAGAAACTGATTCGCGAGCCGGTTCACGCCTACACGAAGGAACTGCTGGGCGCGGCGGAATCATTTGCGGTGTAAAGGACGGAGGAAACGATGAGCGATACGGCAGTGACGACCAGGTGGAAGAGCATCGAGGAGGAGAACCGGGCATACTGGACAAACCGGGCCCCGTCGTACACGGGGATCATCCGGGCGGAACTTGACGACGGCCATCTCCGGATGTGGGGCGGCGTCGTCCGGAAGGAACTGAAGGAGCATTTCGGGGGAAACAAAACCCTGGACATACTGGAGGTCGGAACCGGACCGGGGTTCCTGTCGATCCTGCTCGCAGGGATGGGACATCGCGTCACCGGCGTGGATTACACACCGGACATGCTCGGGGAGGCGAAGGAGAACGCCCGCCGGTACGGCGCGGAGGTGGACCTCAGGCTCATGAATGCGGAGGCGCTGGAGTTCGGGGACAAAAGCTTTGACCTTGTCATCTCGAGGAACCTGACCTGGAATCTGCCCCACCCCGACCGCGCATATCGCGAGTGGGAGAGAGTGCTGAGGCCGGGCGGTCTCATTCTTGTGTTTGACGCCAACTATTACCGGTTCCTGTTTGATGAAAAGGCTCTGGCCGCGTACGAAAACGACCGCAGGATGACCGCCCGGGCGGGAGAGGACGATATCTACCTCTGTACCGACACGGAGGCGATGGAGGCGATCGCGAGGCAGCTGCCATTCTCCCGGATCGACCGGCCGGAATGGGATACCCGCTTCCTTACCGGGCTGGGAATGACTGCCAGTACGGATGAGGATGTGTGGAGACAGGTGTGGGACCGCAACGAGCAGATCAACCAGGCCTCCGTGCCGATGTTCCTGGTCAGGGCGGGGAAACCGCAGTCATGATCGACCTGACGGAGGGACCGATCCTTAAAAAGACGTTTCTGTTCGCCATTCCTTTTCTGCTGAGCAGCCTGGTCCAGCAGCTTTACAGCACGGTCGATCTCATCTTCGCGGGGCGGTTCCTCGGAACGGCCGCCGCGGCGGCGATCGGTTCCGGGAGCATTCTGCTTACGCTCGTTCTTGGCTTTTTTACCGGCACGGGAGTCGGCGCCGGCGTACTGGCGGGACAGGCGTTCGGCCGGGGAGACAAAGCCTCGGTTCACAGGCTCATCCGGACTTCCGCCCGGATCACGATCCTCGCCGGGACAGTCCTGACAGCAGTGGGCATAGGAGCCATGTCCCGGCTTGTCGTCCTGATCCGCGTGCCCGCGGAGATACGCCCGGAGTCCGCCTTGTATCTCCGTATCTGTTTCCTGAGCATGATCCCGATCGCCGGGTACAATCTCGGCGCAGGAATTCTGAGGGCTTCCGGAGACTCCCGCACTCCCGTGCGGTACCAGCTGGCCGGAGGTCTCATCAACGTCGCCTGCAATTATCTGCTGATCTGTGTCCTGCGTCTGGGCATAGCAGGAGCTGCGGCGGCGACGGTCCTGTCGCAGTCATCCGCCATGCTCCTTGTATGGAGAGCGATCCTCACCCGATTCTCCCTGCCGGATCCAGGACGGGAGAGCGATGTCCCTGCCGGGCGGATCCGGCCGGCGAAGCGCCGGATGCAGGTGTTTCCTGCAGGATTCGGCCTTCCGGATGCGGAGACTGCCCGGAGCATTCTGAAGATCGGGATACCGGCGGGACTGCAGGCTTCTGTGATCACGTTTTCCAATCTTCTGGTCCAGTCACAGATCAACCGTCTCGGTGCGGTTTCGATCGCGGCGTTCACCGCATATTTCAAGGCTGAGAACTTCATCTATTACCCGATCATGGCGGTAGGGCAGGCGGCCGCGGTCTATTTTGCCCAGAACGAAGGAGCCGGGAAGAGAGAGCGGATCCGCCGGGGATGCGGCCTCATCCTCAGTGCCGGAGCGGCGTCTGCCGCCGTGATCGCAGCGGTCATGATCCTTTTCAGCACGGAGATCAGCGGGGTGTTTCTCGCAGGCAGTCCCGCCGCCATGGTCTGTGCATCCATGATCCACGCCGCATGGCCTTTCTATTTTCTCTATGTCTTCCTTGAAGTGCTCGGCGCCCTGCTCCGCAGCAAAGGAGACGCGGTCGCCCCGATGGCTATTTCGCTCCTGAACCTCTGCGCGTTCAGGCTGATTCTGCTGAGTGTCATCATGCAGCGGGCGCCGGCGGCGGAAAAAGTGGTAATGATCTATCCGGTGACCTGGTTCACGGCGACCATGTGCTATATTGTCGTGTGTGCTGCGAAATTCGGATCCCGCGGATGTGACAACGGGGCGGCGCGTGGTAGAATCTGAGAAAAGGCATCTGCTCCGAAGGGCAGGGCAGGATTTTTCTGCGTGACAGCAGAGTACTTTGAAAGGATGGCAGCTATGGGAAGAAGAGCACTTATCGTCGGCGGGACCGGAACGATCAGCATGGCGATCACGAAGAAGCTGGTGAAGGATGGCTGGGAAGTTTATCTTTTGAACCGGGGGAACAGGAGCAGTGAGCTGCCCGAGGACGTGAAGGTCATTCAGGCGGACGTGAATGACGAGGCGGACGTTCTTACGAAGCTCGGGGATCTGACGTTTGATACGGTCAGTGATTTTACGATTTTTACGCTGGCGCATGCGGAGCGGGATTACAGGCTCTTTAATGGGAGGACGAAGCAGTTCCTTTACACGAGTTCGGCGTCGGCGTATCACAAGCCGGCGGCGAGCTACATTCTCACGGAGGGGACGACGCTGGCGAATCCGTACTGGGAGTACTCCAGGAACAAGATCATTTGCGAGGAGTTTTACATGCGGAAGTATCGTGAGGAGGGGTTCCCGATCACGATCATCCGGCCAAGCCACACGTATGACGAGCGGAGCATTCCGGTCGGCGTGCATGGGAAGAACGGCTCCTGGCAGATCATCAAGCGCATGCTGGAGGGCAAGCCGGTCATCATTCAGGGCGATGGCACGTCTCTTTGGACGCTGACGTTTAATACGGACTTTGCAATCGGCTACACGGGGCTCATGGGCAACCGCCACGCGATCGGCGAGGCGTTCCAGATCACCTGCGACGAGACGCTCACATGGAACCAGATCTATCAGACGATTGCGGATGCGCTCGGCGTCGAGCTGCACGCGTACCACGTCGCGTCGGACTTCCTGTCGGAAGTCGGGAAGCAGTATGACTTCTGGGGATCGCTCGTCGGTGACAAGTCGAGCTCGGCGGTGTTTGACAATTCGAAGCTGAAGAGGCTGGTGCCGGAGTTTACGACGCATGTTCCTTTCCATACAGGGGCGAAGATCGTTGTCGAGTACGTGCTTTCGCATCCGGAGCGGCAGAAGGATGATCCGGAGTTTGATGCGTGGTGCGACCGCGTGATCGCTGCGCAGGAGAAGGCGAAGGCGGAAGTGTTGGGGTGATGCGGGCAACTGGAAAATGAAAGCAAAGCACCTGATGGGCTACGCGCTGGTACTGGCCGGCGCGGTGATGTGGGGGACGATCCCGCTTTTCACAAGATATTTGTACGGAACGGGCCTGGCGCCGCTCGACGTGGCGTCGGTCCGCAGCTATCTGTCCGCGGTGCTCGCATTCCTGCTGCTGATCGCATTCGGCGACCTGAAAAACGTCCGCCGCCGCGACATCCCGTTTTACATCATCTACAGCATGCTCGCGATGAGCGGCACCTACATCTCCTACGCGAATTCGGTGAAGCTTCTGCCGACCGCCATGGCCTCAGTGCTTCTGTACACAGCGCCGGTGTTCGTTAACGTGCTGGACAGAATCATCTATCACATCCCCTTCACCGGCGAAAAAATCATCGCCCTCATCATGACGATCGCAGGCAGCGCGCTCGTGGTGCGCATCTACGACCCGGAGAGCCTGAAAGTCAACGCCGCCGGCATCGCAGTCGGCATACTCGCCGGCTTCTGCTACAGCCTCACGACCGTCATCGGAACAAAAGCCAAGGAGAAAAACAGCGGCCGCTGCAACGGCCTCCTCATCCTCGCGCTGAGCTTCATCCTCTTTCTGCCGATGCGCTCCCCGGTGATCCTGGCGCGCCTGACCGGAAAGCAGCTGCTCTACGCGGCCGGCCTCGCCCTGATCTCGACGATCATTCCCTACGTGCTCTACCTCTGCGGCCTGTCCTGCGGGATCGACGGCGGCAGCGCCAGCATCGCGGCAACGGTGGAACTTGTCGCGGCGACATTATTCGGCGTGATCGCGTTCGGCGACAGAGTAGGACTGCTGCAAATTCTGGGTATGGCGATCGTCTTCCTGGGAGTTGCGTGGCCCGTAGTAGCGAAAAGGTTCAGTGACCAGTGATCATTGTTTTACACGATATAAGTAATATTTTTCGTCGGTGATGGTGTCTCCATCCGCGGAGAAGACGAGTTCCATCTCATTTTCAGAAGTCAGAAGATCATAAGCGTAGGCAGTCAGGTAGTAGACCGGGCTGCCTGCGTTTTCTTTTAGGGCAGCTGCGAGGTCGGCCTCGGGATAGCTGAATCCCCAGACGTAATTGACGTACCGCTCACCGGTGCCGAGATCCAAGAAGAGTGGGCCTTTCCTGGAGGAGAAGCGCGCAGCGACAGGTGTGTAATAATAGTCGCTCTTTACGGTGATGACGGCGTCCTTCGGGACTTCCTCGCGAATGTATTCCGCCATCGCACTGCTCTGCGAATAGGCGCCGGTGAGATCCGAGTAAGCGGAGACGCAAAGCCGCGGCACGCCAAGCAGGCACAGCAGCAGGAACAGGTAGCCGGCATATCTGGCGCGGGGCGCCGTGCAGACAGCGATGAGAAGGATCATCATGAGGCAGAGCGAGAGCTGCATGTGATTGGAGACGCGAACGTAGATCGCGATGTAGAAGTAGACCGCGATTCCGAGCCAAGTCGTAAACAGCCAGCCGGCAGCGCGAATGCCTTTGTCGGATGAACCACCTCGCCCAGCACGAATCTCCTCGTAGAGTATATAGATCCGCGGAATTGAAAGCATGACCGGAATAAGAAAGACTACAAATACGATAAACGGATACACCCGCGCATCCTTAAACTGATACAGCGTCCGGAATATGAGCATCCCCTGCTCACGGAAGCTATAAAGCTGCCGATACTGAAAAGACTCCACAATGACATGAAACGCAGGCAGCATCTCAAGAACAAGAAGAACAAGTCCGCCGAGCGCAACAACAAACCCTTTCAGATATTCCTTATCAATTGTGAGCGCCATCCCACCGCCAGCGCCCCACACCGTCCCGGGCGCATCAGCCTGGATCTCCGGCGCCCAAATCCTTTTCCTACGACTGGAAATCCACCCCACCAGCAGCTTTAGCGTCACCCCGAGCGCGACACCAGCCAGCATGAGATGCGTCTGGAACAGCAGCGCCGCCGTCACGCCAAGCGCCAGCGGCCGCGGCCTGCGCGAGCGCCGAAGTCTGATCAGCTGCACGCACAGAAGCAGCGCGAGGCAGTAATTCCGGCTGATGACCGGATTGTAATACATGAACAGCGGGCTGAAGAGAATGAGCCACGTGAGCGGCTTGGGCAGCGGACTGACGCGCAGGAAGCGAATGACTGCCGCCGCGCACACAAGCAGGCTGATCACTCCGATCAGGCGAAACGGGATGCCAAGCTTTGCGGGCAGGAAGAGAACGAGGAACCAGAGCAGCGGCTGTCCCTCCGACGAGAGCTGCCGCCAGAGTCCGACGGGACCGTAGCCGCGCGCGATCATGAAGGCTTCCGCCTCGTCGCGCCACGGCTCATGGAAGCACAGCAGCACGAGATTCAGCGAGAACCAGAGGGCGAGAAGAATGACGTCTGCCCGGGAGGTGCGCCGCAGGTCGGGGAGTGCTTTTGTGAGGAAGGGCTTTCGGAACGAGGTTTCGGATCTCATCATCGTACAGGCGTTTTTGAATCGGGGAGGAGGGCGACCCTCCAGTCGGTGCGAGGAGGAGGGCGGCCCCTCCGGTCAACTGTTTGTACTTTTCATTATACTTTCTGCCACACGGAAAGGGAGAGGTGTTACAATGCTTACTACCAGAAAAATTCAATAGATTTCAGTACGGAACGGCATAAGGCCAATTGAAAATGAAGGCAGGAAGAAAGCGAAGATGAGGAAGTTTGAGCTCTATAAGACGATCCAATTAGTGCTTCTGCTCGTGCTGGCTGCGGCGGCAGTCGCTTTGCTGCTGCGCGGAGAAAAGCAGATTCGGGAGATACCCGGCGGCGGGGCGCTGGTTTTTGTACTGCTTGCGCTCATTGCATCGTCACTCGTCTTCCTGTTCCTGGATCTCGGAACATATCTTGAAATGAGGCGGGAGAACGCGGAGCTGGACCAGGCGCTGTTCACGGATACGCTGACGGGAGTTGCGAATCATCGCAGCTGCGACGCGTACGTCGCGAAGTTCCGGCATGAGGCGCTGCCTGACAGCATGGGCTGTGCCGTCTTCCGGCTCGACAACCTGCAGCAGATCGCGGGCATGGACGGCCATGCGGCGGGAAATGCGGCGCTCTGCGCGTTCTGCGACATTCTTGTCGAGGCGGCGCGCAGGCAGGATCCGGACTGCTTCATCGGGAGGCGCAGCGAAGAAAGCTTCCTGGTAGTCTACGGAGTGTGCTCGGACGACATGCTGGATGAAGTACGGAAAGAAATCACCCTGAAGACGCAGGAGCGCGCGGCGGCCGGCGAGCGGCTGCTCGTCTTCTCCTCCGGCACCGCGATGGCAGCCGGCCGCAAGGACAAGACGCTCGGCGAAATGGTCGCGGACGCGAACCTCCGTGCGCAGTCCGGCAGCAGAATCTGACGGAGATATACATGCGATCACCCGACCACGGTTATCTGAATGAGCTGGTTGCTGAGGCGAAGAAGGGCAGCAGCAATGCATTTGCGGAGATCTATGCGCTGACTTGCAGGCAGCAGTTCGCGTACTCCTGCCGGTGCCTCAGGGACGAGGCGCAGGCGTACGAGGCGCTGCGCGAGACGTATGTCCGCGCGCTCAGATATATCCGGGAGCTGCGGAGCCCGCTCGTCCTGACCGCCTGGCTCAGCCGGATCAACTTCCGCTTCTGCCGGGACAGACAGGGCCTCTCTCCTGAGAAAACCATGAAGATCGGGGAGAGCATCTTTTCTCTGGAACAGATCGAAGAACTTCCCGTCACCGAGGCGATGGTGACCCTCATGCATTTCGGCCAGAATATGTCTACGGATGAAATCGGCGCGATCCTGCAGATCAGCCCCAGCGCGGTGAAGCAGTACCGCAGACTCGCGCAGAAGCATCTCGAACAACTGACGTTTCGAGCACAGAGTGCAGCGAGATAAAAGGACGCAATGAATTGCGCGTCCGGGTGAAAGAACGAAGCGACTGAGCGACCAGACAAGGTCGTAATGAAATAAGCATTTTGGCGAAGAAGGCAGCGAGACTAGAGATTGGGGAAGAGTACATTAGAATGAGCGACCGCACAAAAGAATACCCCGAACTGGATATGGAGAAGGCGGCAGAGATCCTGGACAGCGTATTTGTGCGCTGCGGAAGGATCCCGAACAGCGTGCCCGTCACGATCCTCTTCGCTTATTCGACGGCGCGCACGGGCCGGTACCACTGGCACAGAAGAGCGATCGCCGTCGGCGGCGCGGTGCTCGCCGCGACACTCTACCTTCTCGCGGTGCTGCGGATCCCGTCCGACGGGCTGCGCCTGCAGCTGATCGTCCTGCCGGCGATAGCCGTGATCGCGGCGATTATTGCTTTTGCGGTATCGCGCTACCTCAAAAAGAAAAGGAGCGCATACATCTACCGGCTCAGAGACACCGGCTACAAGAGAGAAGCAGAGTGGCTCGCGCGCATCCGCGACGACGCGGCGCGCAGAAGAACGTGGCTCCGCAGCAGGCGGGATGCCGCCAAATGGTGGGAAGAGAGAAGAAATCGTCAGAAGTGACAAAAGCGGCTGCCGCATCACGCGACAGCCGCTGCTTATTCAGGACGGAGGGCAAGGGATTCGAACCCTCGCACCGGGATAACCGGCCTAGCGCATTTCGAGTGCGCCCCCTTGGACCGCTTGGGTAACCCTCCATGAACGGAGTTATTATATGCGATTTGAAGGGATGTTTCAAGCACCGTTATGGTATAATATTTCTATCTTTCAGCACCTGCAGGACAGCCCCGCGCGGCGCGTGGGAAGCGAGACCGGCTGCGTGAAGCATGAAAGCGCGGGACGGCACAACACCAAAGGTGCAAGTCACAATATCGGAAGGATAGCAAAAAGGGGGATATATCATTATGCTTAGAATCGGATTTCTGACGAGCGGCGGTGACTGCCAGGCGCTGAACGCGGCAATGCGCGGCGTCGTCAAGGTGATCCAGAACAACTGCGAAGAACCTTACGAGCTGTACGGGTTTGAGAATGGATACAACGGCCTGATCTACGGCAAGTTCAGGATGCTGACGGGACATGATTTCTCCGGTATCCTGACGATCGGCGGCACGATCCTCGGCACGAGCCGCGTCCCGTTCAAGACGATCGACGTTCCGGACGAGAACGGCCTGAACAAGGTCGAGGCGATGAAGCAGAACTACTACAAGCTGCAGCTCGACTGCCTCGTCATGCTGGGCGGCAACGGGTCGACGAAGACCGCGAACCGCCTGTCGGAGGAGGGCCTGAACGTCATCACGCTGCCGAAGACCATCGACAATGACCTGTGGGGCACGGACATGACCTTCGGCTTCCAGTCGGCGGTGGACATCGCGACGACCGCGATCGACCAGATCCACACGACGGCGAGCTCGCACGGACGCGTCTTCATCGTGGAGATCATGGGCCACAAGGTCGGCTGGCTCCCGCTGAACGCAGGCATTGCGGGCGGCGCGGACATCATCCTGATCCCGGAGATCCCTTACGACATCGACAAGGTCTGCGAGGCGATCGAAGAGCGCGACAAGCGCGGCAGCCGCTTCACGATCATCGTCGTGGCGGAAGGCGCGATCTCCAAGAAGGATGCGAAGCTCTCGAAGAAAGAGTACGCGAAGAAGCTTGAAAAGAGTAAATTCCCATCGGTCTCCTACGAGATCGCGGACAAGATCGCGCAGAAGACCGGCAAGGAAGTCCGCGTCACGGTCCCCGGCCACGTCCAGCGCGGCGGCGCCCCGGATCCGTACGACCGCGTCTTTGCGAGCCGCCTCGGCGCGGAAGCCGGCAAGATGATCCTGAAGAAGGAATTCGGCTACATGGTCGCCTACAAGAACCGCGAGATGACGAAGGTCCCGCTGAAGGAAGTCGCGGGCAAGCTCAAGGTGGTCGACCCGAAGTCCACGATCATCAAGGAAGCGAAGCTCCTGGGAATCAAATTCGGAGATTAATACTTAACACATGGCAGACACCCATTACCTGGCGCTGTATCGCAAGTACCGTCCCCTGACGTTTGAAGACGTCCGGGGACGGGATACCATCGTCAGGACCCTGAAGAACCAAATCGTCTCGGGCCGCATCGGCCACAGCTATCTGTTCTGCGGAACGCGCGGCACCGGCAAGACGACGATCGCGAAGATCTTCGCGAAAGCAGTGAACTGTGAAGACCCGCAGGACGGAAGTCCCTGCGGGCATTGTTCGTCCTGCCTCGCGATCGCGGAGAACGCGAACCTGAACGTCGTGGAGATGGACGCGGCGTCGAACAACGGCGTCGACGACATCCGGAACATCATCGATCAGGTCTCGTACTCCCCGACGCAGGGCAGATACCGCGTCTACATCATCGACGAGGTGCACATGCTCTCGACGCCGGCGTTCAACGCGCTCTTAAAGACGCTCGAAGAACCGCCGGAGTACGCGATCTTTATCCTTGCGACGACAGAGCCGAACCGCCTGCCGGTGACGATCCTGTCCCGGTGCCAGCGCTACGATTTCGGGCGCCTCGCGCCGGACGTCATCGCGGGGCGGCTGCGCGAAGTCTGCGACATGGAGAAGCTGGATGCCGAGGACAAGGCGATTCGCTACATCGCCTCGGCCGCCGACGGCTCCATGCGCGACGGACTCAGCATCCTCGACCAGTGCAATGCCTTCAATTACGGGCAGGGCACGCTGACGTATGAGAAAACGCTTGAGATCCTCGGCGCGGTGGACACCGGCGTGTTCAGCAGGTTTTTCCGGGCGATGCACACGGGGGATGCCGCCACGGCGCTCGGGATCCTCTCCGAGATCCTGCGCGAGGGGCGGGAGATCATGCAGTTCGTCACGGACTATATCTGGTACCTCCGGAACCTCATGATGCTGAACGCCTCCGAGAAGACGGCGGACATGCTGGACGTCTCGGCGGACAACCTCGCGCAGATGCTCGAGGACGCGCGCCTGGCGGAGCTTTCCGAACTGATCCGGGCGATCCGGATCTTCTCCGCGCTGCAGGAGCAGATAAGGTATGCCGCGAACCGCAGGATCCTTGCGGAGATCGCGGTCATCCGGCAGTGCACGCCCGTGATGGACGGCGCGGGCGCCGCGGAGGATCCGCTGGAACCGCGGGCGGGTGACCCGGTCGCCGACGCCCTGAAGGAACGGATCCGGATGCTGGAGGAGAAACTCCAGTCCGACGAACAGAGAGTATCGGAGATGATCCGTGCTGGAGGCGGCGGACAAGGCTTTTCCCAAACAGGACAAGGCTATCCTCAAGCCGGACAAAGACAGGCACAGCCCGCGGGCGGCGCAGCGCAGCAGGCAGCGCCCCAGGCACCTCAGGAACCGCGCAAAGCGCCTGAGCTTCCCTCGGCGATCCCGGACGACGTGCGGCGCGTGGTGAACGGCTGGAGCCGGCTTCTCGCAGCCCTGCCCTCGTCCTACCTCAAGAGCCTCCTGCAGAAGGCCAACCTGAGCCTCGGAGGCGGGGGCCAGCTCCTTCTTGTGTTCCCGAACCGGTTCGGTGCGGACATGTTCAACCTGAACGAGCACAACAGGACGGAATTCGAGAATTACCTCAGCGAGAAGACCGGCAAGCGCGTGCCGGTAGAGTACAAATTCCTTGACAAGGGTAATAAATTCACAGACAATTATGTCGATTTGCAGGACGTCATCCGGATGGAGATCGAGATCGAGGACTGACGGGGACGGCAAAGGATGCCCGGCCGGAATCACGGCCTGTGGCGGAAAGGACAGTTAGATGGCGAAGAGAGGCGGTTTTCCCGGCGGAATGCCCGGAAACATGAGCAATCTGATGAAGCAGGCGCAGCGGATGCAGCGCGAGATGGAAGAGAAGCAGAAGAAGCTCGAGGAGTCGGAGTTTACGGCAACGGCGGGCGGCGGCGCCGTCTCGGTCGTCGTGACCGGTTCCAAGAACCTGAAGAGCCTCACGATCTCCCCCGACGCGGTGGACCCCGACGACGTGGAGATGCTGCAGGACCTGATCATCGCGGCGGTCGGCGAGGCCATGAAGCAGGTGGACGACGAGAGCGCAAGGCTCATGGGCGGCATGGGCGGAGGATTCGGCTTCTAAGTGGAACTCTACAGCGGACATATCAATAAGCTTATCGACGAATTAGCGGCGCTGCCTGGCATTGGAAACAAATCTGCGCAGCGCCTCGCTTTTTATATCATCGGGATGTCGGACGCGCGTGTGAAACAGCTCGCGGGTTCGATCCTGCGCGCGAAAGAGAACGTGCACTGCTGCAAGATCTGCCAGAACCTGACGGACACGGAGATCTGCCCGATCTGTTCTGACGCGAAAAGGGATAAGACGACGATCATGGTCGTCGAGAACCCCAGGGATCTCGCCGCCTACGAGAAGACGGGGAGATACGAGGGGCTCTATCACGTCCTGCACGGCGCGATCTCGCCGATGCTCGGCATCGGCCCGGACGACATCCGGCTGAAGGAACTGATGGCGCGCCTTTCCTCGGAGGACATCCGGGAGGTCATCCTGGCGACGAATTCGAGCCTGGAAGGCGAGACGACCGCGATGTACATCAGCAAGCTGATCAAGCCGACCGGCATCCGCGTGACGCGGATCGCGAGCGGCGTCCCGGTCGGAGGAGACCTGGAGTATATCGACGAGGTGACGCTCCTGCGCGCCCTTGAGGGCAGGACGGAGCTGTAAGGCGGACTGCCGCGGCAGAAGAAGCAAAGCGGGCCTGGGACACAGATGGCAGTTATCAAATTCAGAAGTCCACACGACAACAGAATAAATAACGAGCCGTACGACGACGATGACCAGAGCATCTATCCCGATTACGAGCGGGATGATTACGACGGGCAGAGCGCCGGCTATGACGACGCGTACGATGGCGGCGACTACTACGAAGAGGAACCGGCGGGGAAGAAGGGATCGGGATACGAGAAGAAGATCCGCGCACACCGCTTCCTTATCTTTCTGCGGACATTTCTCCTGATAGCGCTCATCGTCGGCGGAGCGACGGCGTTTTTCATCTGGCTTGAGACACGCACCTTCACCGAGGCGGAGTACGTCAAGGCGGCGGACCTCGCGCGGAGCGAGTCTGCGGTCTACGAGAACCTGGACGGGCATCTGCTCGTCTACACGCGCGACGGCGCGAGCCTCATGGATGCCGAGGGAAAAACGCTTTGGAACATTACCTATGAGATGCAGCGGCCGCTGCTCGCCATGAGCGGGAACGTGGCCGCGATCGCGGACTACAACGGCAGCACGGTCTATATCGTCAGCACGAAGGAGTACATGGGCGCGATCTCCACCAACATGCCGATCCGCGGCATCGCGGTCTCGGAGAGCGGCGAAGTGGCGGCGGTCCTGAGCGACTCCGACATCACGTGGGTCTACCTGTTTGATCTGAAGGGCAATCCTCTCGCCTATTTCAAGACGACGATGGAGCAGACGGGATACCCGATCGGGATCTGCGTCTCGCCGAGCGGGGAGCTGGTGTGCATCTCGCACCTGCGCCCGGGCAGCGACAGCGTGCGCTCCAGCGTCGCGTTCTACAATTTCGGTGTGGTCGGGCAGAACGTCGTTGACAACTACGTCAGCGGCTACGATTTCGACGGCGAGGTCATGCCGGTCGTCCGTTTCCTGACGGGGGACACGGTCTTCGGCGTCTCCGACTCGCGCATCGCGTTTTTTACCGGGAAGGAGATCCCGCAGAACACGGCGAACACGATGTTTGACGAGAATCTGCTGGGCGTCTACTACGGCGACGGGTACGCCGCCCTGCTGTTTCCGGATATGACGGGCGAAGAGAGATACCGCCTCGACGTCTATACGTCGAAGGGGGAGAAAAAGTCTTCCATCCGTTTTGCCATGGATTTTACCCAGATCCAGATCGCGTCTGACCAGATCATCATCAACAACGGCCAGGAGTGCGCGGTCTACAATACGGCTGGAGAAAAGAAGTACGAAGGTAATTTCGGGCGGGAAGTATCGGCGGTCATTCCCACGTCGAAGCAGGGAAAGTTCCTTGTGATCACCGGCGGGATCGTCGAGAAAATGACGCTGAAGTAACAGGATGAACATATATTTCTTTGTGATCATCATCGTATCCGTGGCGATCCTGCTCGGCAGCATGAACCGCGGATTAAAGAAAGGCTTTGCGAACCGGTTCGACGTGCTGGTATCCCTGGTCCTGTCCGCGTGCATCGCGGGGCTCCTGGGAAACCTGTGGAAGAACCTGCGCGCAGAGAGCACCTCCGGAGGAGGATTGCTCGCCGGAATTGTGATGCTGCTCTTTACGGTGACGCTCTTCAAATTGTTCCATCTCGTCTTCAGCGGACTGGATCTCATTGCGCGCCTTCCGATCATAAGATGGCTCGACAGCGCACTGGGACTGGTCCTCGGTCTCATCGAAGGATTCGTGATCTTATACCTCCTGGAGTACCTTTTAAGGAACTATTTGCTGGTCTGAACACTACATCTAGGGGCGTCAAAAATTTTTTTACAAAAGTGCTTGACTTCCTAAAATCCTCATAGTATGATGTCAGAGTTGCTCCACTGGAGCGGACACCTGCCAGGCAGGGACGACCGAGAGGTCGGAAGAACCTTCCAAATCGAATAGTGACAATCAGAAGCGTTGGGTTGTTGCTGGGAGATTTGAAAACTCAGCGACGGCCGAACAGAAATGCAACCCTGAAGATTCTTTAATAATTATGAGATCTTCAGAACGAAGGAAATTCGGAAGCAGAACAGCACAGCAGTGCATCTGTAAGCTGAAGGTCAAACGATCTGAATGAAATCCTTGACGGAAACGTTAAGGTCAGGCTGTGAAGAACAGCA
>DJXE01000156.1:0-6529 GCA_002449595.1 Lachnospiraceae bacterium UBA7012
CGGATCGTGTTGATCTCGCCGTTATGCGCGATGAATCGGTACGGGTGGGCGCGCTCCCAGCTCGGCGTCGTATTGGTGGAAAAGCGTGAATGCACGATCGCGATAGCCGTCTCATACGAAGGGTCCTGCAGATCCTCGTAGAAGGCGCGAAGCTGCTTCACGAGGAACATTCCCTTGTAGACGATCGTCCGCGACGAGAGCGAGCAGATATAGGTGTCCTCCGAGCTCTGCTCGAACTCACGGCGAAGGACGTAGAGCTTCCGGTCGAATTCAATTCCCTGCGCGCACGCCTCCGGCCTGCCGAGGAACGCCTGGCAGATGAAAGGCATGCAGTCGCGCGCCGCCTGGCCGAGGATCTCCTCGCGCACCGGCACGGTCCGCCAGCCGAGGAAAGGCACGCCGTTCTTGTCGGCGATCACTTCGAAGAGGCGCTTCGCGAGCGTCCTTTTCAGCGGATCCTGCGGGAAAAAGATCATCGCAACGCCATAATCTCCCTCGCCAGGTTCCAGCGGCATTTCCGCCGCGCCGTCTGCACCGGCTCCGCCCGCGTGGATCCCCGGCTGGAGCTTCACGCCGGAGAAGAAGCTGTGCGAGATCTGCAGCAGGATCCCGACGCCGTCGCCGACTTCGCCGGTCGCGTCCTTGCCCGCGCGGTGCTCCAGCTTCTCCACGATATGCAGCGCGTCGTTCAGTACCTGATGGTCCTTCCTGCCGTCGATGTTCACGATCGTGCCGATCCCGCAGGCGTCGTGCTCATACGGCAGGTACGCCTGCTGCCGCCTTCTGTCTCTGCTCCCGTCTCTGCATTCATTTCGTCTTTTCATACTGTCGCCGCTTTCCGTTATACTTTGATTTCCGGCCCCGGTACGCCGTGTACCGAAGCCGGAATCATGTTTATCTGTATGGATCGTGTTTATCGATCACTCACCGAAGCGAGAACATCAGCTCCTCATACGTCGGGTAAGGCAGGATGCTGTCCGGGATCAGGGCCTCGGCGCTGTCCACCGCCGCGCGCAGCTCGTCCATGTCGACGAGGATCACGCTCTGGTAGTACCGGGCGGCCGCTTCCGCTTCCGCCACCTGCTCCGCCTGCTTCGTGTCCGCGTCCAGCTTCGCGAGGCTCACCTGAATCTGTTCCGCCGCGGCATCCAGCTGCTGCAGGATCCCCTTCTCATAGGAGCAGGGCGCGCCTTCCAGGATCTGCCGCTTCACCAGGATGACGCCGGTGAGCTTGTCCATGTACTGCAGGAGTGCCGGCGTAAAGTCCTTTCGCACCATATCCTGCATGGTCAGCGACTCGATGTGGATCGTCTTTGAATAGTTCTCCAGCAGGATTTCCGTCCTGGAGACGACTTCCTCCCTCGTAAAGACGCCGTGCCTGACGAACAGGTCGATGTTCTCCTCGCTCGCAAACATGGGCATGCAGTCCGGAAGGGATTTCAGGTTGTAGAGGCCTCTCTTCGCTGCCTCTTCCACCCACTCGTCGGTGTAGCCGTTGCCATTGAAGAGTATCCTCTTGTGCTTCTTCAGCGTGCTCTTCAGAAGCTTCTCAACTTCTGCCTCCATCTTCTCCTGCGGGACGTCCTTCAGCTTCTCATAGAACTGCTCCAGCGCCTCCGCGACGACGGTGTTCAGCACGATGTTCGGCTGAGAGACCGAGACAGAGCTGCCCGGCATCCGGAACTCGAACTTGTTGCCGGTGAAGGCGAACGGCGACGTCCGGTTGCGGTCGGTGGTGTCTTTTGCGAAGCTGGGAATGACCTCCGCGCCGACGCCCATCATCGTCCTCTTGCTCCTGCGCCCGCTTCTGCCGGCCTCGATGTCCTCCAGCACCTGCGCGAGTTCGTCGCCGACGAAGATCGAGATGATGGCCGGCGGGGCCTCGTTGCCGCCCAGCCTGTGGTCGTTGCCGGCCGTTGCGACGGAGAGCCGCAGAAGGTCCGCGTGGTCATCCACCGCGGCGATGATCGCCAGCAGGAAGACGAGGAACCTGACGTTGCTGCCGGGGGTCTTGCCCGGGTCGAGCAGGTTGATGCCGGTGTCGGTCACCAGGGACCAGTTGTTGTGCTTGCCGCTGCCGTTGACCCCTTCAAAAGGCTTTTCATGCAGGAGGCAGGCGTAGCCGCAGCTGTCCGCGACCTTCTTCATCACTTCCATCGTGAGCTGGTTGTGGTCGACCGCGACGTTCGCCGTCTCGAAGATCGGCGCCAGCTCGTGCTGGCCGGGCGCGACCTCGTTGTGCTTGGTCTTGACGGGGATACCGAGCTTCCAGAGCTCCTCGTCCAGCGCGTGCATGTACGCGGACACCTTCGGCTTGAGCACGCCGAAGTAGTGATCCTCCATCTCCTGGCCCTTCGGGGCGGGCGCGCCGATCAGCGTGCGGCCGCAGAGGAGAAGGTCCTTTCTCTTTTTATAGAGATCCTTGTCGATCAGGAAGTACTCCTGCTCCGAGCCGATCGTGGTGTCGACGTGCGTCACGTCCGTGTCGCCGAGCAGGTGCAGCACCTTGACCGCGATCTTCGAGAGGTCTTCCATCGATCTGAGGAGGGGCGTCTTCTTGTCCAGCGCCTCTCCGCTGTAGGAGCAGAACGCCGTCGGGATGTAGAGCGTCCCGTCCTTCACAAAAGCCGGAGAGCTCGGATCCCACGCGGTGTAGCCCCTGGCCTCGAACGTGGCGCGCAGGCCGCCCGACGGGAAGCTGGACGCGTCCGGTTCGCCCTTGATCAGCTCCTTGCCGGAGAACTCCATCATGACCTGCCCGTCGCCGGTCAGGGAGATGAAGCTGTCATGCTTCTCCGCGGTCATGCCGGTCATCGGCTGGAACCAGTGCGTGAAGTGCGTCGCGCCGTGCTCCAGCGCCCACTCCTTCATCGCGGCCGCGACCGTGTTCGCGATCTCAGGCTGCAGCTGGGAACCGCTCTGGATCGTCCTGCGGATCGCCTGATAGATGTCCTTCGGGAGCCTCTCGTGCATCACTCTGTCACTGAAGACGTTGACTCCATAGATTGCCGGTACCGAGTATGCCTTGTCTTTCATCTTTATTCCTCGCTGTGGCAAAATCCACGAATGTGGTTTTGCCGAATGCGGCACCCGGTGCGTCAGCACCGATGGTGCAGTTTGAAAGTACTGCATCGGCAGGACTTTCAAACTTCCCTCCTGCTGCGTTTCTGGATAAAGGAAAAGGCGCCTTGAGACAGTTTCCCTGTCTCAAAGCGCCTTTGCTTTTCTTGCCCCATTATAAAACTGTGATTCCGGATGTCAATACTTTTGTACTATTGTATGCATTTTGTCATATGCTTCATGTATAGTATTTATATGGATTTCCTATACCGTGCGCCTGTACCGGGATCTGCCGCCGGTATGCCGGTCACTCAACGTCCTGCAGCGCGTCGTAGTTCTCCTCTCCGGTCCGCACCTTGATGACGCGGCTGACGTTGTAGACGAAGATCTTGCCGTCACCGATGTGGCCCGTGTATAAAGCCTTTTTCGCCGCCTCAACAACACTGTCCACGCTGATCTTCGAGATGATGACCTCGACCTTGACCTTCGGCAGGAGCGTGGAGTCGACCACCGCGCCGCGGTAGCGCTCCGTGCTGCCCTTCTGCAGGCCGCAGCCCATGACCTGGGTCATCGTCATGCCCGTGACGCCGAGCTCGTTCAGCGCCGTCTTCAGCGCGTCGAACTTCGCCAGCTTGCAGATGATCGACACCTTGTGCATGCCCGTGTCGAGCTCCGGCACGAGGCCGGGCTCCCGCACGACCTTCACGGCCGCCGCCTTCACCGCTTCCGGCGCCGCCTCGTAGCTGTCGATCCCGAGGTCCGTGTTCTCGTTCGCTTCCGTATTCATGTTCGTCACGTCCGTGATCGCGAAGCCGGAGTACGCTGAGGTCAGCCCGTGCTCGTGGATGTCCAGGCCGTCGATCTCCACCTGCATGGGGACGCGCAGGCCAATCGCCTTGTCGATGAGCCTGAATATGACGAACATCACCGCGACCGCATATAAAATGACGCTGGAAAAGCCCAGCAGCTGCACTCCAAGCTGCCGCAGGCCGCCGCCATAGAACAGGCCCGCGCCGACGCCGTCGGCTCCCGTGCTGAACAGGCCCACCGCGATCGTGCCCCAGATCCCGTTGACCATGTGCACCGACACGGCGCCGACGGGGTCGTCGATCTTCGCCTTCTGGTCGAAGAACTCAACGCTCAGCACGACGAGGAAGCCGGCCACGAGGCCGATGAAGAAGGCACCGGCCGGAGAGACGCAGTCGCAGGGCGCCGTGATGGCGACGAGGCCGGCGAGCGCAGCGTTGAACGTCATGGACACGTCCGGCTTGCCGTACTTGATCCAGGTGAAGAGCATCGCCGTGACGGTCGCGACCGCCGCCGCGAGGTTGGTGTTCATGAATGCCATGCCCGCGATCTCGGCGTTTTCAGCCGTCTCCATCGCCACGGTGGAGGCGCCGTTGAAGCCGAACCAGCAGAACCAAAGAATAAACACGCCCAGCGCGCACGCCGTCATGTTGTGCCCGGGGATGGCCCGCGCGTTGCCGTTCCTGTCATATTTCCCGATGCGGGGGCCGAGCATCCACGCGCCGAGGCAGGCGATCGCGCCGCCGACCATGTGCACGCAGGTGCTCCCGGCGAAGTCGTGGAAGCCCATCTGATAGAGCCAGCCGCCGCCCCAGATCCAGTGGCCGCTGATCGGATAGACGAGGAGCGAGATCGCCGCCGAATAGACGCAGTACGCCTTGAAGTTGGTGCGCTCTGCCATCGAGCCGGACACGATCGTGGCCGCCGTCGCGCAGAACACGGTCTGGAAGATCACGTAGACAAACAGCGGCAGATCCTGCGGGACGACGCTGTTCGCCGCGGTGTAGGCGCCGCGGATCATCGGGTCGAACCCGCCGATCAGGGACCCTGTCCCCGCGAACATCAGGCCAAATCCGATCAGCCAGAAGCACGGCGTGCCGATACAGAAATCCATCATGTTCTTCATGAGGATGTTGCCCGTGTTCTTGGCCCTGGTGAGGCCGGCCTCGCAGAGCGCGAATCCGGCCTGCATGAAGTAGACGAGCGCCGCGCCGAGCAGCACCCACGTCACGCTAGTCACACTGATTTCCATAATTTCCCTCCCATTTCCGGCATTGAAAAAGGCGCCTGTCCTTTCCTGACAGACGCCATTGTCCTTTGCCTTTGTGCTTTCGGTGCTGGGTTCCGGTTCCCGATGTGACTGTTTTATGCCGCCGGGTGCCGGAATGTCAAGCCGCGCATCATATCAAAATGCTATCGTATGCCATATTTGACAGATCGTTGCTGCTCTGCTATATCTTTTCAATATACTTTTTGGATATCGATCCGCCGCGCGGATCACGCAGGAATACACGGCAAGGGCGCCGAAGAACGGATGCCCGCCGTGTGTTTTTTTGTGAATGCGGTCACGGATTGCTGATGCGAAACATTCTCACGGGCCGATATCCACAGACGCATTGATCATGATCAGATCGGAGGTGCCACATGTGCTCGATACTTGCTTACTGTTCGGCGGACGCTGAGGAAGCCGTCGTGAAGGAGCTGCTCGCGAGGACCGCCAGCCGCGGCCCGGATATGAGCCGGATCCTGAATACAGGCTGCGGGTACCTCGGCTTCAACCGCCTCTCGATCATGGGGCTGACCCCGGAAGGAATGCAGCCGTTTGAGCAAGGCGGACGCGCCCTTGTGTGCAACGGCGAGATCTACGGCTTCCGCCGGATCCGGGAAAAGCTTGAGCAGCGGGGCTGCCGTTTTTCCAGCGACAGCGACTGTGAGATCCTCCTCCCGCTGTACGAGCGCCTGGGAAGCGGCATGTTCCGCGAGCTCGACGCGGAGTTCGCGCTGGTGCTGTACGACGGCGAGACCAGATCATACGTCGCGGCGCGGGACCCGATCGGGATCCGTCCCCTGTACTATGGCTACGACGCGGCTGGCGCGATCCTGTTCGCCTCCGAGCCGAAGAACCTGACCGGCGTCTGTGAGAAAATCTATCCCTTCCCTCCCGGCCACTACTACAAGGACGGCCTGTTCGTCTCCTACCGGGACATGTCGGACGTGCGCCACTACCGGTCGGATCCGATGCGCGTGATCTCCCGCAGCATCCGCGAGAAGCTGATCGTCGGCGTGAAGAAGCGCCTCGACGCGGACGCCCCGGTCGGCTTCCTGCTCTCCGGCGGCCTCGACTCCTCTCTCGTATGCGGTATCGCGGCCAGGATCCTGGATCGGCCGCTGAAGACCTTTTCCATCGGAATGGACAAGGACGCGATCGACCTGAAGTACGCGCGGATGGTCGCGGATTACATCGGGAGCGATCACACGGAAGTGATCATGACCAAGGAAGACGTGATCGGAAGCCTGGAGACGGTCATCGAATTGCTCGGTACGTACGATATCACGACGATCCGGGCATCGATCGGCATGTACCTCGTGTGCAGGTACATTCACGAGCACACGGACCTGCGCGTCATCCTGACGGGCGAGATCTCGGACGAGCTGTTCGGCT
>DJXE01000156.1:6596-10391 GCA_002449595.1 Lachnospiraceae bacterium UBA7012
AGCTGTTCGGCTACAAGTACACGGATTTCGCGCCGGATCCGCACGCGTTCCAGCTGGAGGCGGAAAAGCGCATTCGCGAGATCCACATGTACGACGTGCTCCGGGCGGACCGCTGCATCAGCGTGAACAGCCTGGAGGCGCGCGTGCCCTTCGGCGACCTCGCGTTCGTCGATTATGTGATGCACCTGGACCCGTCGCTCAAGATGAACACCCGGGGCATCGGCAAGTACCTGCTGCGGCAGGCGTTCCGGGCGGACGCACTCATTCCCGACAGCATCCTGATGCGGGAGAAAGCGGCGTTTTCGGACGCGGTCGGGCACTCGATGCGCGACGATCTCATCGAGTACGCGGAGAAGTGTTACACGGACGAGGAGTTTGAGCAGAAGCGGAGATTCTACCACCGCGCGCAGCCGTTCACAAAGGAATCCCTGCTGTACCGCGAGATCTTTGAAAAGTATTATCCCGGCCAGTCCCAGATGGTCTCGGGCTTCTGGATGCCGAACAAAAACTGGGAGGGGTGCGATGTCTCGGACCCCTCCGCGCGTGTGCTCTCCAACTATGGTGCCAGCGGAATGTGATGGCTCTTAGCCGCATTCATTCTTCCTTTGCCGGTCAGCTGCTCCTGCTGCTGACCGGTTTTTTGCCCGCTCAACCGCCAAACGCATCCTGCTTCGTGTTCGGGCTGCTCCTCTTGTCGAGGTTGACCCTGCGGTGCTCGAGCGCCGCCAGGGAGATCTCGATGTCCTCCTCGACCTCGCGCTCGTTGAAGCAGCCGACCGTGACCATGTCGCAGTCGCGGATCGTCGCCCACGAGAAGTTCAGGCCGACGAAAGGCGTCGTCCTGCCGGCCGCCATCGGCTTGATCGTCATGACAGGCTTTTTCGCCGAATGGATGATCTGATTAACCGTCTCGACTTCAACCTGCATGAGGAAGCCCATGCAGTTGTAGATCTGGATGTAGGTCTGGACGTCGTACCCGTTCAGGTCGCTGTAGACGATGAGTTCCGGCATGTGTGCCGAGAGGCCGGGGATCATGCCCGCGTCGCGGATCATGGCCAGGTAGTCCGGCAGGCCGTCCATCGTCTGGTTTCTCTTGCTCACGAGCTGCTCCGCGCAGGAGTGGTGCACGAGGCTGATCTTCGCGCCGAGGTCCCTGCCCTTTTTGATCAGGTCCTCCGCCTCTTTTCTTCCGGCGGCGCTGTTCTCCATGTTGATGATGGGCGTGTCGACCATGATCATGCCCTTGCCCGTCTTCTGCTCCGCCTCTTTGATGGCTTCCACGATGACCGGCGTGATCCCGAAGGGACCCATGATCGTATCGACGCCGTACTTCAGGTAAGTCTCCAGCATCGGCACGATCGTCTCCTTCGTCGCGTGACGCTCCATGATCATCTTGTCCGCCGACGGGCTGGTGTGGCTCCAGCCGGCCAGCCAGTTCGTCCCGATGATCATGCGGGATAACGACAGTCCTTCGACTTCCGTTCTGGGGAATAATCCGCTCATTGTTTTTGTGCCTCCTTATAATGTGTGTTTTGATTCCTTCTCGCCGTTCGCGTAATGCAGGAGCGACGCGTTGCGGGAGTCGGTGTTCGGGAACTGCACGTACTTCTCGATCTCGCCGGGGATCACCGTGAATTTCCGATATGCCGGTAATGGCGGTGAATGTCCTCGTTTTCGCTGCTGTTTTGCCGGTCTGATGATCTGCCGCTGCGCTGTTCATATGATCTGTCACTTCGCCGGTCAAAGGTTCTGCCGCCTCCGAATCAACCCAGTTCCACCTCCAGCTGTGTGTGGAAGGGTTTCACCGGAAGCCCTGCGGCATTGCGGATCCGGACATCCGTGTAGGCCTCCTCCGCAAAGGAGATGCGGAGCAGCGCTGTGCCTGCCGGGATCTGAACCTGCAGCTCGATCATGTCGTCCTCGGTCCTGACCTGTCCGGCAGGGATCTCCTTCTCATCCGCAAAGAGGCGGAAGCAGGAGGACGGGTCATACTCCGGCGTCTCCTCCGCGGTCAGGCCGCCCTCCGCGTGCAGGAAGTGCATACGGATCACAGCCGCGCTGCCTTCCGGGTTGGAGCTGTCCGGATCGGGGGCGGAAAAAGTTTTTCCCCGCATCTCAGCAGAATGGAATTCCGGGGGATCGCAGAGGATGTTCTCACCGTACACGTGCCCTCTCGCGAGCAGCGCGAGGCGCTCGCCGACTTCGATCTTGTACTTGGGGTGAATGTCGATCCGGTCGCCGAGATCCATGACGGAAGTCATCGCGGTGTAGGGGATGACGTGGGCGGCGTGGTCCTGCTTTTCGCGGACGGCCGGGTAGAGCTCGCCGCTGATGTCAAGCCAGGTCCCGAACGGCGCGAGCTGCACAAAAAGGAACGGCAGCGTCTCATTCCGGAACGTATCGCGATAGCACTGGATGAGCGCCTTCATCGTCTGGTCGTAGATGTCCGCGTACTCGTCGTCGGACTCGCCCTGGTACCAGAGGACGCCCTTCACCGAGAGCGGCGCGATCGTCTCCAGCATCGTGTGGTAGAGGCCGGACGGGCGGTAATAATGCCAGGGACCGAGCGGCAGTTCCGGATCATTCGCGTGCTCGCGCATCCAGACATCCTGCTCCTTGCGGGTGAGGCCGTACATGACGGTCCTCCACTCGAGCTCGTGGCGGTAGGAGTTTTCGTGGGCAAAAGCCTTTAGGCTCGCCTCCTCAAGCTCGGCCGGATCCCATTTGTCGACTTCCGCCTGGTAGTCCCTGTTAAAGACGTTCAGCGGCTCCTCGCGGAGGTAGGACTCCTCGATCCAGCAGCAGGCTTTCGTGCCGCCCCAGTTGCAGCCGATCACGCCGACCGGGACGCCCTGCGTCTCGCGGATCTTTCTCGCGAACGCGTAGCCGGGCGCGGAAAATACGCCCCAGGCCTCATGCCCTTCCTGAAACCAGAAACCGCTGTCTTCTTCGTGTCTCCAGAGCTGGCCCTCGTAGGAGATGCGCGGCACGTTGAACATGCGGACTTCGGGGTCCCGCTGCCAGTGCTGCACGTCGTTCCAGTGCGCGTCGTAGCGGAGGTAGTATTCCATGTTGGACTGGCCGCAGGCGAGCCAGACGTCGCCGACGCAGACGTCTTTGATCGTGATCTCAGGTTCGCTCGCGTCATCCGCGCTCAGTTCCAGTTCGTATCCGGTGCCCGGTTTCTGCGGGGCCAGCGTAATCAGGAAGGCACCTTCCGAATCTGCGGCGGCCTGCGCCTTCGCCTCTCCTTCCGGTCCGCGGAGCACCGCAGTGACGCGCGTTCCTTCATCCGCGCTTCCGAAGATGCGGATCTCCTGTTCCCTCTGCAGTACCATTCCGTCCGCGAATATCTGCGGAAGTGTGATCTTCTTTTCCATTTTGTTCCTCCTCACTGAGACAGTCTTATTCTGCGAGTTTTGCCGCCGACAGGCCGAGCTCGTCCGCGTGATCCTTCATGCCCTTGATGCAGATGTCCGCGACGTCCCGGATGTCCATCGCGAGCAGCTCGCATCCCTTGAGGATCAGCTCACGGTTGCACTTGGCTGCGAACCGTTTGTCCTTCCACTTCTTCATGAAGCTCTTGAGTTCCATGTCCTCGATCCCGTTCGGGCGCATACGCGCGGCAGCCTGGATGATGCCGCTGAGTTCGTCGACGGTGAAAAGGCTTTTCTCCATCGGTGTCAGCGGTTCCACGTCGTTGCGGATCGTGTAGCCATGGCTTAAGATCGCGCGGATGTCCTCCTCGGGGACACCTGCTGCCCGGAGCGGTTCCTCCGTGTGCTCGAGGTGCTC
>DJXE01000024.1:0-6258 GCA_002449595.1 Lachnospiraceae bacterium UBA7012
GAAAACAAACGTCCGGAAATACGTTCGGAAAAATAGTCCGGAAAACATTTATAATAGTTGCAGCAGTTTAAAACAAATTGCGGGTATTAAGACAGAAGGACCTGAGCGGCGGCCGGAATGCCATGGAGTTTCGGCGGCGGCAGTCAGGAAAAACGGGGAATCAGGATATGGAAGACGCCCGGATCGTGGATCTGTACTGGGACAGACAGGAGCAGGCGATCGCAGAGACCCAGAACAAATATGGCCGCTATCTGCTGAAGATCGCGTGGAATGTGCTCACGGACAACGAGGACAGCGAAGAGAGCGTAAACGACACTTACCTGAGTGCGTGGAAGTCAATGCCGCCGCACAGGCCGTCGGTGCTTTCGACCTATCTCGGCAAGATCACGCGGCAGATCTCGATCGACCGGCTGCGGCGGCGCACGAGCGCAAAGCGCGGCGGCGGGCAGTACGCGGCGTCCCTGTCGGAACTGGAGGAAGTTGTGTCATCGCAGGAGGATATCACGGAGAGACTGGAGGCGGGGCAGCTCGCTGACGCGGTCTCAAGATATCTCGAGAGCATACCCGCGGAGCGCAGGAACCTGTTCCTGTGCAGATACTTTTACATGGATTCATCCTTTGACATGGCGAAGTATACGGGAATGAAGGAAGGCACGATCCGCAGCACCCTCTCGAGGGAGCGCGCGGCGCTGAAGAAATTCCTGGCCGAAGAAGGATTTGCGGTGTGACGGAGCGGAAACCGGTATGAGAGAAAACGGAAAAGACGACAGCAGATACGGGAAAGACTACAGGCCTGAGACCCTGATGGACGCGATCGGCGAGGTCGACGACAAGCTGCTCGCGGAGGCGGACGCCTGGCGCAGCGAGAGAATGGCGCGTGCGGAAGCGGCAGATGCGGAGAATGCAGCGGAAGCTGTGAATGCTGCAGAGGCGGCGGAAGCGGCGTCCTTCGAGGCACACGCGGAAGACCGCCGAAGGGCGCGGGAAGCAGGCGGATCCAAGGCGCGGAGCACCGGCCGCGGGAGACAGAAGTCCCCCTGGAACCGGTACGCGGTGCCGGTGCTGACGCTTGCGGCATGCGTCGCGCTGGTATTCGTCGCGCAGCGGGTCGGGATCATCCGTCCACTGTTCCAGGGCGCAGGCAGTTCAGCTCCTTCCGAGCAGCTGTCAAGTGCTGCGGCTCCCGCCGCGGAGGAGGCGAAGGCCGAACATGTCGAAGTGGCGGAAGAAGCAGTGGAAGAAGCCGCAGGATCTGCATCGATGCTGGGAATGACCGCGTCGGAGACGGCGGATGCGGGCGGCGCAGAGAACGCGGCCGCGGAGACGGAAAGCTTCGACATAGCGGAGGCGGAATACGCGGCTGAGGAAGCAATGGAAGAAGCTGCGCCGGCGGCGGAGATGCCGATGACGGACGCCGCGCAGAACGCCGCCGGCGAGAGCGCCGCGGATGAGCGGGAAGCAGCAAGTGCGAAGTCCGCAAAATCCGCGAAGGAGAGCGGCGAGACGGTGGTCGTCACCATCGATGCGATGGACATCGACTATCGCAAGGTCGAGCTGACGGAGAAGGAACAGAAGGAACTGGAGGACGTCATGGGCGACAAGATCGCGGAGAACGGGTCCGGCACCTGGTACATGACGATCGTGATGCACGGAGATACGAAGCTGCAGACCGCGGAGCAACTCATCCTGAGATCGGCGGACGGACAGCTCACATTGTGGGAGATCGCGGACTGAGCGCGCAGGCTCCAGCCGGCCGGATCCAGGACAGACAATTTTTAAGGAGGTAATCGGAATGAAGAAGAATTTGGCAGCAATCATTGCGGCAGTGAGCGCGGCGGCGCTTCTGATGGCGGGCTGCGGCGCGGCCGCAGGAAACGGTGCGGGAAGCTCCGCGGCGGCGGACGGGATCGGCGCGCTGAAAGTCAGCGCGGCGGAAAATGAGACGGAGAAGGAAGATATGGGAAAGGAAGGCGCAGCGAAGCGCACGATCACAGTCATGGCGGACAGCAGCAGCGTCACGGTGCCGGACAAGGCGCAGATCATCCTTGCCGTGCAGACGGAAGGCGCCAACGCAAAGGAGACGCAGCAGAAGAATACGGAGGCAGTGGACCAGGTCATCGCGAAGATCCGTGAGCTGGGCGTCCCGGACAAGAGCATCAAGACGAGCGGATATGACCTCTGGCCCCGCTACGATTACAGCGGCAATACCGAGAAGCTGGTCGGTTACCAGGTCTCCACGTCGCTGACGGTCACGGACCGCAGCGTCGAAGAGGTCGGCGCGCTGATCTCCGAGTGCGTCGCGGCGGGCGTCAACCAGGTGAACAACATCAGCTATTCCTGCAGCAACTACGACGAGATCTACAACGAGGCGCTGACAAAGGCTGTCGAGAAGGCGAAAGAGAAGGGCGAAGTCCTCGCGAAGGCAGCAGACGGCAGCCTCGGTGAGATCCTGAGTGTGAGCGAGGGATACCAGAATACCGCTTACCGCTACAACACCAGCTATATGGACGCGAAGCAGATGAGCGGATACGGCGTCGCGGAAGAAGCGGCAATGGACGTCGCCGTCATGCCGGGTGAGGCGGAGATCACGGCGCAGGTGACGGTCGTCTTCGAACTCGACTGATACTGACATAAGAGAGGCGGTCCTCCGGCGCCATCATTTGTGGTGCGGAGGGCCGCCTTTTCTGACCCATTTTCTTCAGGCTGGTGCCCAATTTTCGGCTTATTGTTGATCCTGAATTTCCTGCTGGTTCCCCGATTTCGACCTTCGACTCTCAGTCCTCCTCTAGCTCATCATTGCGTTCCGAGCGGCGGAGCGTGAAGATGAACTCGCTGCCGACGCCCTCGGTGGAGATGAGGTTGATGTTTTCGTCATGGGCGCGGATGATCTCGCGCACGATGGACAGGCCGAGGCCGGTCCCCTTCTTGTCCTTGCCGCGGGAGAGATCCGTCTTGTAGAAGCGGTCCCAGATGTATTTCTGGTCGTCCTTCGGGATACCGATGCCGTTGTCCTTGATGGAGACGAAGACCTTGTTCTTCTTCTCGGAGGTCTCGATGCGGATCGTGCCGCCGCGGCCGGTGAACTTGATCGCGTTGTCCACGAGGTTGTAGAGGACCTGTTCGATGCGCTCTTTATCGGCAGTGACGAAGAGGGTCTCCCCGAGAAGGACGAGCTCGACGTTGATGTTCTTGTTTCGGCAGACCTGCTCGAAAGAGAGCGCCATGCGCCGGATGCTGTCGTTGATGTCGAAGTCGGTCTTCGCGAGCAGGACGCCCCGCGTGTTCAGGTTGTTGAGGGAGAGCAGATCGTTCGTGAGCTTCGTGAGGCGCTCGGTCTCTGTGAGGACGACGCCGAGATACTTTTCATGCAGCTCGGGAGGAATCGTGCCGTCGAGCATCGCGGAAAGGAAGCCCTGGATCGACGTCAGCGGGGAGCGGAAGTCGTGGGAGACGTTCGCGATGAACTTCTTCTGGTCGTCCTCCGCGCGCGCGATCTCGCTCGCCATATAGCTCAGGACGCCGGCGAGATAGCCCATCTCGTCCTCGCTGTCGACGGAGAGCTCGTAGTGCATGTTTCCGGCTGCGTACTGCTCGGTCGCCGTCGTGATGCGGCGGAGCGGCCGGTAGACGATCTCGGTGAAGAAGATCAGGATGATCAGCGAGAGCAGCAGGATGACGAGCAGCATCATGTAGGAGATGTTGACGAGGGAAGCCGCCTCTGACTCGATCCGTGAGAAGGGCGTGTGGATCACGACGTACCCTTTGACGGAGTAGCTGGAGATGATCGGCGCGAGCACGCTCAGGTACGTCTCGGAGAAGGAATCGAAGAATGTGCCTTCCGTGTAGTAATTACCTGCGGTGATATTCGGGTCGAAATTCTCGATGAAAAGCTCTTCGTCCGGGTCCGGCGCCTGTTCCGAGTTCGTGATGAGCCGGCCCGACGGGCTGACGATCCAGATCTGCGCGTCCATGTAGTCGGACAGGGTGGCGAGCTCCTGGTTCACGGTGTCGAGCGTCACCCCGGCGCTGTAGAGGTCGGCAGCGTACGTCGACGCGATCTGCGTCGCGCCGCGGTAGAGGTCTTCCGCGGTCTCCCGCCGGCAGTGCTCCGTCATCATGTTGGTGACGAAGGTCGCGACGATGATGAACCCGAAGACGCCGAACAGGAGATAGGCCGCTATGAACTTGAGATAAAGTGTTTTTTTCATAGATCGGCGCCGTCCGCCGGCGCAGGGTACTCAGTCACTCCGCTCCGGAGGTCTCGAACTTGTATCCGATGCCCCAGATGGTCGCGATGCGCCATGAGGTGCCGTCACTCAGCTTTTCCCGGATCCGCTTGATGTGGACGTCCACGGTCCGCGTGTCGCCGATGTACTCGTAGCCCCAGATGTTGTCCAGGAGCTGCTCGCGCGTAAAGACGCGGTTCGGCTGCGAGGCCAGGAAGTAGAGGAGCTCCAGCTCCTTCGGGGGCATGTCGACGGGCCTGCCCTCGAACGTGACGGAGTAGTTGGTCAGGTTGATGACGAGGTCCGGGAAGCGGACGATCTTGTCCGCGCCCGCGCCGGCATCGGCCGCCGCCGCGGCCCTGGATCTGCGCAGCACCGCCTTGACGCGGGCAACGAGTTCCTTCGGGTCAAAGGGCTTTTCCATATAGTCGTCGGCGCCGAGCTCGAGGCCGAGCACCTTGTCGAAGACTTCGCCCTTGGCGGAGAGCATGATGATCGGGGTCGACTGGTGCGCGCGCACCTCGCGGCAGACCTGGTATCCGTCCATGCCGGGCAGCATGAGGTCGAGCAGGATCAGGTCCGGCGCGTAGGCGCGGATCATCTCGAGCGCGGTCTCGCCGTCGCCGGCGGTCCTTGTGTCATAGCATTCCTTCGTGAGGTAGAGACTGATCAGCTCAGCGATGTTGCTGTCGTCGTCCACGATGAGGATCTTTTGTTTAGCGGCCATGTATCTGTACCTCCGTCAAAGTTCGACGATCGTCACGCCTGCGTCGCCCTCCCCGAAGTCGCCTGCGCGGTAGGACTTCACCCACTTCTGCTTGCGCAGGTACTGCTGGACAGCGCTCCGAAGGGCGCCGGTGCCCTTGCCGTGCACGACCCGGACGCTGTCCATGTGCGCCATCCGCGCGTCATCGAGGTATTTGTCGAGTTCGAGGATCGCCTCGTCGGTCGTCATGCCGAGGAGATTGATCTCGGAAGTCATGCGCTTCGCGCGGTCGAGGTCGAGTCCGGAGCCGCCGGAAGTGCCCTGCGTGAACGCGCGCTTCAGGCTGCTGCGCCCGCCCTTTGCCGCCGCTCCGTTCAGAGTGACGCTGCTGTCGTCCTGGATGAGCTCCAGATCGGAGAGCTGGACTTTCGTCTGCATGATGCCGCACGTGACGTAGAGCTTGCCGCTCTTGTCCGGCAGCGAGTGTACCGTGCCTTTCAGGCCCATCGAGAGGACTCGCACCGCGTCTCCGACGTGGATGTCCCCGGCGCTCAGCTTGCCGCGGACGGCGGCGGGCGCCTTGTAGGCGAGCTTTTCACCCTTCTTTGAGACCTGGTCGCGGAGCTTCGAGCGGGTCTGCTCCATCTGCTGCATGTCGCCGCCGTGTCCGCTCTTTCTCAGATCAGAGATCGCCTTGTCGGCGGTGTTCTTCGCCTCCTGCAGGATGTCGCGCGCCTCCTCGTTCGCCTTGCGGAGGATGTCGTCGCGTTTCGCGTCGATCTGTTTTTCCCGCTGGGCGAGCGCCTTCTCGCGCTTCTCCAGGTCGCGGCGAAGCTTATCCGCCTCGGCGCGCTCGTATTCCGCGCCCTTCCTGGCGGCCTCGAGGTCGCTCAGGACGTCCTCGAAGTTTTGCGTCTCGGAGGAGAGCTGTTCCTTCGCGGTCTCGATGATGTAGTTCGGGAGCCCGAGGCGCTTCGAGATCGCGAACGCATTGCTCTTGCCGGGGACGCCGATCATGAGGCGGTAGGTCGGCTGGAGTGTCTCGACGTCGAATTCGCAGCTGGCGTTCACGACGCCTTCCGTCTTCATCGCGTAGACCTTCAGCTCGCTGTAATGCGTCGTGGCGAGCGACGTGATGCCGCGCACGTGCAGGAAATTCAGGATGGAGATCGCGAGCGCGGCGCCCTCGGTCGGGTCCGTGCCGGCGCCGAGTTCGTCGAACAGGCACAGGCAGTCCCGGTCCACGCGGCGGAAGATATCGACGATCGTCGCCATGTGCGAGGAGAACGTCGAGAGAGACTGCTCGATGCTCTGCTCGTCGCCGAT
>DJXE01000024.1:6328-11939 GCA_002449595.1 Lachnospiraceae bacterium UBA7012
CTGCTCGTCGCCGATGTCCGCGAAGATCTCGCGGAAGAGCGAGAGCTCGCTCCCGTCGGAGGCGGGAATGTGCAGGCCGGACATCCCCATGATGGAGAGAAGGCCCACGGTCTTAAGCGTGACCGTCTTGCCGCCTGTGTTGGGGCCGGTGATCACGATCATATTGTAGTCTTCGCCGATGGAGAGGGTCGTCGGGACGACCTTTTTCGGGTCAATGAGAGGATGCCGGCCCTGCAGGATGCGGATCTGGTGCTTCTCATTGAACTTCGGCCGGATCGCGCCCTGCTGCAGCGCGAGCTGGCCTTTGGCAAAGATGAAGTCGAGCTTCGACATGTTCTCGGCGTTCGCCTTGAGCTCGGCGAGGTGCTCTCCGGCCTGCGCGGAGAGGTCTTCCAGGATGCGGGCGATCTCTTTTTTCTCCTCGATCGCGAGGACGCGCAGCTGGTTGTTCAGCTCGACAACGGCCTGCGGCTCGATGAAGAGCGTGGATCCGCTCGAGGACTGGTCGTGCACGATGCCGGGGACCTGCGCCTTGTACTCCGCCCGCACCGGCAGGCAGTAGCGATCGTCGCGGATCGTGATCAGGCTCTCCTGCAAATAGGAGGAGTAGCTGGAGTTCACCATCTTCGTGAGCTGGCTGTGGATCTTTTCGCCGGACTGCAGGATGCTGCGGCGGATGCGCTTGAGTTCAGGCGAAGCGTCGTCCGCGATGTCGTCTTCGGAGAGAATGACGCGCCGGATCTCGGAGGAGAGGCTCTTCACGGGATACAGGCACTCGAAGTAATCGGAGAGCGCGTTGTTCTCCGGGGCATCCTTCTCAAAGACGCCGTACTCCCTCGCGCGGCCGGCGTTCTCGAGGAACGAGGCAAGCTGCAGGAGCTGCGGCGCGGAGACCTGCGCGCCGACGGCGAGCGCCTTGAAGGTATCGTTAAAATCACGGTTGCTGCCGAACGAAACGGAGCCCTTCCGGAGAAGGTAGGCCGTCGCGGTCTCGGTCTCGGACTGCGCCTGCTCTATGTCATAGAGGATGTGCATCGGCGTGAGGGCGAGGCAGAGCTTTTTGCCCGGCGCCGACGAGGCGTACTCGGAGAGGCGTTCCGTGATCCTGTGGAATTCGGTGATGCGTAAGACTTTTTCATTCATAAGGTATATTCTACCATATTAAAGAAGATGCGCAGTGCAAGTCCGCAAGCTATGCACGTCTGTGCACGGCTCAAGGGTATGATATACTTATTTTTGGTTAACAGGCTTTTGGAGCGCAGCCCGCTCCGGAGGTAAGAAGAGATGTCAGACGGCAGGGAAAAGGACAGAGCCGGCGATCCGCACGGGACAGCGCCGGGACAATATAATACAGATTTCCTGACGGAGCAGATCAAGCAGCGCCCGGTGAACCGGAGGCGGCTGCTGCGGAGGACGCTGATCACGCTTTTCCTCGCAGTGCTGTTCGGTGTCGTCGCGTGCTTCGTCTTCCTCCGCCTGGAGCCGATCTTCAATAAGATGATGTACCCGGAGGAGCCCCTCCCGCAGATCTCGTTCCCGGAGGAGACGCCGGAGGAAGAGACGACGCTGCAGGAGCTCATCGCCGCGCAGGAGAACGCGGAAGAGAGTGAGGCGGAGAGCGCTTCGGGCAATTCGGCAGCAGGCGACGCGGAGAATGCCGGAAAGTCGGCAAATGAAGCGGGAAACAGCGGGACCGCGGGCGGTTCCGGACAGAGCGGCAGTGAAGCGAAAACTGCTTCGCAGGTCCCGGATGCGGTTGCGGCAGCGCAGGCATCGAGCGGCCCGGGACTCAGCCAGATCGAGCAGGTCGTGCAAGAAGTGCTGCGGCACCAGAGCGCGGACGTCACGACGTACCGTGAGCTGTATGGCGCGCTGTCCGAAGTGGCGCGGGCGACCGCGCAGTCCATGGTCGGCGTCGCCGGCATATCGGCGGACTATGACTGGTTCAATGACCCTTATGAGACGAGCGGCCGGACGAGCGGCGTAATCGTCGCCGACAACGGGAAAGAGACGCTGATCCTGTGCTGCGGCGCGGACGTCCTGAAGGCGCAGCGGCTGCAGGTGACCTTTGCGGATGGGACGCAAGCCCCGGCGCAGATCAAGGGCGAAGACGCGGTCAGCGGGCTCGCGGTCCTCACCGTCAGCCATGAGGAGATGACGGAAGACACCGTCTCGAACCTGCAGATCATCCAGATGGGATCCTCCGGCGCACAGGCGCTGATCGGACGGCCCATCATCGCAATCGGCCGCCCCACCGGCGAGAACGGGTCTGTCTGCTACGGCACCGTGACCGGCAACAGCACGGTGATCGACCTGCCGGATCTCAACTTCAAGCGGATCACGACGGATATCTACACGAGTTCCTCCGCGGCGGGCATCATCATCGACCTGAACGGGCAGATGCTCGGCCTGATCGACATGAGGAACACGATCAAGGGCGCGCCGAACGTCCTCACCGCAGTCGGCATCACCGAGATGAAAAAGACGGTGGAGATCCTCTCGAACGGCCAGCAAAAGCCGTTTTTCGGGATCCACGGGACGGACGTCAACGACCAGGCGAACGCGGAACTCGGCGTGCCGAAGGGTGTTTTCCTGACTTCTGTCGAGATGAACTCGCCCGCGATGCTGGCCGGCCTGCGGAGCGGAGACGTGATCACGGCGATCGACGGCGAAGCGGTCGGGAATTACAAGGAATTCATAGCCCGTCTCCTGGACGGGGCGGCGGAGCGCAACGCGCAGATCACTCTGATGCGGCTCGGCCTGAACGGATATGAAGAGATGGCGGTGGAGGCCGCGCTTCGGCCGGTCTTCGATGAGAGCACGCAGGAAGAGCCGGAGCGGGGACGCAACCAGGCTCTTGATTAAACGAAACTGACACTTGCGGCACACACCGCACGGAAAGGAAACAGGAAAAGCACCCGATGAAATACATCAACGAACTTCGCGAAGGCGACAACATCAGCGAGATCTACCTCTGCCGCAAGAAGCAGTCCCTCATCACCAAGAACGGCAAGAGCTACGAGAGCCTGACGCTGCAGGACAAGACGGGCTCCCTCGACGCCAAGATCTGGGATCCGGGCAATCCGGGCATCGACGAATTTGACGCGCTGGATTACGTGGAAGTCAGCGGCAACGTCACGGCGTACCAGGGCCACCTCCAGCTGAACATCCGCCGCGCGCGCGTCGCGCGGGAGGGAGAGTACCTGGCGGCGGATTTCCTCCCGGTCTCCGGCCGCAGCGTCGACGACATGTTCGGCGAGCTGCAGAAGTTCATCGGGACCGTGCAGGAGCCGCATCTGAAGAAGCTTTTGGACTCGTTCTTCACAGAGGACGCCGCTTTTATCAAGGTGTTCCGCCGCTCGTCGGCGGCGAAGAGCGTCCACCACGGCTTCGTCGGCGGCCTGCTCGAGCACACGCTCGGCGTGACGACGCTCTGCCACTATTTCGCGAGGACGTATCCCATCCTGAACAGGGACCTGCTGATCACGTCCGCGATCCTGCACGATATCGGCAAGACGCGCGAGCTCTCGGCATTCCCGCAGAATGATTACACGGACGACGGCCAGCTCCTCGGCCACATCGTGATCGGCGTCGAGATGGTCGACGAGAAACTCAGGGACATCCCGGACTTCCCGCGGGCGCTTTCCTCGGAGCTGCGCCACTGCATCCTCGCTCACCACGGCGAGCTCGAGTTCGGCTCCCCGAAGAAGCCGGCGATCGTGGAGGCCATCGCGCTGAACTTCGCCGACAACATGGACGCGAAGATGGAGATCTTCAAGGAGGCGGTCGCCGCCAGCACGGGCGATGACTGGATCGGCTGGCAGGGGATGCTGGATTCCAACATCCGCAAGACGACGCTGTCATGACTAAGTCCCGGGACAAAGGGGATTTCTGATGAAATACAAAAAGGCGGCGCACGCCGCGGAACAACAAAAGAAGAAAACAGGAAAAGGCGCGGTCACAGCGCCTTTTTCAAAAGACGACGTTCTCACCATCCGGATCGACGACATCGGCCGCGACGGCGAGGGGATCGGCCGCGCGCCGGGCGGGTACACGCTGTTCGTGAAGGACGCAGTCATCGGCGACACCGCCAGAGTCATGATCATGAAGGCGGGCAAGAGCTACGGCTACGCGAAGCTTCTGTCGGTGGAGGAGCCCTCGCCCTTCCGCACAGAGCCCCGCTGCCCCATCGCGCGGCAGTGCGGCGGCTGCCAGATCCAGGCGCTCTCCTATGAGCGGCAGCTCGCGTTCAAGACCGGCAAGGTCCGCGGTGACCTCATCCGCATCGGCGGATTTTCCGAGGAGTTTGTCGACGGGATCCTGAGACCGGCCGCCGGCATGGAGGATCCGTGGCGCTACCGCGGCAAGGCGCAGGTCCCGGTCGGGATGCGCAAAGATGCTTATGTGTACGGCTTTTTCGCGGGAAGGACGCACGACATCATTCCGATGGGCGACTGCCTCATCAGCCCGCCGGAGAACAAGGCGATCCTCGATGCCGTGATCGCATATATGGAAGCGGCGGGCGTCCGCCCTTACGATGAAACGACCGGGGAGGGCCTCATCCGCCACGTCCTCATCCGCACGGGCTTCCGCACCGGCGAGATCATGGTGTGTGTGATCGCGAACGCGGAGGAACTGCCGGAAGAAGAGGAACTGGTGAGCCGGCTCCTCGCCGTTTCGGGGAAACTGCAGCCCGGGAGCGACGGCCTCCGCCGCGGGATCGCGTCGATCGTCCTGAACACCAACCGGGAGCGCACCAACGTGATCCTCGGCCGGAAATGCCGCACGCTCTGCGGCAGCCCGGTCATCCGCGACACACTCCTGCGCCCGGACGGCTCGGCCGTGACCTTTGAGATCTCGCCGCTGTCCTTTTTCCAGGTGAATCCGATCCAGACGGAAAAGCTCTATGGCCAGGTCCTCAGCTTTGCCGGCCTGACAGGGACGGAATCTGTCTGGGACCTCTACTGCGGCGTGGGCACCATATCGCTTTTCCTCGCGGCAGGCGCAGGCAAAGTCTTCGGCGTCGAGGTGATCCCGGAGGCGATCGAAGACGCGAAGCGAAACGCCGCAATCAACGGCCTGACGAACGTCACCTTCGAGACGGGGCGCGCGGAAGACGTCCTCCCCGCCCGCGCGGCGCAGCTGCGGCGGGAAGCGGCCGAAGCTGCGGGACGTGACGCAGCGTCAGCTCAGGAAACGACGGAAATGACAGGCACAGCACAGATCACCGGCGCAGTGGACGTCGTCGTCGTGGATCCGCCCCGGAAGGGCCTGGACCGCACCTGCATCGACACGATCCTCCAGGTCGGCCCGAAGAAGGTCGTATACGTCAGCTGCGACCCGGCGACGCTGGCGCGAGACCTGAAGATCTTCGCGGAGGGCGGCTATGAACTGCGCGCCGCGCAGCCGGTCGACATGTTCCCGCACACGGTGCACGTCGAGACTGTATGCTGCTTGTACCACCAAAAGAAAGATTTCATTTCAGTATCATATGCGCCGAAGAATGCGGACTATCTGGAACAGCATAAAAACCAACTTATCAAATGACACATAAAACGGAGTAGTAATAAAAGCATGAATTATTTCGTTGAAGGGATACAGGGAAGCGGAA
>DJXE01000096.1 GCA_002449595.1 Lachnospiraceae bacterium UBA7012
ACGCGCACGACAAGAGGCCGTCCCCCGGTGTCATAAGCGAAACCCTGTCGTCGGTTCGCCCGCAGAACGGCCTTAAAGAATTGTTATAAGATACTTTCAGACGTGCTGTCGGACACGTCCTGTCGATCGCTTTCCGTGAGGGCGATGCGGCAGGAACGCGAAGATCGGGTTTTGCTGCGCAGGACCACGAATTCGGCTGTATTTACATAGGGAAAAAAACTGGAGATCTATCCCACCCCCGCAGCTGCAGTGAACCGGACGGTATAATGACCGGCAGATGGAATTGTGACAAATTTGTTCTGTCTGACTCAGTTTGCCGGCAGAGTGCCGGCGTTGAGCGCCGCTTTCCCCCGCGCTTTCTTTCGCCGGGAGTTTCGCAGCGCAGACATGGATGCGAATCCACTTATAGATATATAGAACACTTGTTGTCTCCGGAACTGTTCCGCCCTCCTTTCGATACGGATTATCCGTTCCGCTGCAAGGCCATTTTATCTGTGCGGGAGGGGCGGAATCAATGGCTGCGGCGCCCTAAACTGCGAAACTCCGGATTTTAGTAATTTTCGTACAATACGGGCAGCCGGTGCCCGCGGCAGGCCTGCCCGAAACACTTCGGTCCCGGCGCTCAGCCGGCGTCCCCGTGCCCCGCGAAACCGCGCATCTGCGTACTTGCGCGCCTCCCCGCCGCAGTTTATACTTTTCATATGAAGATAGAAAAGATCAGCGACAACCAGATCCGCTGCATTCTCACGGCGGACGACCTCGCGAAGCGGCAGCTCAAACTCTCGGAACTGGCTTACGGCTCGGACAAAGCGAAGCGCCTGTTCCGCGACATGATGCAGCAGGCCGCGTTTCAGTACGGGTTCGAGGCGGAGAACATTCCGCTCATGATCGAAGCCGTTCCCTTGAGTGCGGGCAGCATCGCCGTGATCGTCACGAAAGTCGACAATCCGGAAGAACTGGATACGCGGTTTTCAAGCTTTGCTCCCTCCGTAGGACGGGAGAAGGCGCCCGAAGAAAGCGGCACGGCCGGCGTCTTCGAGCAGCTCCTATCCGCGATCCGATCCGTCTCCGGCGGGGAGAAGCCGGCGGCGCAGTCCGGCGAGAATACAGAAGATGCACAGGTCAGCCGCATGAAGCGCTACTTCTTCACGCACCGGCTCTACCTGTTCTCCGACATGGAACACGCGATCCTCGCGGCCAAGGCCGCGGCCGGGCGCTACGACGGCGAGAGCTCTCTCTACTACGACAGTGCCGCGGAGAAATACGCGCTGTGCCTCGAGATGCGGGACGTCGAGTCGGTCGGGAAACAGCTCGCCGTGCTGTCCGCGATCTCCGAGTTCGGCGAGACGTCGAAGTTCTCGCTCGCCCGCGAAGAGCATCTGCGCGAGCACTGCCGCACGATCCTCGCGGACCACGCGCTGGAATCGCTCGCGGAGCTGTAGCCACCAGGCTTAATAGTTCCGGCTTCCGGAGACCGTCTCCCAAGGTTTTGGGTTCAAAGACATTCCCGATACAAGAGCTTGAAAGGACAGCATTCGCTGTCCTTTTTTCGTGTCTTTTCACTCATAAATCTCATTGGTCATATCTCAGTACAATGTCCCGCTGTCGTTGCATTTCAAGCCCTTCGATGCTATATTTAGATTCGGGAAATACGCCGGTTAAGCTGACATTCTAGTGGGTCAATTCTGCACTTCAACGATTAGCTGCTTCGGCATATCTCTATCGTTTCGCCAACAAAAACAGGAGGTAATCTAATGGCAAGAAAAATGTTGACCATGGATGGTAACGAAGCGGCCGCTCATGTAGCATACGCTTATACCGAAGTCGCTACCATCTATCCCATCACGCCCTCTTCCGTTATGCCTGAGCATATCGACGAGTGGGCAACCGCCGGAAGAAAGAACATCTTCGGCCAGACCGTGCAGGTGACTGAGATGCAGTCCGAAGCAGGTGCGGCAGGCGCTGTTCACGGATCCATCACCGCTGGTGCGATGACTTCCACCTTCACGGCTTCCCAGGGTCTTCTTCTGATGATCCCGGTTCTGTACAAGGTCGCAGGCGAGAGACTCCCTGCAGTCTTCAACGTCGCCGCCCGTGCGCTGGCTTCCCACGCACTCTCCATCTTCGGCGATCACTCTGACGTCTATGCATGCCGCCAGGCAGGCGTTCCGATGCTCTGCGCTTCCAGCGTGCAGGAGGTCATGGACCTCACTCCCGTCGCTTATTGCGCGGCTGTCAAGGGCAGACTTCCGTTCATCAACTTCTTCGACGGTTTCCGGACCTCTCACGAGATCCAGAAGATCGAGACCTGGGATTATGAAGATCTCAAGGACCTCATCGATATGGACGCTGTCGACGCGTTCCGCGCGGCTTGCCTGAACCCGACGCACCCTCGTCAGATGGGCTCCGCTCAGAACCCTGACATCTTCTTCCAGACAAGAGAAGCCTGCAACGTCGCTTACGACGAGCTGCCGGCGATCGTCCAGGATGTCATGGACAAGATCAACGAGAAGATCGGCACGAACTACAAGCTGTTCAACTATTACGGCGCAGCGGATGCGGAAGACGTCATCATCGCCATGGGCAGCGTCTGCGACACGATCGAAGAGACTGTCGACTACCTGAACGGCCTCGGCCGCAAGGTCGGTGTCGTCAAGGTCCGCCTGTACAGGCCTTTCAGCGCGGAAGCTCTCATCGACGCGATCCCGGATACCGTCAAGAAGATCTCCGTCCTCGACAGGACGAAGGAGCCCGGTTCCATCGGCGAGCCTCTGGCACTCGACGTTATCGCAGCCCTCAAGGGTTCCAAGTTTGGCGATGTTCCTGTCTTCTCCGGACGTTACGGCCTTGGTTCCAAGGATACCACGCCTGCTCAGATCATCGCTGTCTATGACAACACTGAGAAGGCAAGATTCACGATCGGCATCGTGGACGACGTGACGAACCTCTCCCTTCCTACCGGCAAGGAGATCGTTACCACTCCCGAAGGCACATACTGCTGCAAGTTCTGGGGTCTGGGCGC
>DJXE01000114.1 GCA_002449595.1 Lachnospiraceae bacterium UBA7012
GGCTTCAGTGGATCAGCCCCTGTTCGCGCAGGAAGCGGTCCGCCTGCTGCTCGATCTCCATGCTGAGATCATCCCCGAAGTAGTGCAGCGCCTCTCTCCCGGCCCGGGTGATGCGGACGAAGGACTTGCCCTCCTCGTCCGTGATCTCGACGAGTTCCCGCTCCTCCAGCTCCCCGAAGGTGCGCGCGAGGTTTACGAGGTTCGCGTAGCCGTTCTCGAGAAGGAAAAATGCGAGGTAAGACGCCTGCATTTTCCCTTCCGCGCGGCTCAGCATATGCAGAATTACAAGTTTATAAACGGTCAGCGGCGACACAGCTCAGCCTTCCAGTTTCCAGATATCTTTCTCATATTCCGCGATGGTCCTGTCCGAAGAGAACTGGCCCGCCATCGCGATGTTGACGAGCATCTTCTTCTCCCACGACCGCCGGTCCTCGTACGCGGCGAAGGTCTCGTCCTTCACCTTGATGTAGTCCTCGAGGTCGAGCAGCGTCATGAACCAGTCTTTGCGGAGTAGTTCGTTGTAAAGGCGGTAAAGGTTCTCCCTGCAGCCCACCTCCAGCGCCTGCCTGCCGACGATGAAGTCCACCGCCTCGCGGATGACCGGGCTCTTCCTGTACAGATCCCGGGAGACGTAGTCGGCGTTCTTGTAGTGGGCGATGACCGTGTCCGCGTCCGCGCCGAACGTGAAGATGTTCTCCGGCCCGACGAGCTGCGCGATCTCGACGTTCGCGCCGTCCATCGTCCCGAGCGTCACCGCGCCGTTTAACATGAACTTCATGTTGGAAGTGCCGGACGCCTCCTTGGACGCCAGGGAGATCTGCTCCGAGACGTCGCAGGCGGGGATCAGGCGCTCCGCGTAGCTCACGTTGTAATTGGTCACGAAGACCATATGCATCCACTGATTGACGTCCGGATCGTTGTTTACGATCTCCTGCAGCACGAGCAGCAGGTGGATGATGTCTCTCGCGATGATGTACGCCGGCGCAGCCTTCGCGCCGAAAATAAAGTTGATCGGGCGGACAGGCCTTTTCCCCCTCTTGATCTCGAGGTACTTATGAATGATGTACAGCGCGTTCATCTGCTGGCGCTTGTACTCATGCAGTCTCTTGATCTGCACGTCGAAGATGCCGTCCACGTCGAGCTGCACCTTCTCGTGCTCCGCGATGTACGCGGCGAGCTGTTCCTTCTTCTCCCGCTTGATCTCCGAGATCCGGCTGAGGACGGTCTCGTCGTCCTCGAACTGCCGGAGGGCTTCCAGGCCGGTCCCGCGCTTCTTGAAGCCGTCCCCGATCTTCGAGGAGAGCAGGCTCGTCAGTTCCGGATTGCAGGCCATCAGCCAGCGGCGGAACGTGATGCCGTTGGTCTTGTTGTTGAATTTCTCCGGATAGATCCGGTAGAAGTTGTTCAGCTCAGTGTTCTTCAGAATATCCGTGTGGATCGCCGCGACGCCGTTCACCGAGAAGCCGTAGTGGATGTCGATGAACGCCATGTGGACGCGCTTGTTCTCGTCGATGATGTAGACCGAAGGGTCGTCGTACTTCGCCTTCACCTTCCTGTCCAGATAGCAGATGATCGGCACGAGCTGCGGCACGACCTCCTCCAGGTATTCGAGGGGCCACGTCTCGAGCGCTTCCGCGAGGATCGTGTGGTTCGTGTAAGCGCACGTCTTTGACACGACTTCGATCGCATCATCCATGGAAAAGGCTTTGTCGCTCACAAGGATCCTGATCAGTTCCGGGATGATGAGCGTCGGGTGCGTGTCGTTGATCTGGATGACGGCGTGGTCGTACAGTTTCCTGAGGTCGTACTGGCGCGCCTTCATCTCGCGCAGGATGAGCTGCGCGGCATTGCTGACCAGGAAGTATTCCTGATAGATGCGGAGCTTGTTGCCCGCCTCGTCGGAATCGTCGGGATAAAGGAACAGCGTCAGGTTCTTCTCGATCGCCTCTTTATCGAACGTGATGCCCTCTTTCACGAGGCTCTCATCAACGCTTTTCACATCAAAGAGACGCAGCTTGTTGCGGCCGTTGTCATAGCCGACCACGTCGATGTCGTACAGGCGGGACGTGACCTTGCGGTTACCAAAACAGACGTCATACTCGACGTCCGACGCGATCTCCCAGTTCGGGCGGTCCAGCCAGGTGTCCTTCTCGGCGCCCTGCTGCCGGCCGTCCAGTGTCTGCCGGAACAGGCCGAAGTGATAATTGAGGCCGATGCCCTCCGCGGGGAGGCCCATCGTCGCCATGGAATCCATGAAGCAGGCGGCGAGACGTCCCAGTCCGCCGTTGCCGAGCGACGGCTCCGGCTCGAGCTCTTCCAGTCTCGCGAGGTCCTTGCCCCTGCGCTTCAGGATGTCCCTGACGCGGCCGTAGATCCCCATGTTGATGAGGTTCGTGATGAGGAGCCTGCCCATCAGGAATTCCATCGAGATGTAGTAGACCTTCTTTTCCCCGACGTTGCGCTCGGTCGCGCGGGTCAGGTCTTTGCACAGTTCGAGCAGTCCGCGGTAGACTTCGCTGTCCGTGCTCTCCTCGATGGTCTTGCCGAAGTGCTCGTCCATCACGATGTCAAACTGTTTTTCCAGGTTCAGGACAATAATGTCCCGCTTCATATTGGTCGCCTGCTGAGCCATACTTGCCTCCCGGGCCATCCCGCTCCCGTTATTCCGGGGCACGGTCTAACCTGCAGCGATGCTGCTTTCCTTCATTTTCTTCGCGATACAGAATCAGCTGTTTCTGTATTCGTCGATTTTCCCATAGTCCTCCATGATGTCCAGAATCTTCTTCCTGCCCGCTTTGTTGAGCGCATTGTACCTGCCCATGACCTTCCTTGTGGAGATCTGGGAGGACAGCTCGTTGCCTTCCTCGATCGGAGTAAAGTCGACCGGGTTTAAGGACAGCTTCTCGCACATCCGAATGACTGTCGCGTATGCCATGCCGTCAACACCACGCTCCAATGCTGTGACTAAAGTGCTGTAGGGAATTCCCATCACACCCGAAAATTGTCTGACGCTTTTGTACTGTGCTAAGATCGCTTCCTTCAGCGACTCGGTGTGAATGCCAGTGTTCTTCATAACTGAAACCTCCGAATGTCATGCCCATGTAAGTCTATGTTTCAGTGGCGTTGACCGCATATGTAAATCATTATACAGAATAGTGCGACATTTCAAAAGTGAAAAAATTTTTACCTGGGACGCGCGGCGGGCGCTTTGCCGCGCGGGGCGGGCTTTTCTGATGAAAAAGTTTAGTTATTATTTATCGTTCTAAATCCAGCTTTTTTCCATTAAGAGATGCGCTCGTGAGGACGCTGCCGCCGTCGTAGACGAGCTTCAGGGAGAAGAACGGCGTACCTTCTGCCAGCAGCCGGAAAAAGATCTTGTCGCCCTCCCAGATGT
>DJXE01000169.1:0-1133 GCA_002449595.1 Lachnospiraceae bacterium UBA7012
TTGTACTCGCCGCCGCCTTCCCAGGCTCTGAAGCTCCGCGCCGTGCGGATCCTTCCCTCGCCCGGGTCCAGCCGGAGCATGATCTCTCCGAGGCTCACCGCGTCGAATTTGCAGCTGTCAGCAGGTTTGATGTTCAGTTCCATTTCTCTTCGCCTCTCCTAAACCCCTGTTTTACAAAGATCCCGGCCAGGCCGGCCGGGATCTCTTCGTACCTTAAGCTGTACTCTCATTCACTTTTCAGCGGTACTGCGCCATACAAGATCAGATCTTGTTGTCGGAGCCGAGAACATCGACGATCTTGTGGGCGACGATCGCTTTGACGTTCGCACGGCCGTCGCTCAGGTACTGTCTGGGATCGAAGTGATCCGGATGCTCGACGAAGTGCTGGCGCACGCCTGCCGTCAGGCCAAGGCGAAGGTCGGAGTCGATGTTGATCTTGCAGACCGCACCCTTAGCCGCTTCACGAAGCTGGTCTTCCGGAATGCCGATCGCATCCTTCAGAGCGCCGCCGTTCGCGTTGATGATGCGGACGTACTCCTGCGGGACGGAAGAAGAGCCGTGCAGAACGATCGGGAAGCCCGGGAGTCTCTTCGCGACTTCCGCGAGGATGTCCAGACGAAGCTTCGGGTTCTGGCCGGGTTTGAACTTATATGCGCCGTGGCTCGTGCCGATCGCGATCGCGAGGGAGTCGACGCCCGTCCTCTTGACGAACTCTTCGACCTGGTCGGGATCCGTGTACATTGCCTTGTCCATCGCGACTTTGACGTCGTCCTCGACACCGCCGAGGGTTCCGAGCTCAGCCTCTACGACAACGCCGTGCTCATGCGCATACTCTGCGACCTTTCTGGACTCCTCGATGTTCTCCTCGAAGCTGTGGCTGGAGTAGTCGATCATGACGGACGTGAAGCCGCTGTCGACGCAGTCTTTGCAGGTTGCGAAATCAGCGCCGTGATCCAGGTGCATAACGATCGGGATTTCGGGATGCAGCTCAACAGCCGCCTCGACGAGCTTCATCAGATAGATGGAGTTCGCATACTTTCTTGCGCCGGCGGAAGCCTGCAGGATGACAGGGCTCTTCAGCTCAGCAGCCGCCTCTGTAATCGCCTGGACGATCTCCATGTTGTTGACGTTGA
>DJXE01000169.1:1197-2858 GCA_002449595.1 Lachnospiraceae bacterium UBA7012
TGTTGTTGACGTTGAAAGCACCGATCGCGTAGCCGCCGTCATATGCTTTTTTGAACATTTCGGTAGAGGTTACTAAGGACATGATTTTTTACCACCTTTCTTTATATTTGAAACAATGCTTGCTGTGATTATTCAGCACAAACGATTATAGCATATCTAGAAAGAGTGGAAAAGAAGTGCAAGGCTCATTGCTTCTCGCAGAAGATGAATAAACCCGGCTTGGGGAAGCCGGGTTTACCGAGAAGGTATTCTCTAATGGGGTATAGCAAAAAACTTATAATGTATTGGGGGTTTACGTCTATTATAATAACAGACGCATTTTTCCCGCACAATGACGCGATTCAACAAAGTTCACAGTTTCAAGGACCCGATTTTGTACATTTTAACAACGGTTTTACATCAGTATCCGTCAGATTTCACGATAGTATCACATTCGACAGGCTTTTCGTGAAATATCGGACCTTCGCTGCCCGGAGCCGTCAGGCCTGCACCGGGGCGTCGGACTGCGCCGGTACTTCGGATTCCTTCGATGCATTAGCGTCTGCCGGAGTAAACAGCGCCGCAAACTCCTCGCCTGTGATCTTCTCCTTCTCCATCAGCAGCGCCGCGGAGCGGTGAAGCACATCGACGTTCTGCTCTATGATCTCGGTCGCCTTCGTGTAGCACTCGTCGACGATCCGCCGGACCTCGCGGTCGATCTCGCCGCTGATGAACTCGCTGTGGCGGTTCGCGTGGCCCAGGTCATAGCCGAGGAAGACTTCATCCGCCTCTTCTTCGTAGTTGATCGTCCCGATGTTCTCGGAGAAACCGTACCGTGTGACCATCTTGCGCGCCTGCGCGGTCGCCTGCTTGATGTCCTGGGACGCGCCGGTCGTGATGTCGTCGAAGATCAGCTTCTCCGCGATCCGGCCGCCGAGGCTGACCATGATGTCCTGCAGCATCCTGCCGCGGGTCAGGAACATCTCATCCTTCGCCGGCAGCGGCATCGTGTAGCCGGCCGCGCCGTTGCCTGTGGGGATCACGGACACCGTGTGCACGGGGCCCACGTCCGGAAGCAGGTGGAAAAGGATCGCATGCCCGCTCTCATGGTATGCCGTGATCTTCTTGTCTTTCTCGGAGATGATCCGGCTCTTTTTCTCCGTGCCGATCCCGATCTTGATCAGCGCGGCATTGATGTCCTCCTGGCGGATAAAGCTGCGGTTCTCGCGCGCGACGCGGATCGCCGCCTCGTTCATCAGGTTCTCCAGGTCCGCGCCGGTAAAGCCCGCGCTCGTTCTCGCGACTTCGCCGAGGTCGACGTTGTCTGCGAGCGGCTTGTTTTTCGCGTGTACTTTCAGGATCGCTTCCCTGCCGCGCACGTCCGGAGGCGCGACGGAGATCTTGCGGTCGAAGCGCCCGGGGCGCATGATCGCGGGATCGAGGATGTCGACGCGGTTCGTGGCCGCCATCACGATGATCCCCTCGTTGACGCCAAAGCCGTCCATCTCAACGAGCAGCTGGTTCAGCGTCTGCTCTCTCTCGTCATGGCCGCCGCCGAGGCCGGTGCCGCGGCGTCTCGCCACAGCGTCGATCTCGTCGATAAATACGATGCAGGGGGCATTCCTTTTCGCGTCCTCGAACATATCTCTCACGCGGGATGCGCCGACGCCGACGAACATCTC
>DJXE01000189.1:0-911 GCA_002449595.1 Lachnospiraceae bacterium UBA7012
ACATGCCGGTGCCGTCGACCATGATCGTGTTCATGCTGACGACGGTGGGAATGCCGAGCTTCTTGGTCAGAAGGCAGGCAAACTTCATCATGATCATAGGGCCGATGACGACGCAGTGGTCATAGCGCTTGCCCTCGTCCCAGAGCTGCTGCAGCGCGACCGTGACGTTGCCGTGAATGCCCATCGTGCCGTCGTCCGTCGCGATGTAAAGGTTCGAGACCTTGCGCATCTCATCGATCAGGATCAGGATATCTTTGCTTCTCGCGCCCTGGATGCAGTCCGCGGTGACGCCCTGCTCGTGCAGCCACTTGAGCTGCGCGTACACGGGAGCCGTGCCGACGCCGCCTGCGATGAAGAGGATCTTCTTTTTCTTCAGTTCCTCGACCGGAACGTCCACGAGATCGGAGGGATTGCCCAGAGGACCAACTATATCAGCAAAGCTCTCGCCGACTTCGAGCTTCGTCATGCGCTCAGTTTCAGCGCCGACGCTCTGAAGGACCAGCGTGATAGTGCCTTTTTCTTTGTCGTAATCACAAATGGTGAGCGGGACCCGCTCGCCCTCGCTGTCCACGCGCACGATCAGAAACTGACCGGGGAGCGCGCTCTTGGCGATCATCGGCGCCTCGACCTCGAACAGATAGATCTTCGGCGCCAGATTCTCTTTTCTGACAATCTTAAACATACTTCCTCCCATTTTGCCCTAACCAACTGTTTCCGCTATCGCTAAAGCTGTGCCTCACCGCATCCTGGTATATCCGGCTGCGGCATATTTCCGGTCTTAAGCACCCGAAGGAGGCCGGATTTTCAATAAACAATAATATATCATTCCAAAGTGCAATGCAACGCACTAAAGCACCAAAGACTTTTCGTCAGCCGACCGGCAGGAGCAGCTGCTCCCCGTTTCCGCCGGG
>DJXE01000189.1:1047-3550 GCA_002449595.1 Lachnospiraceae bacterium UBA7012
GAGCTCCCGGTGAGGTCCGTCAGCATTTCGGAATAGATAAAGAAGGAACCTCTGCCTTCGATCTGGTGCTGGCCCTCGAGCCAGTAGCTGAATCTTGCGCTGCCGTCGCGGATCGTGCCGTTGACGTCGACGATCTCTCCGCTGCGGATCAGGGCGACGATGATGTAGTTCTGTCCGTCCGCTGATGTGACTGCCGTCTCCGCCTTCCTGTTGTAGTGCGCTTCGACGACATCGCCGGAGACGCCTTCCGAAGAGATGACCGCGAACTTGAACGTCGATACGCCGTCCGGCATCGGGATCGGTTCGGTGTAAAGCTCTGACTCCTCGGTCGGATCCGTTCCATCTGTTGTGTAGTGGATCTCGCCCCGCTCAGGGATTTCGAGCTCGATCTTTTCGGGATTCTTATAGGTTCCCGAGGGCGTCTTCAGAACCGGTAATCCCGGTCTGGAGGGTACGATTTTGTACGCACACCGCGTGACATCGCTGGAAACGCCGAACTTATTCGTGGCGTTGACCCATACGGTATAGACTCCCGTGGTCAGTGTGACCGGCTCGGTATATACCTCGGAACTTTCGTCCGGAACGGTACCGTCAAGCGTATACCGGATGATGCAGCCGGCCTGCGGCTCAATGCTCAGGTAGAGCGAGTCCTCGTAGGTACCGGAAGGAGCTTCCACGACGGGTTTTTCAACCAGATAGTCGCGGTAGAGATCGAGGATGTTCTCATCTTTGCAGTCCTTCAGGATCTCGCTGATCTCTTCGTAACGTTCTTGCGACGAAAGCGCCGAGACGATCCGGCCGTAGGCGTCCAGAATATTCTCATTGCTGCTCTCCTGCGCTTCCAGCACGTTTTCGGCGACGTGGACCGCCTGATCGACGTCTCCGGAGCGCTGAAGGTATTCCGCCAGAAGCAGGCTGTAGCCCGGCTGGAAGGAATGCGACGCGCTGACGGCGCGCTGCGCGAAGGAAGCCGCCTCTTCATAATTGGAATCCGCGGCTGCCCGGTAGGCCTGGCTGATCAGGTACGAGGGTGTCTTCCGGACGCGGCTGCGGTAGACCGCGAAGCCGGTCATGACGAGCGCGACGCCGATCAGAACGCCGGCGAAGACAAGCAGGAGGCGGCGGATGAGCGCTTTTCTCCGCTCGAGGCGAAGCTGCTCAGCCTCTTCCTGCGCGGCCTGGCGGTCGATGTCGTCCGTGATGTGCTCCATCGTCTCCTGGATGCGCTGCTCGACCTGCGACTCGTACTCCGGCACGATCGTGACTTCGGTGCCGCAGACTTCGCACAGAAGATTCCCTTCTTTCAGTTCAGTTCCGCACTTGGGACACTTCAAACCGTTTCCTCGCTTTGCAGTGAGACGGAGTCAAGGCAGTTCTTCAGCAGCATCGTGACCGTCATCGGGCCGACGCCGCCGGGGACCGGAGTGATGAAGGAAGCCTTCCCCATGCAGTCCGCCGTGTCGACGTCGCCGCAGAGCCTGCCCTCTTCGTCCCGGTTCATGCCGCAGTCGATGACCACGGCGCCTTCTTTGATGTCATCCGCGTGGAAAAGCTTCGCCTTGCCGACCGCGGTGATCAGGATATCCGCGCGGGAAGTGACTTCCCGGAGATTCTTTGTTCTGGAATGGGCGATCGTCACAGTGGCGTTCTCGCGCAGCATGAGCATGCCCATCGGCTTGCCGACGATGTTGCTGCGGCCGACGATGACGCACTCTTTGCCCTCGGAATCGATGCCGCTGCGGTGCAGCAGCTCGATGATGCCGGCCGGCGTGCAGGACACGAAGCCGGGGAGGCCGATGCTCAGCGCGCCGACGCTCTGCGGGTGGAAGCCGTCCACATCCTTTTCGGGCGCGATCGCGCGGATCACTGCGTCCGCGTCAAGTCCCTTCGGAAGCGGAAGCTGCACCAGGATCCCGTTCACCGCCGGATCCTCGTTCAGCTGCCGGACCGTGTCCAGCAGGGCTTCCTGCGTGATGTCCGCCGGGAGAAGGATCTCCCTGGAGATGATGCCCGCGAACTCACAGGCGTTCTTTTTATTGCGGACGTAGACTTTGCTCGCGGGATCTTCGCCGACGAGGACGACCGCGAGGGTGATCTCAGTACCTTTTTCCTTCAGAATGGCGACCTGCTCCCGGATCTCTTCCCTTATCTGCTGAGCGATCGCTTTGCCGTCTATGATCCTGGTCTCCATTTGTCCTCCTTACATTGATTGCAGAAATGCTTCGAATTCAGGCAGCGTCATCAGGATCTCGCGGGCCTTGGTGCCCCGCTCCTCGCTGACGACTTCGCACTCCGCGAGCTCGTCCATGATCCTCGCGGCGCGGTTGAAACCGATCTTGAATTTGCGCTGCAGAAGGCCGATCGAGGCCTTGCCGCTCTCGATGATGAATCTGCCGGCCGCCTCGAACAGCTCGTCGCCGTCGGAGTTCCCGGAGGAACCGCCCGGCGCGGAGGCCGCGCCTGACTGGCCGTTGGCGATATTGTCGATCCGGCGCTCCAGTTC
>DJXE01000100.1 GCA_002449595.1 Lachnospiraceae bacterium UBA7012
TCTACTTTCAAATCTTGAATCTGTATTCTCCTTCTGCTTTAGAACTATCAGATTTGGTCAAATCCCATCAGTAGTTTCGTAGTCAGCGGAAAACATGAATTCACAGCCAATCTGGTGCTCTTAGCGGTCTGAGACTTGCGGCTTTTAACTACTGAAAACGCCACTTCTTTCTCTCTGCCATTTTCGAGCGTGTTGCCCCAAAAATCAACTACAAGGGGGTCATTTAGCCCTGTTGCCCCAGAATTAACTACAAAATTTCTGACAAATTTGGTGAAAGCGCGTCAAACTTTTTCAAAAGGATTTGAGCAAAGAAAGAGCCCGGAAACGTTGAATTTTCGGGCTTTTTCGCATCTCACTTGTCCTCGATTATCTCTTGGAGAACTGCGGAGCACGTCTCGCTGCTTTGAGACCTTATTTCTTTCTTCTCATATACTGAAATGCGACGACCAGAGCAACGACGGCAATCCCGCCGATGTCGGTCAGCGTGCCGGGGATAAGGAGCGCGAGACCTGCGGCGATCATGACGACCCTGAGCGGCAGCATCAGCGTGCCTTCGATATAGCCTTCGAGACCTGCCGCTATCGCGATGATGCCGGCGACAGAGGTCACAATGACCTGGATGACCTGGATCACATTCGTATCGATCAGGAGCATCGCGGGGTTCAGCGCGAAGACATACGGAACGACGAACGCCGCGATCGCAAGTTTGGTCGCGTTCAGGGCGGTCTTCATAGGCTTCGACTTCGCGATCGCGGAACCGGCGTATGCCGCAAGTGCGACCGGAGGCGTGATGTCCGCAACGATGCCGAAGTAGAACACGAAGAAATGGGCCGCCATAGCAGGGATCCCAATCTGGATCAGGATCGGCGCGCAGGTCGACGCCATGATGCAGTAGTTTGCGGTAGTCGGAACGCCCATGCCGAGGACGATGCAGCAGAGCATCGTGAAGAACAGGGCGATAAACTTGGAACCGTGCGCGATCGTGATGATTGCAGTGATCAGAGACGATGCGAGGCCGGTCATGGAGATGCAGCCGGCGATGATGCCCGCGATGGCACAGGCCGCGGCCACGCCGATCGAGCTTTTCGCGCCGTTTGCCAGCGCCTCAAAGAACATTTTGGGCGTCATGCGCGCATCCTTGTTGAAAAGGCTCACCACGACAGCCGCGATAATGGAGACCGCCGCCGCGAACGCCATCGTGTTTCTTCCGCTGGAGACCAGATAGACCAGAAGGATCAGCGGGATCAGGAGATAGACCTTTGTGATCAGATGGCTCATCTTCGGGAGCTCATCGCGCTTCATACCCTTGAGACCGAGGCGCTTCGCTTCCAGATGGACACAGATGAAGATCCCGAGGAAATACAGGACTGCAGGCAGGATCGCCCGGACGATGATGTTCGAGTAGGGAACGCCGACATATTCCGCCATGAGGAAGGCAGCGGCGCCCATGATCGGGGGCATGATCTGTCCGCCTGTGGAAGCAGCCGCTTCAACAGCGCCGGCGAATTCGGGCTTGTATCCGGTCTTTTTCATCATGGGGATCGTGACGGAACCGGTCGTGACGGTGTTGCCGACCGAAGAACCGGAGACCATGCCGCAGAGCGCGGACGAAATGACAGCGACCTTGGCCGGACCGCCGGAGGAAGCACCCGCCACGGAGTTCGCCATCTGGATGAAGAAGTCCGAGATGCCGGTGCACTCCAGGAACGACCCGAAAATGATGAAGACGACGATGAACTTCGCGCACACCTGGATCGGCGTCGTGAGAATGCCGGTCGTACGGTAAAACAGGCCGATCGTCAGCTGGGTGAGCGCGCGGTTAAAGCCCAGGTTTTTGCGGACGCAGTAGTAATACAGGGCGTAGAGGATGAACGCGCTCGCGACGCACAGAATCGGGATACCGACCGAGCGCCGGCACAACTCGATGACAGCCAGAATACCGACGATGCCGATCGCGATCTCATATTTATGCACGTTCATCGTGCCCAGCCGGATGGTCAGGCTCTGCGCGTTTGCCACCACATAGAAAAAGGACGCGCTTCCCGCGATCATGATGATCCAGTCATACCAGGGGATGTGGTTGACCTTCTGCGTTCCTTTTCTCATCGGGAACATCAGGTATCCCACGATCAGGATACATCCGACGAAGCTCGGATACCGGATGAGATCCAGCCAGGTCGCGAACAGGGTCACATAGATGACAAAGATGGAGAAGGCCGCCATGATCCCGTAGACGATGAGCCTGGGTGTTCCTTCCCAGATCCTTGTATTGGATTCGCGGTCAAATTTCTTCATGACCTCATCGACAGAGGCCTGCACGTCTTCTGCGGCGTCGGGGATCACGTTCTTATTCTCTGACGTCATTTCTTACTCCTAACATCGAACAGTTTCTGCAGCATTGTTATTGCGGAACGCCGCCGTGCAGGGAAACCAGCGCAGCATGCATCTCCGCGTCTTCTTTACAACAGGGAGAGTGCTGCCGTCGCAGCACTCTCCTCATAATTATCCATTTGCAGGTAACGGCCGCCTCATCCGGAACCGGTCCGGCGCGCCGGCCTTAAGGAACTGACATCCGTCAGATCACTCGGTCGCGACGGTGACGCCCTTTTCCTCGAAATACTTCGCAGCGCCTGCGTGGAACGGGACTGCGATGCCATCGGTCGCAAACTCAAGAGACAGCTCGGCGCCCTTTGCGTGCAGCTCGGTGATGTCAGCCGCGCCTTCATAGATCGTGGAGACGATCGTGTAAGCCACATCCTCGTCGAGATCAGCGCTGCAGACCAGTGTCGCCTTGACGGTGATGGTCGTCGTATCCTGGTCAAATCCGTTGTAGGTGCCTGCAGGGATCGTCAGAGAAGCGTACCAAGGGCAGTCCGCAAGGATCTTTTCCATGTGCTCGTCATCGATGGAGACAAGATAGACCGGCTTGGAAGTCGCGAGATCCGTGACAGCGGTCGTCGGAGCACCTGCGCACAGGAATGCCGCGTCGATCTTGCCGTCCTTGAGGCTCTCGGCGGAATCGCCGAAGGACTGGTAAATGGGCTTGATATCGTCGATCGTCATGTCATATGCCGCCAGAACGTCGATCGTGTTGTAGTAAGTGCCGGAGCCGACGTCGCCGACGCAGACATTCTTGCCCTTCAGGTCGGAGACGGATGTGAGGTTCGGATCGCAGGTCACGAGCTGGACCGTCTCAGCGTAGAGGCCGCCGAGGACGCGGAAATCGCTGAGCGCGCCGCTCTCCGCGAAGGAATTCGTTCCGTTGTAGGCGTAGGTCATGACGTCCGACTGGACAGTAGCGAGCTCAACGGTCTTGTTCAGGACGATGTCGCTGATGTTTGCAGCGGAACCGCCGGAGGAGACGACGTTGATCTTCACGTTGGTCTTCTGTCCGATATAGTTGGCCAGAACGCCACCGAACGCATAATAGGTGCCGGACTCACCGCCGGTGCCCATCGTCAGGTTCGCGGACGGAGATTCCGCTTTATCTTCGGCAGGTGCTTCTTCCGCTGCCTCTTCCGCGGGCTTCTCTGCTTCCGCCGCAGGAGCTGCTGCAGGGGCGGGAGCCGCCGTTCCGCATGCCATGAGACCGGCAGCCAGTGCCGCCGCCATGAGGATTGCTGTCAGTTTCTTCTTCATAATGCTTTCCCTTTCTGATGCTTTAAGTTTTTGCAGTATCAAAGCGTTCTATAAATATGCATTATACTGAATCGTTCCGACGATGTAAAGAGAATTGCATCGTGGTATACAATGATACACCGCAGGTTCTTTATTCTCCGTCAGCAGCAAAAAAGCTGCTGTGTATCGTATCCCGCCATAGCGGAAAAGCTGCCGCGTATCGTATACCGCCACCGCAGAAAAGCCGCCGCGTATCGATCTCCGCGGCGGCTTCCCGAATTACGCTCGTTCTTCTCTTACGCGAGAGCTGCTCCCAAAGCGCCGCAGGCGGCGATCGCGTCAGCGTCCGGCGCATTGTTGCACGTCACGCTGTCGCAGGCGAGCACCGCGCCGTCCGCGAGGCACCGGCCTTCCCAGTCCGTCATCCACGCGCCCTGGCCCCAGCCCCACGAGCCGAACAGCGCGATCTTTTTGCCGGAAAGGCTTCCTTCAACTTCCGTAAACATCGGGTCGAACTCAGACTCCTCCAGGACTTCAGCTCCCATCGCCGGACATCCGAACGCGATCGCGTCAAAATCACCCACCATCGCGGAACTGAATTCACCGGGCGTATACACTGTGACGTCCGCTCCTTTTCCTCTCGCGCCGTCCGCGACCGCGTTCGCCATCGCCTCGGTATTGCCGGTTCCGCTCCAGTACACAACTGCTACTTTGCTCATTCTTCTTCTCCTTTATCTGTAAAAATCCGGTCTGTACATCTATATCTGCCCGCTCCCGGCGCAATTATGGTCCGGCCGGATCCCTGCCGGTCCTTTCCGCGCCATCCGCGTTTCGATACCATTTTCAAGGCAGCTTCACTGCCAGCTGATCCAGCGTCCTGCCCCGTCTCCACTGCTCACTGTAGATCCTGGTGCATTTGCGGTACCTGGAAAAGTTCTTTTCCGCCTCCTCCCGGTCCCCGTATACCCGCCAGAAACCGGTACACTTGCAGCCTGTGTCCCTATGCTCCATGAAACCGCGGACATCTTCCGGCGGATATCCCAGGAACAGTCCGATCTCGTGCGGAAATGTCCGCCATTCTTTCAGCCGTGAGATGAGCCGTACAACGCAGGTGTCCGGATCGCTGTCCGTATAGCCGCATTTTCTCAGGATCTGCGCCGCATCGCGGTCACCCATGTCCTTCCGCAGTTTACTCGGACGATAGAAATAGATGAGTGCCCTTTTCCTCCCAAAGGAAACGGGGATCACACGGATCCCTTTATCTCCGAGCAGTCGGTTCAGTCTGCGGACATCCTCTTCCACCCGCTTTCTGTCCTCATATTCCACCGAAAACAGGTTTCCTGTTTTCAGTCCCGCCAGCGTCGGTGAGCAGTTCTCGATGATCGTCTGATCTGACATTCTTCGTCCTTCCGGTTCCATGGATTTTTCAAAGCGGGCCGCGCGCATGTGACAGCGCTGTTGCGGTTAGGTTTAGCTAACCTCGGAGGATTAAGGAAGGCCGCGGCACATCCGTCACGGCCCGCTTAGTTTGTTGCGACTAACTCATTTATACATTGTTTTTCCGCATCCGTCAACCCTCATCCGATTCCGAACACAAGTACACACTCGCGCGGGTCGTCCCCGAAGAGATCTTTCGTGCTGATATCATCAAAGTACTCGAGTTCTTCTTCCGTCATGAGATAAGCGACGCACTCGTCTTCCGGATAATAGAAGAAAAGCTTCGTCGCACGGCCGTAAGTATAGAACGACTCCAGGATCCTCCGGATAACGCTGCGCAGGATCGTCACGGAAAAAGGATTGAAGAAATAGAAGGCGTCCGTCTCCGGGATCTCGTACTGCTCCGCATCCTCGCACAGGAACCAGATCCCGGGGAAGCCGTCTGTCTGGAGGCCGGTCCCTTCCCGGTACGACACCGCATTATCCATCGCATCCTGATACAGCGCTGCCTCGCGCTCGATCCCGATCACACTGCAGCCGAGCTGCGAGTGGAAATAGAATGCGGCACGCCCTTTCCCGCTGCCGTAATCCACGATCTGGTCGCCCGGATGCAGATATCCGCTCTGCGCGATCCTCTCGAGGACGGCGTACGGCGTGGGCTCGTAGGGATGGTGATGGTCGTCTTCGAAGCTGTCATCCCGCCCGGCTGTCTCAATATGCAGTTTTTCATCCCACTCGCGGTCTGTCATGTCTCTCCGGCTCCCTCTGCAGTTCGTGTTTCGTCTCCCCGGTTTCGGTTACTGGATCCTGTCTCCCCGCCTGCCGGAATACTCAAGTCTCCGATGCCATTCGACGGCTCATTCAGGTCTCCGCCGCCATCCGATACCAGAGCCGGTAGTACTCGCCCTGCTTCGCCAGAAGCTCCTCGTGCGTGCCCTCTTCCTCGATGCCGTTCTTCCCGAGGACAAGGATGCGGTCAGCATCCTGCACGGTCGTCAGGCGGTGCGCGATGGTGATGGTCGTCCTGCCCTTCGAGAGATCCTTCAGGCTCGCGCTGACGATGAGCTCGCTCTCGTTGTCGAGCGCGCTCGTCGCCTCATCCAGGATGAGGATACGCGGATCCTTGAGGAAGACTCTGGCGATGGACAGTCTCTGCTTCTGCCCGCCGGAGAGCTTGACGCCGCGCTCGCCGATGTAAGTGTCGATCCCGTTCGGGAGCTCATTCACAAACTCGTCCGCGCCGGCGAGCCGGATGGCTTCCAGGATCTCCGCCTCGGTAGCGCCGGGTTTTCCGTAAGCCACGTTGTCGCGGATCGTGCCGCTGAACAGGTAGACGTCCTGCTGCACGATGCCGATGGAACTGCGCAGCGACTTCAGCGTCACCCGGCTGATGTCCTGCCCGTCGATCCGGATGACTCCGTCCGTCAGGTCGTAGAAGCGCGGGATCAGGTTGCAGATCGTCGTCTTTCCGCCGCCGGACGCGCCGACGATCGCGAGGTTCTCCCCGGGCTTCACCTTCAGGTTCAGGTCCCGCAGGACCTTGTTGTGGTCGTCGGGATATTCGAAGTACACGTGGTCAAACTCGATGCCGCCTTCCGTCACGTGCAGCTCGCCGGCGTTCTCAGCGTCTTTGATCTCAATCGGCGTGTCGACGATCTCGAAGAACCGCTCGATTCCGGTCATGCCGCGCTGGAACTGCTCGGTGAACTCGACGATCCGTCGAATCGTCGCAATCAGCGTCGACACGTAGAGAATATACGCCACAAGGTCGCCGGCACTGATTGCGCCGCGCGTCAGCGACAGGCCGCCCGCGACGATGACCACCGTGTACATGAGGCCGTCGAACAGCCTTGTGGACGTGCCGAACGTCGCCATGGCGTAGTAAGACTTTTTCTTGATTCTCTGGAACTCGACGTTCCCTTCCTCAAATTTGCTGCGCTCCTCATCCTCCGCCGTGAAGGCCTTGATGATGCGCTCGCCGAGCAGGCTGTCCTCGATCGCGGCGTTCAGCTCGCCGACCTGGAACCGCTGCGCCTTCTGCGTGGACCGCAGCCAGTGATTGATCTTCACGGACACGAAAAACATCAGCGGCAGCCACAGGAAGATCAGCAGCGTCAGCGGCAGGGAGATCCGCCCGAGGATCACGAAGGAGACGACGATCTTGATCGAAGCGATGAAGAATTCCTCCGGGCAGTGGTGCGAGAATTCCGTCACGTCGAACAGATCGTTGGTGATGCGGCCCATGATCTGGCCGATCTTGTGGTTGCTGTAATAGGTGCCGGACAGGCGCAGCAGCACGTCAAACGCGCTTCTTCTCATGTCGGTCTCGATGTAGACGCCCATGATGTGTCCCTGCGACTGCATGTAGAAATTCGCGGCCGCGTCGATGATCCGCAGGGCGACGTAAAGCATCGCCATCCGCAGCACCGCCTGCGCCGTCAGCGCGGCGGCGTTCCCGAGCGCCGCGTTCGTGAGCTGCCGCATGATCATCGGGAGCACGATGTCGCACAGCGTCGTCAGCCCCGCGAAGAACAGGTCCAGAAACAGCAGCTTCTTATATTTGGCCAGATACGGCCAGTATCTTCTGATCAGCGTCGCGGACGAGTAGGTCTGCGCGCCTTTGTTGTTATCCGTGTTCATTCTTCACCATCGGCGCGTTTTCACACGCCGCTTTCTGCCATTTCTTTAATGAAAAGGTTTTATCAGCCCCTCGAGAACACCGCCTCCGGCAGGCCTTCCGCCTTCACGGTGACCCGCACTTTTCCTTCCCGGTCCGGCAGCACGATTGCCTGGCATTTGCCGCAGAACGTCGGCACGGTCTCCGCGAGGTCCGGCTGCGTCCCGTTCGGGTCGCCGTTGCCGACGCCCACAAGCGTACCGGCCTGGACGTCGAAGAGGACGGGGCGGTCTGCTTTTCTACCAGGGACCGGGCGTCCCGCCGCATCCACGAGACAGATATTCAGGATCGAGGAATCATAGTCCTCCTCCGGCGCCGCGTCCGTGACTGCGACCGCCGCTGCTTCGCCCGCCGTTGTGACGACCGAAGAGAGCGTGACCTGCGTCCCGCCTTCCATCTCCTCGCACTCTGCTGTGATATGCTCGTCATGCAGGGAGAGCGCCGGCGGCAGGACAGGGCGGATCTCGTCTGCCTTCTTACCTTCAATGAATTTCACAGCGACCACGCGGATCTCGCCCGCCTCGAAGGGGACTTCCCACTCGGCCCTGCGGCGGACGACCTTTTTCTCCTCGTAAGGCTTGTCATTGACAAACAGCTGCACGCTGTCGCAGTTCGTCATCGCGCAGACGCGCACCGTCTCTCCCGCCGCGTGGTTCCAGTGGGGAAGCAGGTGCAGCATCGGCTCGTCGCCGTCGCTGTAATAGCTGCGGAGCATGTAGAAGGTGTCCTTCTCGAATCCGCAGTTGTCCGTGAGGCCCCAGTGCGAGAAGACGCTCGGCCACTCGAAGGGCTGCGGCTCTCCGCGGTAGTCAAAGCCGCCCCAGACGAAGACGCCCGCGACCTGCGGCGCGCCTTCCAGCGCTTCCATCGTGTCCTGCAGCGTATTCCCGAAAAACGCCGTGGTCAGGCCATAGCTGTTGTAGACCTGCTCTTTTTCGTCGTCGCGGTAGATGCCGCGGGTCGCGTACAGCGGGCCGTTCTCGGTGCCGACCATCGGATGGCCGGGGCGCCGTTTTGCGTACGTGTTGTAGTCCTCTATGAAGTAGTTCATGCCGGCGACGTCCAGCACGTCGGAGGCGTTCTCCTTCGTCAGGACCCCTCCGTTCATCGCAGCTGTGATCGGGCGGGAGTCATCCTTTTCCCGGATCCGGCGGAGCATCTTCTCCGCCATACGGCGGCCTCTCGTCTCTGCCTGCCAGGGCTCTTCGTTGAAGAGGCTGTAGAGGAAGACGCTCGGGTGGTTGCGGCTGGTCCTCGTCAGCGCGTCGAGCTGCTGCATGACTTCGTCCGAGCTGCGGTAGTGGCGGTTCTCCGCCATGACGAGCATGCCCATCTCGTCGCAGACGGCGAGGAGGTCCTCCGACGGGCAGTTGTGCGCGCAGCGGAGGGCGTTGCAGCCCATCGCCCTGAGTTTGCCGATGCGGTAGCGCAGGAGGGAGCGCGTGATGGCGATCCCGACGCCGGCGTGATCCTGGTGGCAGCAGATGCCGCGGACGGGCGTCTTTTCCCCATTGATGAACATCCCGTGGTCCGTCCACTCGATCTTGCGGAAGCCGACCGGGGTGCAGATCTTCTGCAGCGGTTCTGCGGCCTCTTCTGCGGCGTCGCCGACGACGGAGGTCTCGAGACGGTAGAGCTGCGGATCGTCGGGTGACCAGAGTTTGGGCTGCTGCACAGTGATCTGCGCCTTCGCCGTGGCTGTGCCGTATTTCGGGACGGTGACGAAGGTGCTCTCGTCCACAGCGCCTTCGTCCTTCTGCAGGGAGAAGACCACGCAGACCTTCTCGTCTTCGCCGGAAGTGTTCTCCAGCTCCGCGCTCATTTCAAGCGTCCATGTGCCGTCCGGCGCTCCGTTACAGACAGGCTTCGCGAAGACGCCGCCCTCGGTGACGTGCACCGCCGGCGCGATCGTGAGATACACCGGCCGATAGATGCCGGCGCCTTCATACCACCAGCCTTCCCAGTTCGTGTTGTCCGCATGCACGACGATCTCCGCCGCCTCGCCGGGCAGCACATAGTCGGAGATCTCAAAGTTGAAAGCCGTGTAGCCGGATGGATTGCGCTCCGCCAGCACGCCGTTCACGTAGATCACGCTCTCGCCCATGATTCCCTCGAAGGTCAGCGTGACGCAGGCGTCGTCCTCGTAGGCGGGCAGCTGCACCTTTGTGTAGTACCAGCCCTCGCCGCGCGGCTTGAAGCCGTTGTCCGGCATCTCGTCCGGATCCGACGCCTCCATGGTGCTCCAGTCGTGCGGGACGGACACGTCCGTCCAATCGTTTTCGTGCAGGAAGATCTCCATATCGCCGACTTCCTGTCCGGCTTTCGTCATCGCGTAGACGGTGTCGTGGTCGAGCCTCTTCCAGCGCTTCGCCGCGCCTCTGTGAAAGTGCCAGTCCCTGTCCAGTTCCATCCGGATCGTGTTCTGCTGTTTCATGGTCTCCTCCTGCTGTTTCTGCTGCCGGTAGTCCCCGTCGCTGACCATTCGAAGTGTGAGGTCGGCCGGCGCGGAGCATTGCAGCACGCGGCGCACGTTCGGCCCGTCGACGGCGTCGTACCAGGCTCTGCCCTCCGCTTCGGTCTTTCCTCCCATGACTTTGCGATGGATGAGGCGGTCCCTTAGCTGCTCTTCCTCCGCGCGGATAAAGATCGTATAGTCCGCATATTCTTCCGCGATCTCCTTCCACGGCGATCCGCTAAGGAGAAGCCAGTTCCCCTCGATCAGCAGAATATCTCCCGTCACCGGAATCCTGTCCGGCACGACGTCGTGGAGCTGGCGGTCGTAGACCGGCCAGAAAACCGGCGTGCCGTCCTCATTCCTGACTGCGCGGAGCTTCTCCGCAAACAGAGCGGTGTCGTATGACTCCGGCGCCCCTTTGACGCTCTGCAGCAGCACTTCATGCGGCGCGCACTCCCAGGAGTACATTCCTTTTGTCGACTTCAGGTAGGCCGCCGTGTGGTGGAAGCCGTCGAGGCCGAGCGTCTGAAATGAGCATTTCTCACCACCGTTATCCACCGATGCAGAGGTCCCGCTGGCGGTCTGTTCGCCGGTCCCTATCTCTGCTGCTTTGCCGCCCTCAGCCTGCTCCGCAAGCTGCTCCAGAAAGCACGCAAGCGTCGACTTCCCCGCGCCGGGAGGCGCCGCCAGAAATACGATCAGCGGCCGCGCCGTTCCCTCCGCGCGCAGATCAGCAACCTTCCGCCTCAGATCAGCGAGGAGCGGCCGGAAAATGCTTTTCACTGAGGATTCCGTATATTCCGCCCTGACAGGCAGCCCGTTGATGGTCAGCTCTGCTGTGATATATCCGTCCCTCATATTTCATCTCCTCACAGAGATACTCTTCCCTGCACACTTTCTGTTCTTTGTCGGATCGAGCGGCTTCTTTTCCATAGTAGCATCCGCTTCCATGTTACTACGCAAATTGCGTAGAATCAGTACCAAATTTCTACGTATTTTGCGTAGGGATGATGCAGAAGTGCCCGGCGTTTGCCGGGCACTTTTTTCATTCTGCACTCATGCGATCGAGCAGTTCTTCCAGCGTGCTGCCGCGCACGAAGGCGGGCGTCGTATCGAGTGGAGCTGAGACTGTGATGATCTGGCCGCCGCTGTACTTTTCTCCGGTGTAAAGATCCGTCCAGTATGCATCCTGTTCCGGAAGCGCGGGCAGATAGACCGTCCGCTCCCGCTGTCCGTCCGAGAGCACCGGCGCGACCAGGACGTCCGGCCCGAACAGGAACTCGTCGTCCGTCTCCCACGCTTTTTCGTCCTGCGGGAATTCGTAGAACAAGGCACGCATCACCGGGTCACCCTTCTCGTGTGCGGCACGCATCACTTCTCTTGTGTACGGGCGCAGCTGTTCGCGGAGCATGAGGTACTTCTTGCAGATCTCGTAAACTTCCTCGCCGTAGGTCCAGACTTCGTTGTCGGCGCCGCTCGGGCTCTTGCCGCCGCGGACAGCGCTCATCGGCTCCTGGATCGGCTCGCGGAAGCCGTGCAGACGCATGACGGGGCAGAACGCGCCGAACTCAAACCACCTTGCGAACACTTCGTGGAACTTCGGGTCAAAGATGTTGCCGCCGTGGAATCCGCCGATGTCCGTCGTCCACCACGGGATGCCCGCGATGCCCATCGACATGCCGGCGCGCAGCTGCGTGCGCAGGGAGCGGAACGAGGAGTCAATGTCGCCGGACCACACCAGCGCACCGTAGCGTTGGGATCCCGCCCAGGCACACCTGAGGAGATTCACGATGTTCTCCTGTCCTTCGGCTTCCATGCCCTCGTAGCACATCCTCGCGTACTCTCTCGGATAGATGTTGCCCACCTCGAGATCCGCGCCGCGGAAATAGCGGAAATGCTGGTACTCATAGCCGCCGTAGCCCGGCTCGCCCTTGAGCTCCGGCTCCGCCTCATCCAGCCAGAAGATCCTGACGCCTCTGTCGTAGTAGCCCTTTTTGATCTGCTCCCAGACGTATTTTCTGCTGTCCGCGTTCGTTACGTCGATGACGGACGCCTCGCCGAGCTGGCCGAGCCTGAGACCGTAATCCGAGCGCGTCAGGTAGCCGAGGTCCTTCATCTCCGGATAGTTTTTGCTGTCCTTTTCCACGGTGGGCCAGATCGATACCATGAGATGGATCCCCATCTCCTTCAGTTCCCGGACCATTGCCGCCGGATCCGGCCAGTAATCGGGATCGAAGTCCCAGTCGCCCTCATAAGGCCAGTGGAAATAGTCAACGACGATGACGTCGATCGGAAGGCCACGCTTTTTATATTCCCTGGCGACATTAAGAATCTCATCCTGCGTCTGGTAGCGCAGCTTGCACTGCCAGAATCCGAGGCCGTACTCCGGCATCATCGGCACCTTGCCCGCCACGTCTGCATAGGCGCGCTCGATCTGCGCCGGCGTCTCTCCCGACGTGATCCAGTAGTCCATCTGCTTTGTCGACTCCGCGACCCACTCCGTCACGTTCTTACCGAACGTGACTCTGCCGATCGCCGGATTGTTCCAGAGGAATCCGTATCCGTTCGACGAGATCATGAACGGGACGCTCGCCTGAGAGTTGCGGTGCGCGAGTTCCAGAGTGCAGCCCTTCATGTCGAGATACGGCTGCTGGTACTGGCCCATGCCGAAGATCTTCTCACCGTCCGTCGGCTCGAAGCGGACCGTCAGCTTGTAATTGTCCATTCCCATGTGAGGCTCAAACTTGCGCGGATAGATCTCGAGCGCGCTGTTGAACTCCTTGCGCCCCTCCTCAAACATGTTGCGGATGCGCTCGTACTCCTCGAGGAGCACCTTTCCGTCGGGGTCCGTGTATATCAGCTTGCCGGTGCGGGTCAGCTCACAGGTGATCCGCCCGTTCCTGAGGAACGTGCTGCCGTCTTCCTCCCACGTCTCGGCGTCTTCGCCGGCCGCGAGTGCCTCCGTCTTCGGCAGGAGCGCCGAAATATCGGGGTCATCCACGAACTCGTGCCGCTGCGTCGAGCGCACGCGCAGGCTGTCCCTGCCCCACGGCTCGATGACGAGCAGATCCTTGTCAAAGCGGCGGATGATGCGGTCCTCTTCTCTGGTGATCATAGCTTGTCCTTTCTCTTCAGTACTTATATTCGCATCTGTTCAGCGAAGCGGTTCCAGACAGTTGCATTTAAACCTCATAAACCATCGTGCCGAACGGCGGAAGGACCAGATCTCCGGACTCCGCCGCGCCGTCGTACATCCGGCGCATCTCTTTCTTCAGGGAGTACTTCTTCTCTGCCGCGGCGAAGTTCAGGATGAACAGGAACTTCCGTCCATCCTTCTCCCGCATCACGAGCTCGATCTCCGGGTCGGCCGTGACCAGCTCCGCGAACGGAGATAAGATGCCAAGGTACCGGAGGATCGCCTCCGTGTTCTCCCTGCTGAAGGCGCTGCCCAGATGAAGGACGCGTCCTCTCCCGACGGCATGCTCTGTGAGCGCTGCTTCGCCGGCGTAATAACTGTTGTCGTAGGTCGCGAGCACCTGTGTTCCCTCGAGCGGAGTGATGACGTCATTGTAGACCGGCATCGGAATATGCGCAGTCTGCCCGGAACCAGTCATCCGCGCCGTCACCGGCTCCTCCGCCCCGGAAGCAAAAGTGAAGTCCCTGACGTCTGTCCCGGTGAGCTCCGCGAGAAGGCCCGGCTGCGGCATCATCACGCAGTGCCCGTGCTCATCCTTGAGACCGGCCCTGCAGCCGACGACCAGCGTGCCGCCCTCCGAGACGTAGTTCTTCAGCAGCGCTGCGCGTTCTTCTGTCATGATGACGGGATGCGGGTAGAAAAGGACAGAATACTTCCTCAAATCTTCCGCAGACGTATTGTTCCTCAGATAAATCTTGTCATAAGGTGTGTGCGTCAGTTCCGACGCCGCGAAGATCTCCAGATCGCTCGCCCAGGCAAACCGCCCGTGCCACACGTCGACTTCCGCGTCCCAAAGATTGTCGTAATCATCCAGTACGCCGAATGCAGCCGTATTCTCCGCTCCGCAGACCGGCTCCAATGCTCTCAGTTTATTGTGGAGTTCCTTGACTTCCGCCAGCTTCCGGTTGTCCCTGCTGTCGTAGTCCAGAATTCCGTGCCAGTAGATCTCCGTTCCGAACACCGCGGTGCGCCAGCGGAAGAACGACACGAAATCCGCACCCTGCGCGACGCTCTGCATCGCCCACAGCGTGAGCTGTCCCGGCCGCGGCGCAGGCGCTTCCATGCGGGTCGTCCAGCCGTTTCCGCCGGACTGCTGCTCCATAATGCCGAAGTGCGGGCAGATCGAGCGGACCTCCGTCAGGTTCTTCGTCCACTTTCTGTCGTTCAGGTCCTTCGCGGTCTTCGGGTCGCGATCCAATGCTAACCCGAAATCGGGATAAGAATCATAAGTGTAGAAATCAAGGCACTCGCCCGCCATTCTGTGATTGTCGAGGTGCCCGAACATGCCGTTCGTCGTAATGAAGTCTCCGGGCTTTTTGTATTTCCGGAGGATCTGCGCCTGCATGTCGCAGAAGCAGACGGCGCTCTCCGAGATGAAGCGGATGTAATCGAGGTGCTGGTGCGGATTGACCGCTCCCGTGTTGCCCGGGCGCGGAACGTAGACCTGCTGCCAGTCCGTGTATGTCTGGTTCCAGAACACGGCGCCCCATGCCTCATTCAGCGCGTTCAGCGTGCCGTATTTCTTCTGCAGGAAGACGCGAAACGCCGCCGTGTCCGCCTCGGAGTAAAACTCGTTCGTCTCGCAGTTGAGCTCATTGTCGATCTGCCAGCCGATGATCGCCGGATGCTGCCCGTAATGCTGTGCCTCCCTCTCTATGAGAGCCGTGCAGAGTTCCCGATACTTCGGGGAATTGTAGTTGTAGTGCCTCCTCCCGCCGTGGCGGAGCATCACGCCGTCCTTTCTCGCATTCAGCGTCTCCGGGTACTTCTCCGTGAGCCACGCCGGCGGCGTCGCGGTCGGAGTGCAGAAGATGACGTTCATACCCTTTTTCTCACAGAGATCAAGAAACTCGTCAAAGAAGGAGAAGTCGTACCGTCCTTCTTCCGGTTCCATGATCGTCCACGCAAATTCCGCAATGCGGATCACGCTGATGCCGGCGTCCAGCATCCGGTCCAGGTCGCTCTCCCAGAGCTTTTTGTCCCAGTGCTCCGGGTAGTAGCAGGTGCCCATTGTCATGCTGTTCCACTGATAGTTCTGTGTGTTCATTCTCTTTCCTCCGATTCCGCTGCCGGGATCATTCCTCGGCTCCCTTTCTTATGCTGTTCTCCCCGAATTTCTGCCGGATGCGGGACATCATCTGTTCCAGTTTTTCCTGTTTCGCAGGGGCCTTCTGTTCCGTTTCTTCAATTTCTGGTTCCTCAAATTCCGACTCCCCGGTCTCCGGTTCTTCTATTTCCGGTTCCGCGGTCTCTGATTCCTCAGGTTTCAGTTCCTCAGTCCTCTGTCCGTCATCCGCGGAGGCGCTGCTGACTGCGTTCGCCCGCAGCCACTCGAACAGATCCTCCTGCCGATACTCTCCTTCTTCCAGACCGGTGACGCCGACGCCGATGAGCCGGATCCCGTGCCCTTCGTCGAAGATTCCCCCATCGAAAAGCAAGTGTCGCAAGAGATCCTGTGCAGCGGCAAAGATCCGCTCTTCGTCATTCGTCGCGCTGAGGACCGCCGTCTGCCGGGAGCGCCTGCGGAAATCGTCCGTCTTGACGCTGACGAAGACCGTCGTGCCGCGCGCGCTGTCCTTTTGCAGACGCTGTGCGACGCGCGCCGAGAGCTTGCGCACGATCTCGGGTGCCTTCTCTTCATAATTGTCCGCAGTGATGTCCTCCGAAGTCGTCGTCTCGTTGGAGTAGCTCTTGGCTTTCTCCTCCTCGGTGTGGACCGTGCTGCTGCCGATGCCGTTCGCGCTGTTCCAGATGTACTCCCCGGCTTTCTGGCCGAGATTCGCCTGCAGCAGTGCTTTATCCGTGCGGGCGGCGTCGCCGATCGTGAGGATCCCGAGCAGTTCCAGCTTCTGCGCCGTCTTCTCGCCGCAGCCGTGCAGTTCTCCAATCGGGAGCGGCCACATTTTCTCTCCGATCTCCTCCGGATAAAGCGTGTGCGTGAGGTCCGGCTTCCGGAAGTCGCTCGCCATCTTCGCGAGGATCTTGACGTTCGAGATGCCGACGTTGACTGTGAATCCGAGGCGCGTCCGCACCGCGTCGCGGATCTCCGCCGCCAGCTTCAGCGCCGCCTCCCGCTCTGCAGTCTCACTCACTGACGCGTCCCCTTGCGTCTGCCGGCCGGGCATCTCTCCGCCGGTCTCCCCCGGCACGATGCTCTCTTCCACCCTCTGCCGCACGATCTGCGTCACGTCGAGATAGGCCTCGTCGATCGAAACCTGCTGCACGATATCCGTATATTCATGGAGAATTGAGATGAACTGTTTCGAATAGCTGCGGTAGACTGCAAAATCAGATCTGACAAGAACGAGATCCGGGCATTTCTGCAGTGCCTTCACGACCGGCTCCCCGGTCTGGACGCCGAACTTCTTCGCAGGGATCGACTTGGCCGTGATGATGCCGTGCCGCGTCGCGACGTCGCCGCCCACCGCGGACGGGATCGTGCGCAGGTCGACGGCATGCGGATCCTCCTGCAGCCGCTGCAGCGCGCTCCAGGAGAGAAAAGCAGAATTCACATCAACATGGAATATGATGCCCATACAATAACTAAGCGCCCCGCAGCGCACTGAAAGCTCATGAGATCACTTGAAATACCGGTCCAGCGCCTCCGGATGCAGGCCCTCGCCGATGATGATCACGACCTCCTGTCCGTTCGCCACGGGCTGCAGCTCCGTCTTCTGCGCGGTCGCGTTGAAGGAGAGCCACTGCGGCGCGGCGCTGTCTGCACCCTCGCGAATGCATCCCTTGATCCGCAGGATCTTTCCGCATGAGGGGTCGGAAAAGGCTTTTCCCACCGCTCCAGCCAGCTGCTCCCGCGAGAGCACCGGATGAAAGTAGAAATGGCTCTCATACCCGCCGAGCTCCTCGGCCGGGATCTTCACGTGGTCCGCGTGCCGGTAGCCGCAGGAGGAAAGCATCGCAAAGTCATCCTGCGTCAGGTCGTTCCAGTCCTTCGCGAGGAAGCGCAGCTCATGCGCGCAGTGATATTTCGCAAGGAGCGACTGCAGGTACTCCTCCGCCGCTTCGATCTGCTCCTCGGAGCACTCCTGCACACGACTGAAAAGCACGCACCCTGCTGCCGCAGCCTGCGCCATGAGGAAGTACTCGCGCGCGGCTCCGCCAGCACTCATATCCGCAGTCCCGCCCGCATCCGCCGGCACGACCGCGATCACGCTGCCCGTCTCGTACCACCGGTCCAGCGGCTCCTCGTACAGAATGTCGAAAAACTCATCAACGTCATAGACGCCGGAAGGCTCGACCACGACGCGGTCGTACCCCAGCATCGCCATAGCGATGAGCTTGGTCTTCAGCCGCCTCCGGTGCGCCTCGGGCCCGTCCCCGCCGACGATCATCTCGACGCTGCAGCGGTCCCCCTCCAGATCCTGGAGGAGGAGCCGGTCAACGTTGATGGCGCCGTAGTCGTTTTCGAGGATGCAGACCTTTTCCCCGAGATTCGTCAGATACCTTGCATAATGCCGCAGAAACGTCGTCTTGCCGCTCCCGAGGAAGCCGGTGACGAGATCGACACGGATCAAAGATCCGCCCCGTTCGTCCTGATGATGTCCGCGTAGTAATAAGCGGAATCCTTCGGGATCCTCTCAAGCGTGCGGTAGTCGACCCAAATGATGCCGAATCTCCTGGTGTAGCCGAAGCTCCACTCGAGGTTGTCCATGATCGACCAGTACATGTATCCGATGACGTTCACACCCTCTTCCACGGCGCGCTTCATGCCGCTCAGGTAGCTGCGGAGGTACTCGATCCGCTGCGGGTCGTGCACCTTGCCGTCCGGCGTCACAAGGTCGCTGTTTGCCATGCCGTTTTCCGTGACGACGATCGGCAGGCCATAACGTTTTTCGAAGAATTTGACCGCCCAGTAGATCGCATCCGGCGTGATCGGCCAGTCCATCATCGTGCGCGGGATGCCGGGATAATCCTTCACCACCACGTTGTAGATATTGAAGCCGAAAAAGTCCAGCGGCTGGAAGATCGTCTTCATATCCTCCTCGGAGACTTCGTCTTTCAGCATCTCCGGGATCTTTCCGCCGTACGCGGCTTCGCCCCACAGGCCGTAGCTGAACGGGCCGTTCTCGAAGCTCTCAAACGTGCGCCTGTACGCCGCCTCGACGTCCTCAGCCGCATCCGTGTCAGGCTGGTAGATATTGCCGCACAGCGCCATGCCGATCTTCAGGTCCTCACCCGCGTACTGCCGCAGCACCTGCGCGCACTTGCCGTGCGAGAGAAGGATGTTGCGGTACACCTTCGCGCAGACTTCCGGGGTGTTCTTTTCGTAAGGCGCGTGCTCGCCGCGTTCATATCCGAGGCCGCCGAAGCAGGCGGGCTCGTTGAGCGTCATCCACCAGCGCACTTTGCCGCGGAAAGCTTCCGCGAGGACCTTAGTATATTCCGCGAAGGCATCGGCGATGCCGTCCCACTTCCAGCCGCCTTTTTCGTGAGCCCACATCGGCAGGTTCCAGTGGAACACGGTGACCATCGGCTCGATGCCGGCAGCCTTCAGCTCGTCGATCAGGTTCAGGTAGAACTGCAGTCCTTTCTCATTGACGACGCCTTCCTGCGGGATCACGCGCGGCCAGCTCACGGAGAAGCGGTACGCCTTCAGCCCGAGCTGTTTCATCAGCGCGACGTCCTCTTTGTACTTGTGATAGTGGTCGGTGGAGACGTTGCCGTTGTCGCCGTACGCGATGTGTCCCTCAGACAGCGCGTCCCAGATGCCCAGGCCCTTGCCGTCGTCGAGGTAGCCGCCCTCCAGCTGATATGCCGCGCTCGCGGCGCCCCACATGAAATCGTTTTTGAAGCCCATTTCAATTCCTCCGCTTTCGCTCCCATTTCTGGGGCGTTTCGTTTATTCTTCCACCCGCTGCCGGGCTGTTCATTTATAGTCGCTGTGTTTTTCAGGTTATTTGCTTATCTCAGCCGTCACAGTCTCCCATACAGCTTCGTCATCCTGCGGATCTCCTCCGCGAGTTCCGGCGTCAGCTGTCCCGGCTGCAGCCGCCACATCCAGTTGTCACCGAGCGTGGACGGCGTGTTGATGCGCGCCTCGTGCCCGAGTCCCAGATAATCCTGGATCGGGATCACGCAGGTGTCCGCGACAGACGCCATCGCGCTGCGGATGAACGCCACTTCCGGCGTCTTCGGCGGCACATATCCGAGATACCGCTTCGCAAAACCGTAGTCGCCGCGGCTCACAAGCTTGCACCAGCCGCGCATAGTCTCGTTGTCGTGCGTCCCGGTGTAAACCACGCAGTTCGTCCCGTAATTGTGCGGCAGGTAGTCGCTCTCCTCGCGGGAGTCAAACGCGAACTGCAGCACCTTCATGCCCGGGAAGCCGCTCCGCTTCAGCAGGCGGAGCACTGACGGCGTGAGGAATCCGAGGTCCTCGGCGATGATCCGGCAGTCCTTCAGTTCCTTCTTCACGGCGCCGATGAAGTCATAGCCCGGCCCCTTCTCCCAGTGGCCGAACTCGGCGGTGGTATCTCCGAAGGGGATCGAGTAATACTCGTCAAACCCGCGGAAATGGTCGATCCGGAGCACGTCGTACCAGGTAAAACAGTTTCTCAGGCGGCGCATCCACCAGCTGTAGCCGGTCTGTTTGTGGTAATCCCACCGGTAGAGCGGGTTGCCCCAAAGCTGGCCCGTCGCGGAGAATGCGTCCGGCGGGCAGCCGGCCACGGCTGTCGGGAAACCCTTTTCATCCAGCTGGAACAGTTCCGGACTCGCCCAGGTGTCCGCGCTGTCGAAGGCCACGTAGATCGGGACATCGCCGATGATGTCGATGCCGTTTTCGTTCGCGTACGCCTTCAGCGCGAGCCACTGCCGCGAGAAGAAGAACTGCTGGAATTCGTAGAAGCGGATCTCGTCCGCGAGCTTCTCCCGCTGCTTCGCGAGTTCCTTCTCGTCGCGCCGGCGGAGCTTCTCCGGCCACTCGATGTAGCTCCTGCCGCCCTGCTTGTGCTTGATTGCAGAATAAAGGGCATAGTCCGGGAGCCACGCGGTGTTCTTAGCAATGAAGGCTTCGAATTCCTTCAGCAGCGCTGCATTCTCTGCCTCGGCTGCCTTTGCCGTCTCAGCTGCTTTCCCTGATTTCGCGGCCTTCGCCTCAGCCGTCTTCGCCGCTTTTGCAGCGCTTCCCGCCTTCGCCGCTTTCGCGGCGCCCGCCACCCCGGCCTGCGGAAGCGCGAGAGGGCTCCGGTCATAAGCCTTTTTCAGCAGGCGGAACCGCACCTTGTAGATCTGCCCGTAATCCACGTACATCGGGTCCGCCCCGAAGTCCGTCGACGACACTTCCCGCTTCTTCAGCCAGCCGCGGTCCACAAACTCCTGCAGGTCGATGAAGTACGGATTGCCCGCAAAGGTAGAAAAGGACTGGTACGGCGAATCACCGTATCCCGTCGGCCCGAGCGGAAGCACCTGCCAGTAGGTCTGCCCCGCCTCTTTCAGAAAATCGATCCATTCATACGCCTCCTTCGAGAAGCAGCCGATGCCGTTCGGGGACGGCAGGCTTGTCACCGGAAGGAGGATCCCGCTCTTACGCATTGCTTTCATGAGCTGCCCCCGTTGATCCGCAGTCCGCCGCGGCCGGCACCCGTGAGATCCGGGTCCCCGCCGGGGAGTTCCGCGGTTATTTCTTTCGTTTCCGTACTCTAATAATACCGCATCCGGCACCTTTCGCGTACCCACTTATTCCTGCCGCGGGATGCCCTCTCAGATTATAGATTGTTTTCGAAACTCCGCTGATAATTTCGTTTCAAAAATGCCCCCAGCCGTATTTCACAATTCCTGAAATTGGTATATTGTGGATTTATATATATGTCATTTCAGTTTACAAAATCACTGTAGCTCAGAGGAAACGACAACTTGAACACTGACCTGAAGAACAAAGTCATTCTCATCGCGGACGGAACGACGCCCGTAGGAAAAGCGGCAGCGGAGCTCCTCCTTGCGGCAGGCGCAAAGCCTGTGTGCTGTGTGCCTACAGCGAAGGCTGCGGCTGATGCCAACGCGGACTCCACCGATTCTGCTCACGGCACGGTACCTGCCGATTCCGCTTACGGCACAGACAACGCCAGCTCCACTTCCGACCTGATTCCCGTCGACTTCACGAGCGAGGAAGACCTCCGCGCTCTCGTGGACCGCATTCTCGCGGACGAACGCTATGGCAGGCTGGAAGGGCTTTTCTATAACATGATCCCGGATGTGATCCGGAAGAGAGTTTCTGACCTGTCCGTCGAGGACGTCGACGGCATGATCGACCGCGATATCACCGCCGCGTTCGCCGCAGCGAAGGTGATCGGCTGCCACCTCATGACGCTGGAGGAGAGCACGCCGATGGTCTTTCTCGGGTCGATCCACGACGAAAAGCCGACCGGCATCGCGCCGCTCTTCAGCATGTACATGGGCGCGCTGCGCAACCTCATCCGCGAGGGAGGCATCTTCTTCGGGAGCGGGAGCGTGCGGCTGAACCTCATCGAGGCCGGCGCGCTCGGCGGCGAGGACGAGCTGTTCCGCAATGACATCTCCACCTTCTACGACGGATACGAGTACAAGATCCCGGACGGGCACGTCGGGACGCCGGAGGAGATCGCGAAGATCGCGCTCTTCCTGCTCTCGGACGAGAGCCGCTACGTCCACGGCGAGGCAATTCGCGCGGACGGCGGGCTGGTCCTGCACTACATCGACGCGATCGCCAACATTTACGCGCACCGGCGGATGGACGATACGAAGAAAGATGCGGCAGAATAAGCTGACGCGCGGACGAATCGACGCAGCCAGTCGAGGATGCCGGCACCCGCAGCGCATACCGATACACAGCAGCAGGAGTGATCATCACAGATGTACACATACGACGGAGAATTCATAGGGAAGACGTTCCTCATCACGGGGTCCGGCAAAGGCCTCGGCAGCGGCTTCGCGGTCGCGGCCGGGCAGGCCGGCGCGAATGTGGTCGTCCACTACAACTCAAGCGAGGAGAGCGCGAAGGAAGTCTTCGCGCGCGTGCAGGCGACCGGATGCCGCTGCATTCTGGTGCGCGTGGACCTCTCTGAGCCGGACGGCCCGGAAAAGCTCTTTGACGCCGCGATCCGGGCTTTCGGCCAGGTCGACGTGCTCGTCAACAACGCCGCGCTCGAGTACCACAAGAACTTCGACGGCTACGACACGGAGACGATCCGCCATCTGTTCCGCGTGAACCTGCGCGGCTACACGATGATGACGCATCTCGCGCTCCCCGGCATGAAGGAGCGGGGCTTCGGGCGGATCATCAACATTTCGTCCGTGCACGCCAAGCGGCCGCTCACGTTCGACGCCGGCTACGGCATGACGAAGGGCGCAGTCAAGATGCTGACGCGCGAGACCGCCGTGGAGCTCGGACAGTACCCGGACGTCACGGTGAACGCGATCGAGCTCGGGTCCGCCAACAACGGCCGCAAGACTGGCGATCCGAAGATCAGCTTCACTGAGGAGGAGTTCCGGCTCCCGCCGCTCTTCCGCTACAGGACCTTCCCCGGGTGGAAATACCGCCTCGAACCGGAGGACATCGCGCCGGCGGTGCTCTTCCTCGCCTCGGAAGGCGCACGGCACATCTGCGGCGCCTCGCTCCGCATGGACGACGCGGCGATGCTGGTGTGATTTGGCGGCAGTCATCCCGCAAGAGCAGTCGCCAGTCGCCGGCGGCAGGCCACTGAAGACAATTTCTCCGGGGAAGCCACAGCTCCCCGGCCAAAAAAGAACAGCCCACATAACACTTTTCAATGGAGGGAAGCATGAAACAGGATTTCACCGAAACACTCGCACATGTCAGCACAGGCTCCAGTCCGTCCGACCTTCGCATCACCGACATGAAGATCGCGGACATCACGAACGCGCCGATGCACTGCATTCTCGTGAAGCTCGAGACAAACCAGGGCATCACCGGCTACGGCGAAGTCCGCGACGCGTCCTGCAAAGATTACGCACTGATGCTCAAGTCCCGCCTGATCGGCGAGAACCCCTGCCGGATCGACCGCATCTTCCGCAAGATCCGCCAGCTCGGCACGCACGCCCGCGGCGCCGGCGGCGTCAGCGGCATCGAGATCGCGCTCTGGGACATCGCCGCGAAGGCCTACGGCGTCCCAATCTACCAGATGCTGGGCGGAAAGTACTATGACAAGGTCCGCGTCTACTGCGACACCGACATCGACGGCAAGCCCGACGGCAAGCGGATGGGCGAGGCCCTGCAGTCAAGGCTCGACGCCGGCTTCACCTTCCTGAAGATGGACCTCGGCATCAGCCTGCTGCGCGACGTGCCCGGCGCGCTCTGCGCCCCGCTCGGCTTCCTCGACGACATGAAGCGCGCCCGCGGCTTCAGCGGCTACGACGGCTCCATCGAGGACCGCTTCGCCTATCACGAGGGCGAGTTCCTGACCACGATCGAGCATCCCTACACCGGCGTCCAGATCACCGAGGCAGGCCTCGACTGGATGGAGCAGTACTGCGCCGACGTCCGCAGCGTCATCGGCTATGACGTCCCGCTCGCGATCGACCACCTCGGCCACATCGGCCTGAACGAGTGCATCAAGCTCGGCAGGCGCATCGAGAAGTACAACATCGCGTGGATGGAAGACGCGATCCCGTGGATGTACACCAACCAGTACGTCGAGCTGCAGCGCGCGATCAACATGCCCGTCTGCACCGGCGAGGACATCTACCTGCACGACAACTTCAAGCCGCTGCTCGAGTCCGGCGGCGTCTCTGTGATTCACCCCGACATCCTGACCGTCGGCGGCATCCATGAGCTGAAGAAGACCGCGGACCTCGCGGACGAAAACCACGTGGCGATGGCCGTGCACATGGCGGAGAGCCCGATCGCGGCGCTCGCGGCCGCGCACGTCTCCATCGGCTGCGCGAACTTCATCGCGCAGGAGTATCACTCCTTCGACATCCCGTGGTGGAACGACCTCGTAAACGGCCCCGCGAAGCCGATCGTCGACCACGGCTTCATCACCCTCAGCGACGCCCCCGGTCTCGGGATCGAGTCGCTGAACGACGAAGTGATCGCAGAGCACCTGCACCCCGCCGTCCCCGGCGTCTGGGAGTCCACCGACGAGTGGAACACGCGTTACGTACACGACCGGATCTGGAGCTGATCTCTGCAGAGCTGACTGAAGTCACAGCAGACCGATAGAAAAGCGGGGTGCCGCAGCAACGGGCTGTTCCGGCCGCCGCAGAAAGGAAGATACCATGGAATTTATCACACCGCGTGAAGATATGATCCTGATGACGCAGCAGTGGACCGGCGAGCGCTATGAGGACGGCCGGCCGAAGGTGCCGGACAGCATCCTGAAGCGCTTTGAGAAGATCAAGACGGAGGAGGCCTGGGGCGTGCTGCACCGCCGCGGCTACCGCTACCAGTTCAACGGCGACATGAAGCGCGTCCACGATGACGGACGCATGCTGATCGGCCGCGCGCTGACCGCCGTCATGGTCCCGACCCGCCCGGACGTGCACATGAACATGCTGCGCCACGGACGCGAGGATAAGGGGTTCAAAGGCTTTTTCAACCAGTGGTCGATCGAGTGCCTGCAGGAGAACGACGTCCTCGTCGTCGACATGAACGACAAGGTCGTCTACGGCACCTACGTCGGCGGCAACCTCTCGACCGCCATCAAGTCGAAGACGAAGAATCCGCACGGCGGCGCGGTCATCTGGGGCGGCATCCGCGACCTGCAGCAGATCGTGGAGATCCCGGACTTCCAGATCTACTACCGCGGCGTCGATCCCACCCCGATCGGCGACGTCATGCTCTCCGGCATCAACAAGCCCTGCGCGATCGGCGACGCGATCTGCATGCCGGGCGACGTCGTGCTCGGCACGATGAGCGGCGTGCTCTTCATTCCCGCGCACCTCGCGGAGGCCGCCTGCATCGCCGGTGAAAAGGAACAGTGCCGCGACCTCTTCGGTTTCGAGCGCCTTGCACAGGGCATCTACACCTCCGCGCAGATCGACACCCGCTGGACGGAAGCGATCATGGAGGACTTCCTGGAATGGTTCGCGACCTCCCCGAAGGCCGCGGATTACCAGCACCTGACCTGGGAGGACGAGATCGCGTTCTCCAAGCTGAAAAACGTCACTGACTTCACCGGCTTCATCGCGCCGTCGGAGTACGACGTCTGATTCCGGCAGCTGTTCTGCCGGCTTTATCGATCAAATGCAAAGCTGCACCCTGGATTCCCGGGTGCAGCTTTTTTCCGCTTCATAATATGCTTTTGATTCTTCTGTGCAGCGCTTGCCTGCAATTCTGCTGTCAGTTCTTCTGTGCAACGAATGTCCGCAGTTCTGCTTCATGTATCGCAGGCTCGTGCCCGCCGCAGTTTACTCTGCGGTTCCGTACAGGATCTTCACGAGCTCAGAGTTCCTGTCGAGCACGATCGTGCCGCTGCCGCTCTTCAGGGATTCCGAGAGCGCGTCCAGGCTGCGGAGGAAGTTGTAGAACTCGGCTTTGCTGGTGCTGTTGTAAGCTGCCTGCAGGGTCTTCATGTACTCCGCCTCGCCTTCCGCCTCGAGGACCTTGGCGTCCCTCTCCGCGTTCGCGAGCATGATGGAGACCTGGCGGTCCGTGTCGTTCCGGATCTTCTGCGCCTCCGCGGCGCCCTCCGCCTGGTACTGGGCCGCGATGTTCTCTCTCTCCGAGATCATGCGCTCATACACAGCCGCCTTGTTGTCGTCCGGCAGGTCCAGCGCCTTGATCTCCGTCTTGCTGATCTCGATGCCGTACGCGCCGATATCGCTGTTGGCTTCCTTCGTGATCCGCTCATTGAGCTGGTCGCCGCGGGCCTCGATGATCTCTTCCTGCGTCATGCTGGAGATGACGTTTTTCGTGGCGTTATAGACCGCGGCTTCCACTCTCTCCGCACCCCTCGCCTCGAGCGCGTTCAGCGTCTGGACGAATTTCTGGGGATCGGTGATCCTCCAGAGGATGTAGTTATCCGTGATCATCGACTTCTTGTCCTTGGTGATGACGTCGCTCGTCGGGATGTCGTAGATGATGGTCGAGGCCGTGATTCGCTGGATGTTCTGGATGACCGGGATCTTGAACTTCAGGCCCGGCTCGCTCTCGATCCGGACGATGCGCCCGAACTGCCGCACCGCGACGTACTCCTTTTCATGGACGGGGAATGTGAGCATCCCAAAGAGCAGAAAAACGACTGCCACGGCCACAGCCGCGATCACAAGCTTTTTATGCTTTTTCATTCCTCTCCTCCTTCCGTCTCCGCCGCGTTAAAAGGCTGCAGCGGCAGGATCTGCTGCGTCTCTCCGTCGGTGATGATGATCTTCTGGCCCGGGAGCACCTTTTCCATCGTCTCATAGTACAGGCGCTGCTTCGTGATCTCCGGGTAGTTCCGGTACTCCTCGTACATCTTCTCAAACCGGGCGACTTCGCCTTCCGCCTCCGCGATCCTCGCCTGCTTCGCAGCCTCGGCGCTCTGGATGACCTTGTCCGCGTCGGCCTCTGCCTTCGGCAGGCTCTCGTTCCTGTAGCGGTTCGCGTTGTTCAGCGCGGTCTCCTTGCCCTGCTTCGCGGTCTCGACCGCCTTGAAGGCCTGGACGACCTCTGAGGTCGGCGGCTCCGCGTCCTGGATCTGGATGTTCACGAGCTGGAGGCCGATGTCCTTTTCCTGCAGAGAAGCGGCCAGTCTCTCCTTGATCTCCGACTGGAGCTGCGCCTTGCCCGTTGTGATGACGTCGTCGACCGTGTAGTCGCTGACCGCGGAACGGATCGTCGCGAGGGCGGCGTTTTTCAGGATCATCTCCGGCTGCTTCGAGTTGTAGAGGTAGCTGATCGGATCGTTCACCTTGTACTCGAGATAGAAATCGATGTCGACAAAGTTGAAGTCCGACGTGATCATGATCGCGTCGTCGTCGACCTGGAAGTTCTGGCCGTTCCCGTCGACGGAGTAGCCGATCCCGACGCCGTGGGTCGTCATGTCCACGATCTGGACGTTCTGCACAAGCGGGATCTTGAAGTGGAGGCCCGCCGTATCCGTCCGGATGACCTTGCCGAACATGGTCACAACGGCGTTCTCCTGCTCGTCGACCTTGTACATGACGGACGAGACCAGGGCGGCGCCGACGTTGAGCGCGATCACAAGCCCGACGACGATGAGGATCGTGCGGACAACTCCCGAAGGCTTGCCGGTCCCGGAACCCGAGCCGGAATTCCCGCCTGCGGCGCCTCCCGTCTCATCGCTCCCTGCCGGCTTCCATTCCCGGAAATTTTTGTTTCTTCCGAATTTCAGCATGGTTTTCTCCTTTTTTTGAGGAAATAGCTGTTACTGCCGCGGCGCTGCGCGCCTTGTAACATTATCGCATGCAGATCGTGCTTTTGCTTGTCAGATATTGCGAATTAGCGCGGTAAAGCACACAAAAGCGCCGGCATAAGCTGGCGCTTTCTCCCGTGCATTGGTTTTCTGTTATGTGATGATTCGCCGTATTTCATGCGGGTACCTCATATACCAAAAAACGGCTCTCACCATTATCTGGTGAAAGCCGGTGGACTGGAGCTGGGCTAGTAGGATTCGAACCTACGAAATGACGGAGTCAGAGTCCGTTGCCTTACCGCTTGGCGATAGCCCAATATTCGAAAGCGACTCGGTCGCTACGAATTGTTATTATACGGTGTGCTTTTGATTATTGCAAGCACTTTTTTACGCAAATTTTAACGCGCGGTTTTCCCGCTCTCAGAGCGGCTTTATTTCCGCTTCCATGCGGCGGGCACGAAGAGCATCAGCATGGGATAGAGCTCCAGGCGGCCGGCGAGCATGTCGAAGATGAGGACGTACTTCGTGGGGATCGACAGGAAGCCGTAGTTGGCGACCGGGCCGACGAGCGAGAGGCCGGGGCCGATGTTGTTGTAGGTCGCGGCGACCGCCGTGAAGTTCGTCTCGAGGTCCGTCGTCTCAAACAGGCCGACGAGCAGGACAGAAATAAGGAGAACGACCATATAGGTGGCGAGGTAGGTTCCGACGCCTTTTACCATTTCGGGATCCGTCGCCTTGCCGTCCATCTTGATCGCGCGGACGCTCCTGGGATGGATGAAATGCCCGATCTCCCGCTTCACGGTCTTCGCGAGGATGACGACACGGGACACCTTGAAGCCGCCGCCCGTGCTGCCCGCGCAGGCGCCGATGAACATCAGGATCACGAGGATCTCCTTGGAGAGGTTCGGCCACAGGTTGAAGTCCGCGGAGGCGAAGCCCGTCGTCGTGATGATCGAAGCGACCTGGAACAGGGCCTCGTGCAGGCAGCGCCGGACCGTCGGGTAGTAATGGAACCGGTAGATGTTGGACGTGATCAGGATCACGGATACGAGCACGATGAGGCCGTAACAGCGGACCTCCGTCATGCGGAACGCGTCCTTCTTATGCTTTCCGAGCAGGAAGAAATAGAAGTTGAAGTTGATGCCGAACATCAGGATGAAGATCGCGATGATCGTCTGCATGAGGAGGGAATAGTCCGCCATGCCGGAATTGCGCACCGCGAAGCCGCCGGTACCGGCGGAACCGAAGGAGATCGTGATCGCGTCGAACAGCGGCATGCCGGTGATGGCGAGAAGAACGATCTCGACGACAGTCAGGCCGAGATAGATCAGGTAAAGGATCTTGGCGGAGTCGCGCATCTTCGGGACGAGCTTGCCGACCGAAGGGCCGGGGCTCTCCGCGCGCATCAGGTGCATGTTGTAGCCGCCGGTCATCGGCATGATGGCCAGGATGAAGACGATGACGCCCATGCCGCCGATCCAGTGCGTGAAACTTCTCCAGAACAGGCTCGCGTGGGACAGGTCCTCGACGCTGGAGAGAATGCTGGCTCCGGTGGTCGTAAAGCCGGAGACGGTCTCAAACAGCGCGTCCGTAAAAGAGGGGATCTCCCGCGTGATGACAAACGGGATGGCGCCGAACACGGAGAGAACGATCCAGCTGATCGCGACCGTGATCAGGCCTTCCGTCGCGTAATATGCTTTGCTCTCGGGCTTCTTCCGGTTGATGAGATATCCCAGGAGACCGCAGCCCACAGCCACGGCGAGGTAGACGAGTCCTTCCTTATCTCCGTAGACGGCCGCAACGAGGCAGGGCAAAAGCAGAAACAGCGCCTCAAATTCGAGCACCACGCCCTGAATATATCTTATGATTCCATAATTCATACTGAGTCCTTACTTCAAAAGATCGCTGAAGTCCTGCACGCCCTGCTGCGTCGTCACGACGATGACGCTGTCGCCTTCCTGGATGACCGTCTGGCCGTTCGGGATGATGATCTGGCGTCCGCGGCTGATGCACGCGATCAGGACGTTGTCCCTCGTCGGAAGCTGTGCGAGCGGAATGCCGGTGGCCTTCGTGTCGCCGCGCATGATGAATTCCATCGCCTCGACCTTGTCCTCGATGATGTCGTAGAGCGTCTCGATGTTGCTGCCCATGGAGTTCTGCACTGCGCGGACATAGGTAACGATGATCTCTGCGGTGATCTTTTTCGGGTGAATGATCGTATCCAGGTCGAAGGCGCCCATGATCTCGTCGAAATTGATGCGGTTGACCTTGGTGATGAGCTTCGCCTTCGAGCAGCTTCTCGCGTACAGGGACATGAAGATGTTCGCCTCGTCGATGCCCGTCAGCGTGACGAAGGAATCGGCGGTGGGCAGGCCCTCCTCGATGAGGATCTTCTTGTCAGTCGCGTCGCCGCAGATGATGACCGTGTTCTCCAGGAGCTCCGAGAGTTCTTCGCAGCGCTCCTTGTCCTTCTCGATGATCGTGACGGCGATCCCGGCCTTCTCAAGCATCATCGCCAGGTAGTAGGCGATCGTGCCGCCGCCGACGATGAGGCAATTGCGCACGCGATGCATGTCGACGCCGATGCGGCTGAAGAAGATCCTGCCGTTGTCAGCGGATGCCACGATGCTGATCTTGTCGCCCGCGGCGAGCACGAAGCGGCCGTTCGGGATGATGACTTCGTCGCCTCGCTCCACGGCGCAGACGAGCACTTCCGAGCGGGTCCTCGCGTTGATCTCCATCAGGGGGCAGCCGTCCAGGACAGAACCTTCGGGGAGCCTGACTTTCAGGAGTTCGACACGGCCCTTCGCGAAGGTGTCGACCTTGATCGCGGAGGGAAGCCGCAGGATGCGGGACATCTCTCTGGCCGCCGCAAACTCGGGATTGATCGTGAGCGACAGGCCCAGTTCCTCTTTGATGACGTCGATCTCCTTGTTGTAGACAGGATTGCGGACACGCGCGATCGTGCGGCAGCCGCCGGCCTTCTTGCCGATCAGGCAGCAAAGCAGGTTCAGCTCATCCTGGTCCGTGACCGCGATCAGGAGGTCCGCCTGTTCGAGGCCGGCCTCCAGAAGGACTTCGTGGCTCGCGCCGTTTCCGACGACGCCGAGCACGTCCAGATTGTTGGTGATATCTTCTACGACATCGGGGTCGTTATCCACGACCGAGATATCATGTCCTTCTTTGATTAGCTGCTCGGTGATGGTCTCTCCGACTTTGCCGCAGCCAACGACGATGATCCGCATTTGGTATTCCTTTCACTGCTTGTTAATTACTGTTTTATTTAAAGCCTTAAATTTCGAACATCAATTCCTCGTACGTCGGGAACGGCCACATGCGCTTGTCGACCAGCAGTTCAAGCTCGTCGCAGGCTTTGCGCAGCCTGGCCATCTCCGGAAGGATGGTGTCTTTATAAAAATACGCCTTTTTCCTGCCCTCGTCCATCTTCGCGGCGCGGGGCGTGTCCTTCATCAGTCTCTCGAGGGCGCGCTGTGCGTCGTTGATGTAACCCGCGACCTGCTGCAGCCGGCGGCGCTCCGTCGTGTTGTCGGCGCCCGCCTCCTTGACCGCGATGACGGTCTGCGCGAGGTCTCTCTCGTAACGCATGCAGCCCGGGATGATCTGCTTGCCCGCCATGTCGATCATCGTTCTCGCCTCGATGTTGATCGATTTGGCGTAAGTCTCGTAGACGATCTCCTCGCGGGATTCCAGTTCGGATCTCGTGAAGATGCCGAACTTCTCAAACAGCTCAACGGAGCGGTCCGACGTGAGGGCCGGGGCGGCGTCCAGCATGTTCGTGATGTTGGGCAGGCCTCTCCTCGCCGCCTCTTCCTGCCACTCTGGCGCGTAGGCGTTGCCGTTGAAGATGATGCGGCGGTGCTTCGTCATGTATTCCTTGATCAGGTCGTGGACCGCGATGTCAAAGTTCTCCGCGTTCTCGAGAATGTCCGCGGCGTCGCAGAACGCTTCCGCCACGATGGTATTGAGCACGGTCGTCGAACCTGCGACAGAGTCGGAGGCGCCGACCATACGGAATTCGAAACGGTTGCCGGTGAAGGCAAACGGGGAAGTCCTGTTGCGGTCCGTCGCGTCCTTCGTGATGTTCGCCATCGTCTTGATGCCGGTCTCCAGCACGCCGCCCTCGATGTGGCGGTCGGCGGTGCCGGTCTCGACGAGCTGCCGGACGACGTCCTCGAGCTGCTTTCCTAGGAAGACAGACACGATTGCCGGCGGTGCTTCATTTTCTCCCAGACGGAGGTCGTTGCCGACGACAGCGATGCTCTGGCGCAGCAGGTCTGCGTGCGTGTCCACTGCCTTCAGGACGCAGGCGAGCACGAGCAGGAACTGGATGTTCCGCTCCGGCGACTCGCCGGGCTTCATCAGGTTGACGCCGTCGTCCGTCCGCAGGGACCAGTTGTTGTGCTTGCCCGAGCCGTTGACGTGGGCATACGGCTTTTCATGAAGCAGGCAGCGCATGTCGTGGTGGATCGCGACGCGCTTCATGGTCTCCATCACGAGCTGGTTGTGGTCGACCGCCATGTTCGCGTTCTCGAAGATCGGCGCGAGTTCGTGCTGGCCGGGGGCCACCTCGTTGTGCTGGGTCTTCGCCGGCACGCCGAGCTTCCAGAGTTCTTCGTTGACTTCTTTCATGAAGGCGCCGACGCGCTCGCGGATGACGCCGAAGTAGTGGTCGTCCATCTCCTGGCCCTTCGGGGCCGCGGCGCCGAACAGCGTCCTGCCCGCGAATTTCAGGTCCGCGCGCTGCATGTAATTGTCTTTATCGACGAGGAAGTACTCCTGCTCCGCGCCGACGAACGGAATGACCTTGGTCGCCTCCGTGTTGCCGAACAGGCGGACGATGCGCAGGCCCTGCGCGCTGACCGCCTCCATGGAGCGAAGGAGCGGCGTCTTCTTGTCGAGCGTCTCTCCGGTGTAGGAGTAGAACGCCGTCGGAATGCAAAGCGTCTTGCCGGTGCCGGACTCCTTCAGGAACGCGAGGGACGTGATGTCCCATGCCGTGTAGCCGCGCGCCTCAAAGGTCGCCCTGAGGCCGCCGGACGGGAAGGAGGAGGCGTCGGGCTCGCCCTTGATGAGCTGCTTGCCCGAGAAATCCATCATCAGGTGCCCTTCGTCATTGGGGCTCGTGATGAAGGAATCGTGCTTTTCCGCCGTGATGCCCGTGAGGGGCTGGAACCAGTGGGTGTAGTGTGTCGCGCCGTTCTCGACCGCCCAGTCCTTCATCGCCTTCGCGACGACGTCGGCGTCCGCGAGGGACAGCTCGCCGCCTTGGTCCATGATGCGGAGCACGGTCTTGAAGACGCTCTTCGGCAGGCGCTCCTTCATCTTGCTCACGGTGAAAACATTCTCACCGAACATCTCCTCAACGCTGATCTTCCTGTCTGTCATACTCACTGATGTCCTTCCTTTTCCGGAATCGCCCGGAGGAGATCTCCTGCCTCCGGCACTACGCTATCCAGACGGACGTACAGGATCTGCCTCGCATGCGGAGCACTCTCCTGTCTCTCTCCATCCTCGTTCACGATCTCTTTCACAACAGCGGAAATATTACTGCCGTCCCGCTTCATGATCTCGATCGTATCACCGACACTGAATTTGTTCTTCTGCTCGATCACGGCGTACGCAGCGGTTTCGCCCGGCGCTTTGCCGGCGGCATCTGCGTTCTCCGCCGCAGCAGGTGCGCGGTCCGCATCCTCCGCTGCCGGCGCATCGCTCGTGACGCGCTGCACGCGGCCCAGGTAGACCGCTTCGCTCAGATAGGTGCTGTTCTCGTAGATCATCGCCTCCGCGCCGGGCTTCCCGAAATAGAAGCCGGTCGAGAATCCGCGGTACGTGCACCGGCGGATCTCCTCGTGATACCAGTCCATGCGACTGCGATAGAGTTCCTCGCTCTCGAAGAAGTCGTCGATCGCCCGGCGGTACGTCCGCGCGACGGTCGCCACGTAGAGAGCTGTTTTCATTCTACCTTCAATCTTAAAGCTGTCAATTCCCGCGCCTGCGAGCTCCGGGATGTGCTCGATCATGCACAGGTCCTGCGAGTTGAAGACAAAGGTCCCCCGCTCATTCTCGTAGACCGGCAGGTACTGCCCCGGCCTGGACTCTTCCATCACTGCGTATTTCCAGCGACAGGGGTGCGTGCACTCGCCGAGGTTGGCATTTCTTCCAGTGAAATAAGCGGAAAGAAGGCATCTGCCGGAATAAGAGATGCACATCGCGCCGTGAATGAACGCCTCAATCTCCAGATCCTCCGGCGTGTTCTCACGGATCTGCCGAATTTCCTCCAGAGAGAGCTCCCTCGCGCAGACGACGCGCGCGGCGCCCAGATCATGCCAGAAGCGGAACGTGCCCGCATTCGTATTGTTCGCCTGCGTCGAAATATGGATCGGAATTCCGGGGCAATGCTCCTTCGCAAGCATAAACATGCCGGGATCCGCAATCAGGATCGCGTCCGGCTTCACCTCCGCCAGCTCCCGGAAGTAGCCCGCGGCATCCTTCATGTCCTTCTCATGCGCAAGGATATTGGCCGTCACATGCACCGCCGCGCCGTGCGCGTGCGCATACTCGATCCCTTCCGCCATCTCCTCCATGGAGAAATTGTGGGCCTTCGCCCGCAGCCCGAACGCATCCCCGCCGATATAGACGGCATCTGCTCCATAATCGACCGCGACCCGAAGCACTTCCAGCGACCCCGCCGGGCACAATAATTCCGGTTTCTTTCTCATATTTCT
>DJXE01000002.1 GCA_002449595.1 Lachnospiraceae bacterium UBA7012
GAGAAGCACCGGAACGGCGAATACAAGCGGAAGCACCGCCCGCAGGACGCCTTCATGCGCTCGCAGGGTGAACTGATGGATATTCTGGGAGAATTCCACGGAATACAGGATGACATGCGCAGTGAATTTCAAGAGCTGCAACAGGATATGCGGGACAGCTTCAAAGACGTGCGAAGCGACTTCGAAGACCAGTGGACGCGCGTTCACGAGAGGCTTTACGCCGAGGAAGAGCTGTTTATGGAGCGGCTCCACTCGCTGAGGGATGACATCAAGGGGATGCTGAACCTATAACGCGAAACAGCCGCCGGGCACTTCTCCCGACGGCTGTTTTATTCAAATCAAAATACAATCCCGTTTTCTCGATTGAGGCTGCTTCTGTCCAATCTCTTCGATCTTTCGATCACAGATCCGCCAGCACCCGATTCCCGATGCCCGCAGCGTCTTCATAGAGCAGCTCGTTCATGATGTGACGATCGTAGGAGAAAACCTTTTTCCCCTTATCCAGGACATTGTCTTCAATGACGATGTTCCTGCCGATGGTGTTGTCCTTCACGAAGCCGTGATTGCAGGCCCAGCCGGCGCCGATCGTGTAGGCGGTGTCGTACTCGGTGATCTTGTTGCCGCGGATCACGACGTCGTCGATGCTGTTGCCTTCCGCGAGCGTCGAGAACGGAAGCGACGGATCCCACGCCGGGACCGGCAGGCCCCAGAAATCGTCGATGCGCCCTTCCATATGCACCGCAAACATGCGGATCGGGAGCTGCGCGCCGCTGATCTCGTTGTTTTCGATCTTCAGGTCGCGGATGAAGCAGCGCGCGATCTTGCTGGGATTCGGGAGCTCCTGCGTCCCGTGCTGCGCCTCGATCGCGATGCCGACTTCGCGGCTGCCGATTTTGTTGTTCCGGACTGTGATGTCCTCCATGCCGCAGTCCTCGCAGCGGATCTGCTGGGATTCGCAGCGCGTCGTGAAGATCATGACGCCGATCTGCGGCTCGAACGGGCCGGGCACCTGCGGGATCAGCTCGTTGTCCTCGACGACGATGTGCCGCGCGTAGAGCCGGTCCACGTCGCCGCTGCAGCACTGGTTCGCCGCGCCGACGTTGATGCCGGTGTTGAAATACGTGATCTTGTTCCTGCGCAGCGTGACGTTCTGCAGCAGGCAGTCGTGCCGCGCGGGGAAGCCCGCGAGCAGCGTGATGCCGATATCGTGCACGCCGTCAATGTCGTTGTCCTCGACGACGAGATCCTCAAACACCGAGTCGGAGACCTCGTTCCACGCGCTGACGAACATGTCACCGGAGCCGAAGAAGTTGTAGTCCGCCGCGCCGTGTGCCATAACACCTTCCGCGAACTGGTTTCCGTCGGGGTTTCTCCGCATCACGTTCCGCGCCCAGTGCACACCGCGCAGCGCGACATCCCGGATCGGGTGGTCAGCGCGATCGTACAGGGCCGTGAACAGACATGTTGCGCAGGCGCAGGCACCTTTTGCCTGTCCGCCGCGGATCTTGTCTGGCGCCATGAAAAAGTTATCGGCGATCTCGATCTTCTCTATCACATGGCCGCTGTTTTCGATGCCGGTCATGATGTAGCCCTGGTTCATGTCGCGGAAGTCGCAGTTGCGGATCGTGACGTCCTTCGTGTCCTCCTCCCGCGCGCAGATGAAGATTGCGCGGTTGAAGCCGTGGATCGCGAGCCGCTCCACGACGAAGCCCTCGCCGCGCAGGACGAGCGCCGTCCCCTGCCCGTCACCTTCGATCTCCGCACCGTTTCCTTCGATTACAACGCCATATTTGCTCATGATGTCAGGAAGCAGGCTGATGCCGGTGTTGCCCGGAAGCTTTCCGTCCTCAAGCTCCGGAAGCGCTGCGCCTTCATTCGCCGGCAGCTCGCCTTTTTCTAACAATTCCGCGCTCTTCAGTACAATCTTCGCGCCCTTCTCGAATTCGATCACTGCGCGCTCTTCGGCCGCGTTCACTGCCAGAATCGCATTTTTCAGAGTTTCGTATGAATTAACAAGGATGTTCATCTCTTCTGTCCTCTTATTCTTGTGCTATTTACAGTTCAAACTCCCCCACCACATGATTATCCACACCGATCGCATGATCATAGAGATCGTTGTCAAAGACCCACTTGCGGTAGCTGAAGATCCGCGGGCCCTTGTCGGTCTTGTTGCCGGAGAAGAGCAGGTTCGGGCCGGCCACGGAGCTCGTGACGAAGCCCCAGCCGCAGGCCCAGCAGGCACCGAGCGTCACGGCGATGTCGTACTCGTAGATCTCGTTGTCCAGGACGGTGATGTCGTCCATTCGGATGTCGCGGACGAGCGTGCTGTACGGCAGCGACTCGTCATGGCCGGGATACAGGTAGCCCCAGAAGGGATCGACGCGACCTTCGAGATGGGTCGCAAACATGCGGATCGGGTACTGCGCCTGGTGGATGTTGTTGTTTGCGACGACGACTCTCTTTAAGGAGATGCGCTCGAGATGGCTCGGATACGGCAGGTCGATCGTGGCGTGCACCGTCTTGAGCGCGATGCCGACTTCGCGGCCTTTCACGTCATTGTTCACGACCGCGATGTCTTCCATCGTGCAGTCGTAGACCTGCATGACCTGCGACTCCGCGCGGATCGCGAACACCATGATGCCGGTCTGCGGCTCGTTCGGGCCGGGGACCGCGGGAATGACCGTGTTGCCGCGGATCATAAAATTCTTCGCACTGCAGCGATGGATCTCGCCGCTGCAGGGGACGTTGACGGAGCCGACGTTGATCGCCGTGTTGTGGTAGGTCACCGTGTTGTCCGCGATGAGGACGCCTCGGATCGCGCAGTCGCTGTGCCCGGGAAGGCCCGCGAGGACGTCGATGCCGATGTCGAAGACGCCGTCCACGACGTTGCCGACGAATTCAAGGTTTTCTTCGAGGGAGTACTGCACGTCATTTTTCGACGTCGCGAGCATGTCCCCGAAATTGTAGAAGGAGTGATTGCAGGCGCCGTGCGCCGTGATGCCGAGCATAAAGACGTTGCCGTCCGTCGGATTCGCGCGCAGGTGGTTCCGGTTGCAGCGGACGTTCCGCAGCGTCACGTGGTCCATCGGCTCGTTCGCGCTCTCGTAGCACGCGGTCATGAAGTTGATCGCCGTGCAGCAGTGCCCCATCCGCTCCGCCGTCGGCGCGGTGAAGCTGCAGTCCTCGACTGCGATATCGCTGATCGTGAGACCGCTCTTTTTGATCGCCGTCGAGACGCCCTCGCTGATGACGTCGATGAACTCGCACTTTTCGACCGTGATATCGCACAGGTCCTCACTGTCCGCGACGATCTCGACGCCGTTATAGAAGTGTTCAAATGTGACGTTCCTGATCACGACGTGGCTGCGCTTTACGAGCGCGCCGGTGCCCTGCCCGTCACCGGAGATCACGCCGCCCTGCCCGTCGATGATGAGCTTCTCCGCGGCCGCATCCGCGGGCGCCGCGAGCGCTGCCGTGAGCTCCTCCAGGTTCCTGATGATGATCGTTTTCCCGTTCTCCATGCTGTCCTCCTGAAACGCTGATATACACTATATTACCGACGGTCTGTAAACAAAGTTTACACTCCTCTATTGTACCATATCCGCAGCGTTTCCACGGGCTGCCGCATGCCAACTATCATCTCAAAAATACAAATTTGGCCGGCCAAAGACTCCTTTGCCATAAAGGAATCCTGACCGGCCAAAGATTACGTCATTTTACAGGTTTTGCGCTCAGTCCTTAGCGAAAGATCTGCTCTTCCAGAAGTAATAGCACGTCATGATGATGCAGCAGCTCACCCATCCGACGGGGTAGCCGAAGCCCACGACCCGCGGCGTGTTGGCGAAGAAGCGCGTGGCGAGGAAAAGGTATGTCTGCCGGATCGCGACGAATCCGATGAGCATGATGATCATCGGCCCGCGGGAGTCCTCCCGGCCGCGCAGCGCGCCGGCCAGCGTGTGGTTCA
>DJXE01000160.1:0-12504 GCA_002449595.1 Lachnospiraceae bacterium UBA7012
GGCCAGATCTTGCTGTAGCCGGTCATGCCGAGCGCAATGCCGAGAACAACAGTGATCGCCGTGGAGACGTAAGGGTTGACCAGAATCGCCTTCGTGCCCTTCACGTCCTTGACGGTCTGGCCTTCTTCAAGCCAGAACTCCTGGAACATGTAGCGGGCAAGACGGGTAGCGGTATCGAGAGACGTCAGGCAGAAAACGGAAACTGCGAGGACGAGCATCTGATACATGACACCCTGGACCTTCTCGCCGGCGAACGTGCCGATCATGCGGGAGATACCGGTTGCGAAAACAACAGTCGGAGAACCGAACGGGACTTCTCCCTTCGGAACAGCCGCTTCCTTCCAGACATACGCAACAGCGCAGAGGGAAAGGACAGCGACGACGCACTCGACGAGCATCATGCCGTAGCCGATCATCTGAGCGTCTTTTTCGTTGTCCAGCTGCTTCGCCGTCGTACCGGAAGAAACCAGTGAATGGAAACCGGAGATCGCGCCGCAGGCGATCGTGATGAACAGAGCCGGGAACATGGAACCGCCCGCGAACAGGCCGTTGCCGCGAACCGCCGCATCGCCCATCATGGGGATCTCAAGCGCAGGATGTGCGCCGAGAACGCCAATGACAGCAACGATCAGCATGAAGTAGAGCAGGAAAGAGCTCAGGTAGTCACGAGGCTGCAGAAGGATCCACACAGGGGCTACGGAAGCGATCAGGATGTACAGGCCGAGGAACCACATCCACGCGTTGTAGGAAAGAGCGACGGGGTGGAAGTTCAGGCCGATGAAAACGATGATAACGATGCCGATGATGCCGCCGACGGTCGCAGGGCCGATCGGAACGTTCTTGCGGTAAACGGCATAGCCGAAGATGATCGCGAGAACGATGAACAGGAGCGAGATCATCGCCGTGGAAAGGTTCGCTTCGAGAGCTGCGCCTTCAAGAGCAACGCCGGCCGCGTTGGTCGCGCCGAACGTGCCAGCCACGATCGAAGCGAATGCCGCGACGACGAGGAGCAGTGTCAGGTATGCGAAGATGATGAACAGTCTCTTTGCGGTCTTGCCCATGGAGCTGTCGATGACTTCACCGATGGACTGGCCTTTGTGACGAACGGACGCGAACAGAGCGCCGAAGTCATGAACGCCGCCGAAGAAGATGCCGCCGATGATGACCCAGAGCAGAACAGGAAGCCAGCCGAAAGCTGCCGCCTGGATAGGGCCGTTGATCGGGCCTGCGCCGGCGATGGAGGAGAAGTGGTGACCCATCAGGACCGGAGCTTTCGCCGGAACGTAGTCAACGCCATCCTCAAGTTCGTGTGCGGGCGTCTTGCGCGAAGGATCGATTCCCCACTGCTTGGCGAGCCAGCCGCCGTAGCAGACGTAACCGATGACGAGCAACGCGATCGCAATGATCAGGATTAATGCTGCATTCATTTGTTACCCTCCCCTTAGAAGTATAGTGTAAAAAATGTATCTATATCGGACTCTCCTGCCGCTGCTCTTTCGGTATAAAGAGTTCGTTATAGCCTTTTGCCCCCTGCTCCGCATCCGCGAACGCCTTGCGGTAGAGCTTCTTCAGCTCCGCTCCCGCCGGGTTCGTCCAGACGTTCTTCCCGGATACGTCCGCTACGACGAGCCGCGCCTCAGCATGACCCCGCATGGAGAACTTGTAGCCCTTGTCAAACCGGAACTTCCTGACCGCCTTCAGCGCCTCGGGGGCCGGCGTCTCGTCGCACAGGATCGCGAACGTCAGGTAGGTATACATGTGATCTTCTTCCGGATACTTTTCCCCGTGACGCACGAGGACCGGCTCCATGTATTCCTTCACTTCCCGCATCAGGTCATCCAGCAGCTCCGGCGTCAGCGTCTCCGGCGCAAGAAAAAAAACGTGCTCATACGCTTTGACAGACCACAGCTTTGCCTTCTTTACGAGGACGTACTTTTCCCCGAGAGAAGAAAAATAAGCATAAGCGGTGTACTGCCTTCCGTTGATCGCACGTTCTTTATATACATCGAAACTCCTCGCGTATCTGGCGAGAACGATATTGAGGTATGACGCTGTATCCATGAAGCTGTTGACTGTTCCTCTGGTTCCGCGGAATCGAATGCGTCCCGCGCGAAGTTTCTTAACTTATCCGCACAAGTATGATATCTTAATCACTATAAAAGCCGATATGAATTTAATATACTATTCTGTTTTTGAAAAATCAACCCGCCCGCATGCGGAGGCGCTCCCTGCCTCACATACTATTAAGGAAGACTGACATGTTCTTTTCAAGGCTGCGTCCTCACGGCGAAAGCGCCGTCCTCCCCGATATCAAGGAAGATTTCCGGGAGAGCAAACGACTGGAAAAGTACCGTCTCGGGAAGAAGGCACTCTATTTCCCGGCCGGTTTTATGTGGGAGTACCTCCCGTTAAACGAGATCACACAGATCCGGAGAGTCACGAGGCTCATCGAGTCCGAGAACGGCGTCTGCCCCTTCTCCATGGAAGTCCCCAGCGTGAGGATCTTCTATCACGGGAAGGACACCGTGCTCGAAATTGAAAAGGAAAAAAGCACTGCCGCGGTCCTGGCTGCCGCCGGCGAAAGATAACCGTTCACCTGACAGCAAAAGACAGCCGCTCACCCGGCTGCAGATGGAGGAAACAGCATGACGTGGACAGCATATCTGCCCGGAAGGACCGTCACCGATCCCAGGAGTGACATCAAGTCCGGGACGCGCATCGAACAGTACAAGATCAGCGATCAGGCCGTCTATTTCCCGAGGGAGAAGTATCTTCTGCTCTCGGACATCCGCAGGACCTGGATCCAGGACTCCACGATGAATTTCGTCGGGACCTGCGGCAAAGGCCTTCCCGTCTTTGTGGTCCGCCTTGATCACGGCGATGAGAAAAAGGTCAACCTGATGCTCGAGAAGAAAGAGCACGCGGAGGAAATGATCCGCCTGATCTGCGAGAAGAACCCCTCGGTCGTCGTCGAGCAGTGGAGCCGGCAGGCGCAGCTGGACGGCACGGCGCCGAAATGAGGTGCGGCGCAGAATGTTTAATGAATATCAAAAGCCCCGGCGTATGCCGGGGCTTTCGTTATGCTTCTTTCATTTCAGGCATATCATGCTGTCATTCCGGGCAAGCCATGCCTTCAGTTCCGGCACCGGGCTCAGTGGCCGTACTGCGTGCCGGCGTTGATCGACGCGGTCGTCTTCGCGGCATCCTGTCCGCCGGGGCCGTTGTCGTCGCAGCAGGGATCCGCAGCGGGCGCCTTCTTCGCCTTCGCGGTCTTGTCGATCGGCGTCGCATCGCCGATCCCGAGCGCTTCCGAGGCGACGCCCAGCGTGGAGATCACGCTGGTCAGGTCGCTCGGCATGTAGATCTTCGTCGCCCTGCCGTCGGAGACGTTCTTCAGGGCTTCGATGCCTTTCAGGCGAAGCACCGACTCATCCACATTCGCGGATTTCAGGGCTGCAAGGCCCTGCGCCTCCGCCTGGTAGACGAGCTCGATCGAGCGGGCGCGGCCTTCCGCGAGCGCGATCTGCGCGTCCCTCTCCGCTTCCGCGGACAGGATCTTCGCTCTCTTATCGCCTTCCGCTCTGGAGACGACCGCTTCCTGGTGCGCCTGTGCCTCAAGGACGGTCTGACGGCGTTCACGCTCTGCGCGCATCTGCTTCGTCATGACTTCCTCAATTTCCTTCGGCGGCTGGATGTTCTTGATCTCGACACGGGTGACCTTGATGCCCCAGGGGTCGGTCGCCGTATCCAGGATGACCTCCATGCGGCGGTTGATCTCGTCGCGGCTCGTCAGGGTCTGGTCCAGTTCCATCTCGCCGATGATATTTCTCAGCGTCGTCGCGGACAGGTTCTGCAGGCCGGCGATCGGGTTCTCGACGCCGTAAGTGTAGAGCTTCGGATCGAAGACTCTCATGAATACGACCGAGTCGATCAGCATCGTGACGTTATCCTTCGTGATGACGGGCTGCGGCGGGAAGTCGAGCACCTGTTCCTTCAGGGAGATGCGCTTCGCGACGCGCTCGATGACCGGGATCTTGAGATGGAATCCCGCCGTCCAGGTCGTCTTGTAGCGTCCTAAGATCTCGATGACGAACGCGTAGCCTTGCGGCACGATCCGCATGCAGCTGAAAAGGACTGCCAGGACAACGATCAGCAGCAATACAATAAAGAAAACTCCGCCCATAATATTACCTCCTGTTCCGCACGGAGCAATCGTGCTTTATTGAGTTCGATTATACCACGGTTTATAATGGGAATTGTTCGCCGGGAAGGCGTTCACAGGATTTTAATAAATGGAGGCAGGAATGCCTCAGAGAGGTATGAATATGAAATGTCCTAATTGCGGCAACGAGATACCGGATAACCAGAAGTTCTGCACGGTCTGCGGGACCCCGCTCACCGATGATGCCCGGATGGACGGCATGTACGGCGCAGCGGACGGCACGTACAGCACGGCAGGCAGCGCGTTCGGCGCGACAGACAGCACGTACAGCAGTGCGGGCGATGCGGCCGACGCGGCGAGCGGCGTCTACAGCAGTGCAGCCGATGCGGCAGGCACAGCAGGCGCTTCGAGCGCGGCCGGCAGCACATACAATGGAATCAATCCCGCGTACATTGGCGCGGGCAGCACGGCCGCAGGCAGCGCGGCGTTCGACCCGAACACGATCCCGGCGGACTTCCGCCCGCTCTCGACGTGGGCCTACTTCGGCTACCAGCTGCTGTTCTCCCTCCCGTTCGTCGGCTTCGTCTGCCTCCTGATCTTCTCGTTCGGAGGCACGCACAACCGGAACCTGCGGAACTTCGCGCGCTCCTATTTCTGCATGTTTATCATCGTGGTGCTCCTGATTCTCATCCTGGCTGCGATCGGAGGCTTCGCCTACTTCTACAGCTACTGAGCCGCGAGGCCATAATCATCAGGCCGGGAAACAGCGGTCAAACCAGGAAACAGCGATCACTGCCGGGCAGAGGATCCGGCTTCCCGCAAACATCTTATCTATCACATGACATACAAAAGGGTTGTGCTTCGCACAACCCTTTCATTATCTTTTCAGTTGTCTTCTGATCACGATGCTTTCTTATCAAAAGACCTTCTGATCAGGACGCCTTCCGAACGATCAGTCGACGCAGTCGAACTCCACACCCAGATACTTGCAGGCCTCGCGGAAGACTTCCTTGTAGGAGCCGTAGACGCCCGCGATGTGGTGGATGTAAGGCCCGTACATGAGCTTGTCTTCCCACTTGCCCCAGTCCTTCGTCTCGAACCAGACGTAGTTGCCGGTCGTCTTCGGGCCGTCGCAGGTGTCCGCTTCTTCAACGAAGAGCTTGTAGGTGCCGTGATCCGCGTCGAAGCGGACGAGGGTCAGATGGCCGTCCTTCAGCTGGTAGCTGCCCTTGCAGTCCTTGATGCAGACGCCTTCTTTGGACAGAGCGGGCGGGAACGGTCCGCAGTGCCACAGCAGCTCCGCATTGTCGTTGTAAGGATGGCGGATCGTGATGTCCGCGAGGAACGAAGGGCACTCATACAGCGTGGATGCCTGCGCGAGGATCGCGGAGACAGCACCGTGGATGTCGGTCTCGCATGCCGTCGGTATGTTCAGGCCGGACAGATAGCCGAATGCGAAGCAGCAGGCGATGCCGTAGTGGCTGCCGATCAGGCTCCAGCAGTCGGAAGCGACCGTCGTGCACTGATACTTCTCAGCAAGGAAGCGGATCGCGCAGATCAGAGCCGCCATCTTCTTGCGTGCTTCCTCGTCAACGTTGATGTAAGATGCATCCATCGCATCCAGATCCTTCAGGATCGCCTCAGCGTCGTCGTTCTGCTCGATGAACTTGTCGACGGTGCGGATGATCTCCTGACTCTCGATCGGGACGATCTGCATGCCGAACTTCTCCATCAGCTCGCCTTCATTGACCTTGACGCTGTTGAACTGGCGCGGTCTCGTGGAGAGCTGCAGCACGCGCATGTCTCTGAACTGCTTCACGATCATGGCGACGCGGACGAACTTGTCGATGCCTTCCGCGAGTTCGGGAGAATCCAGCCAGCAGTTGCGCAGATAAGTATAAGGAAGGCCGGAGCGCATCAGCATTCTGGTCGTCGCGAACAGGCCGCACTGCGTGTCATAGTCGCGAAGGTGCGCTTCTTCCGCAGGATCCTTGTCGCCGTCGCGCGGGCCCCAGATCAGTGTGGGAACGCGCAGCTTGGACGCGATCATGCCGACCGCTTCTTCCTGGCCGAAGTTTGCATGCGGCACAAACAGCGCATCGACTCTCTCGTCGATGAAGTAATTCGTCACGCGCGCGATCTCATCGAGTTCCGTCACCATGCCGTCATCGCACTTGTCGGTTCCCCAGACGACTTCGACGTGAGGCATCTGTGCAAAGATCTCATCCAGCTTCGCCTTGATGAGCTCAGCATTCTTCTTTGCATACTCCCGCGGCGGGAATACGTCACGGGCGGTAATGACGACGCCGATCTTCACTTTCTTCATTTTGATTTCCCCTCCTGTTTTCAGTGTTATTGTAATTTGCTATTGATTCGGCTTTGTAAACTGAGTTTCTAAAGTAATTATACTAGCATCCTCACTGACAATCCAGATTTATTTTATCAGTCGGAGATGACTATTTTGTCATTCTCCTCTCCCGCCCCCTTCGCCAGGCGGCGCGGACGCCCTGCCTGCACTGTTCCGGGTGGCACAGATGCCCCGCCTGTGCTATAATCCCCGTAGTTTATTAAATTTCTATAAACATACCGGAACGGTATGGATGCCCGGCCGCCTCCGCGGCAGGCATATTCACAGAAGGAGGCTTTAAGTCCAATGAAAAAGCTTGGTATCAGAGAAGTAGTTGCCATGGGTATCGGCACAGCGCTGTTCACGGTCCTGACGACCGTCCAGATCCCGATCGGAATCCCGAACACGTATCTGCAGCCCCGCATGGCGGTCCTCGCGTTCTTATCCGCAGCGTTCGGCCCCATCGTCGGCGCGGTGATCGGTCTCGCGGGCCACGCGCTCGGCGACGCGCTGTTCTACGGCGGCGTGTGGTGGAGCTGGGTCTTCCCGGAAGCGGTCGTCGGCATCTGCATCGGCGCATTCGCGGGCAAGTTTGCTGTGAAGGAAGGCGGCTTTGACAGGAAGAACATCGTGCTCTTCAACATCATCCAGATCATCGCGAACGCGATCGCATGGATCCTCGTCGCTCCCGTACTCGACATCCTCGTCTACGCGGAACCCGCCGGCAAGGTCTTCATCCAGGGCGTCTTCGCGTTCCTCGGCAACATCATCATCATCGGCATCCTCGGCACGATCCTGATGGTCGCGTACTCGAAGGTCGCCGGCCAGTCCTCCGGCCTTAAGAAGGAAGATTAATTCTGCAGTCATACGGCGCATGCCGGCAGTTCATGAGCGCGAAGCGTTCACGAACTGTCGGCTTTGCTTATATTTAGAGAGATGCCATGGAACCCATCATAGAATTCAAGGACTATTCCTTCCGGTACAGGTCGCAGACGGAACCCACGGTTCAGGATATCAACCTGCGGATCATGCCCGGGGAAAAGGTCCTCATCGCCGGTCCCTCCGGGTCCGGCAAATCCACGCTTGCCCACACCATCAACGCCCTGATCCCGTGCTCGTTTCCCGGGGAGACGGCCGGCACGCTCCGCGTCTGCGGAAAGGACCCGCAGCAAGAGGGCGTCTTCGGCATGTCAAAACTCGTCGGCACCGTCCTGCAGGACACGGACGGCCAGTTCATTGGTCTCACCGTGGCGGAGGACCTCGCCTTCGCGCTCGAGAATGACGCGGTCCCGCAGGAGCAGCTGAAAAAGCGCGTTGACGAGATCGCCGGCATCGTCAACCTGAAGGACCTGCTCCACCACGCCCCCGGCGAACTCTCCGGCGGCCAGAAGCAGCGCGTCTCCATGGGAGGCGTCCTGGCGGACGACGTGAAGATCCTGCTCTTTGACGAGCCGCTCGCCAATCTCGACCCGGCGACCGGGAAAAAGACCATCGCCCTGATCGACCGCATTCTGAAAGAAGAAGACCTGACTGTCGTCATCATCGAACACCGCCTCGAGGACGTCCTCTACCGGGACGTCGACCGGATCGTGGTCATCGGCGAGGGACGGATCGTGTGCGACCTGCCCCCGGACGAGCTCCTTAGCACCGACATCCTGAAGGAGCAGGGGATCCGCGAGCCGCTCTACGTCTCCGCGCTCGGCTACGCCGGCGTAACACTGCGCCCGGAGGATCACCCGCAGCACATCGAGAGCATGGAGCTCGCGCCGTACGCCGAATCCGTGCGGAAGTGGTTTACGGCGGCGCCGGCGAAGGCCGTGCCCGTGAGTGATGCGCCCGCGCTGGAGGTGCGGGACCTGAACTTTTCCTACACACCCGGAGAACCGGTGCTCCGCGGCGTCTCCTTCCGCTTAAACCGCGGGGAGATGGTCGCGCTCGTCGGCAGAAACGGCGCGGGCAAGTCGACGCTCGCCTCCCTGATCTGCGGCTTCGTGAAACCGGACAGCGGCGAGATCCTCCTCGGCGGAAAAGACATCTCCCCTCTCTCGATCAAGGAGCGCGGCGAACATGTGGGGCTCGTGATGCAGAGCCCGAACCAGATGATCTCCAAGCCCATGATCTCCGAAGAAGTCGGGCTCGGACTCACCGTGCGCGGCGTGCCCGCGGCGGAAGTCGAGGAGCGCGTCGGGAGAGCACTCAAGATCTGTGGGTTATATCCTTTTCGCAACTGGCCCGTCTCCGCGCTGTCCTTCGGACAGAAGAAGCGCGTCACGATTGCCTCGATCCTGGTCATGGATCCCGAGATCCTCATCCTGGACGAGCCGACCGCCGGGCAGGATTACCGCCACTACACCGAGATCATGGAGTTCCTGCGCAGGATCAACCGGGAGACCGGCATCACGATCCTGATGATCACGCATGACATGCACCTGATGCTGGAGTACACCGACCGCGCGCTCGTCGTCGCGGACGGGACGCTCCTCGCGGACAAAACGCCTTCCGCGGTCCTCACGGATGAAGCCCTGACCGAGGCCGCGGACCTGAAGAAGACGTCGCTCTACGACCTCGCCGTCCGCTGCGGCATCGAGCCGCCCTCCGAGTTCGTCGACCGCTTCATCGCCTACGAGCGCGAGCACATGCGGCGCGCGGAGCAGGAAGGAGGCGCGCAGTGAACCGTTTTCTGTCTTATGAAAAAAAGGACACCTGGATCCACGAGCTCTCCGGCGTCACGAAGCTGATCTTCTTCCTCCTGTGGAGCCTCACCAGCGCGATGACCTACGACACGAGGGTCCTGCTCGTCATGATCGCGGTCAGCCTTGTCGTCCTGAAAATGAGCAGGACGCAGTTCCGCCAGGTTTCCTTCGTGTTCCGGGCGATCCTCGTCTTCATGGTCCTGAACGTGATCGCGATCTTCGTCATCTCCCCCTACGAGGGCTGCCGCATTTACGGGAGCCGCACGGATCTCGTGCGCCTGTGGGGAAGCTGCTGGCTCACGAAAGAACAGCTCTTCTACCTGTTTAACATCGTGATCAAGTACTTCACGATCATCCCCGCGGTGTTCACGTTCCTCATCACGACGGATCCCAGCGAGCTCGCGGCCTCCATGAACCGGATCGGTATCAGCTACAAGCTGACCTACGCGCTCGCGATATCGCTCCGCTACATCCCGGACATCCAGGACGAGTACCACCGGATCAAAAATGCGCAGGAGGCGCGCGGCATCGAGATGAGCGGCAAGGCGAAGCTGAAGGACCGGATCGTCCGCACCGCGAGCATCCTCTTCCCGCTCCTGTTCACGACGATGGAGCGGATCGACACCGTCAGCAACGCGATGGAGCTGCGCGGCTTCGGCAAAAAGAAAAAGCGGACGTGGTATTCCGCACGCCCGCTGAAACGAAACGATTATCTTGTCCTCATCCTGACGGTATTGTTCTGCGCCGTCTCGCTTTTCATCACCTACCGCGACGGGAGCCGCTTCTGGAACCCGTTTCAGTGATGATTGATTTTTTTACTCCGGTTTCAGAACGCTCTCGACAAAGGCCATGTCCTCTCTCAGGATCGCCTCCGCCTCCTGCGGGGTCCTCGCGCTCTTGTAGCTGCTCTCGAAGATGATCCATCCCCGGAAGCCCTGCTCGTCCATGGCCTTCAGGACGTTTCGCACGCCGCCGAACCGGACGTCCTGCACGATGGGATACGGGACGCCGTCCCGCCCGTGCTTTAAGTGCGCGTGGATGTACTTCGGCGCATATTTCTTGTAGACCGGGACCGGATCGATGCCGCGGGACGACATGTTCTCGTTGTCGAAAAGCATGTACAGCGTGCCCTCATATTCTTTCAGCTCCTCGAGAACGATGTCGTAATACTCGTCCGGGAGCACGGCCTCGTGCCCGATCTTCACGCCGTATCTCTCGCCGAGCCCGCACGCGTACTTCAGGCACTTGATCGTCTGGTCCAGCTGTTCCCTGTTGTAGATCCACCCGTCAAAAAAGCTGGGCATGTGCACCGCCGGTGCACCCATCGCCCGCGCGGCCTTCAGCGCGAGGCTGATGCTGTACATGCAGTCGGTCTCCCGCTCCGGGCGGCTCATGCCGATGTCGCACAGCACGTTGATCGCGAGGATGGACGGTTCGAGACCGTACTTCTCGAGATTCTTCCTCCACCCGATCGCCCACTCTTCCGTCGAAGGATCATCCGTACAGGCTTTGCTGTCAAATTCGATGCTGACCGTCTTCAGGCCGATCTTCTTCGCCCATGCGAGGAGCTCTTCTCCCTGATACGGCGCCTCCCACTGTGTCACTCCAAAGCCTTTAAACATGGCGCTGCCTCCTCCGTGAGCCTGTTACCATACATAATTTCTCTGATTCCTGTGTGCCGTCACGCCGCCGTTCCGCGCACCGCCGCGTCGCAGCCCTCTTCCCGCACCACGTCGCACGGGATGCCCGCCGCCTCGAGCTGGCTGAGCGCCCCTGCGCCGATGCCGCGGCAGATCACGCGGTTCACGGTGCAGTTCTTCAAGAGGGCGATCTTCTCCTTCGTGCCGCGTAGGCCGGATGACGAGATCATGGAACCCAGGATCTGCCCGTCCTTGACGAAGCTGATGCGAAAGCACTCGGCCTGCTCGAACGGAACGCAGCAGGTTCCGCCGCCGCAGGCGACCGCGACCGCCTCGCTCTTTAAGATCTCAACCTGCCGGCGCACTTCCTCCGCGTCGATCGCGCCATGCCCTTTGCCGCTTCCGCAATGGTTGCAGGAGCCGCCGCAGGAGCTGCAGTTTCCGCCGCAGGAGGACCCGCCTTTCGCGAGGCTGCGAATACAGTAAAATACGATCACCGCGAGCAGTGCCAGGATCAGGATCGTTGCAATTGAACCCATCATTTTTCATCCCTCATCGGCTGATGCCGTTTCTGATAAGTTAATGGTTAACCGTTGCTAACTCATCAGAAACTACCACATTTTTCCTGCCCGCGCAAGAAGCCGCAAGCTCCGCGCCTTATTTCTCCGCGGCGCCGAACACGATCACGTTCCAGGACGCCGGCTTCATCTGCGCCGTGAAGATGCCGTCCGAGAAGGTGTAATCGCGCCTTTCGACCGGCTTCACCTTCTGTTCCAGCGCGGAGTTGACCGCCTTCATGTCCGTGCCCTCGAGCGCGAGATACTCCTGGACCTCATATCCCTCAAACCCGCGCAGGTCCGCCTCAAAGGAGACTTCCTCGTCCGTGCGCCGGTTGACCGCGAAGATCGTGGTCTGCCCCAGTTCCTCATTGTACACGGCGACCGCCTCGATATCCGTGACGTCCTCGTGCTGCGAGGTGTCATGCTTTCCGGTCGTGATGACCGGCTGCAGCGCATAGCCCCTGCCGAAGCGGGACGCGTGCAGGAAAGGATAAAAGATCGTCTGCCGCCACGCGGGGCCGTCCGTCTCGGTCATGATCGGCGCGATGACGTTGATCAGCTGCGCGAGGCAGGCCACCTTGATCCTGTCCGCGTGCTTCAGGAAGCGGATGAGCGCGAGGCCGTCGACGATCGCGTCCTCGTAGTTGTAGATGTCTTCCAGAAGGTGCGGATGGGAGCGCCAGGGCAGGTTCGCCATGTCCTCGTTGTCCTGCTGCGTCGAGTGATACCACACGTTCCACTCGTCGAAGGACAGATTGATCGTCTTTTTGCTCCGCTTCTTCGCCTTCACGAAATCCGCCGCGGAGATGACCGCGTGCAGGAAGTCCTCAAGATCGTCCGAGACCGCGAAGAAGTCCGCCGTGTCGTCCGCCAGGTTGTTCCAGTACGTATGGAGCGACATGTAGTCCACATCGTCGTAAGACTCGTTTAAGACCGTCATCTCCCAGTCCGGGAACGAAGGCATGTTCATGTTGGAGCTGCCGCAGACGACGAACTCCAGCGAGCTGTCCATCATCTTCATCGCCTTCGCCGTCTCCGCCGCGAGGCGCCCGTACTCCTTCGCCTCCTTGTGGCCGGTCTGCCAGGGGCCGTCCATCTCGTT
>DJXE01000160.1:12579-17190 GCA_002449595.1 Lachnospiraceae bacterium UBA7012
CGTCCATCTCGTTGCCGAGGCACCACAGCTTGATGTTATAGGGATCCTTGTCGCCGTGGCTCTTCCGGAGGTTCGCATAGTGGCTGTCGGTGTCCAGGTTGCAGTACTCGAGCAGGTTCAGCGCGTCCGTGACGCCGCGTGTGCCGAGGTTCACAGCCATCATGACGTCCGTCCCGGCCTTCTTCGCCCACTTCGTGAACTCGCCGATGCCGACCTCGTTCGGCTCAAAGGTCCGCCACGCCAGATCCAGTCTCTTCTTCCGCTGGTCCTTCGGCCCGACGCCGTCCTCCCAGTAATAGTTCGAGACGAAATTGCCGCCCGGGTAGCGCACGATCGGCACGTTCAGCTCGCGCACCAGTTCGATGACGTCCTTCCGGAACCCCATCTCGTCCGCGCTCGGGTGTCCCGGCTGGTAGATGCCCTCGTAGACCGCTCTTCCGAGATGCTCGATGAACGAGCCGTAGATCCTGTCGTCGATCTTCGCGATCTTAAGGTCCTTATCCACGATCATTTTTGTCTTCTGCGCCATGCGTGAGTCTCCTCTCTTGATTTCATGATTCACTGCAGTTTCCGGGGCTCGCCCCATGTTCAGGTCATCTGTAAGTGTTCAGGAACTTCACATTTCCTCCCTGATGTGCTTAAGGCGCGAGAGCGCCTCTTCGAGTGTCGCGTTCTTTTTCGCGAAGTGGAACCGGATCAGGTGGTTCACGGGCTCCTTAAAGAAGCTCGATCCGGGCACCGCGCCGACGCCGACCCGCTCCGCGAGGTCCTCGCAGAATTTCAGGTCATCCTCATATCCGAATTCCGAGATGTCGACCATCACGTAATAGGCGCCCTGCGGCACGTTATGCACAAGGCCGGCAGCATCCAGTCCCTGCAGGAACAGGTCTCTCTTCTCCGTGTAGATCTTCAGCAGGCGGTCGTAGTATTCCTGCCCGAACTGCAGGCCGGGGATGACCGCCTCCTGCAGCGGCGCTGCCGCGCCGACCGTCAGGAAGTCGTGGACTTTCCGGATGCGGTCCGTGATCTCGGGCGGCGCGATCGTGTAGCCGAGGCGCCAGCCGGTGATGGAATACGTCTTCGAGAGCGAGCTGCACGAGATCGTCCGCTTGCGCATGCCGGGAAGCGTCGCGAAGTAGACGTGCTGATACGGCTCGTACACGATGTGCTCGTACACTTCGTCGGTGATCACGTAGGCGTCGTACTTCTCCGCGAGGCCCGCGATCGTCAGCAGCTCTTCCCTTGTGAAGACCTTGCCGCAGGGGTTGGACGGATTGCAGAGGATCAGCGCCTTCGCGCCGCCCGCGAACGCCGCCTCGAGCTCCGCCGGATCAAAGTCATAGAGCGGCGGGCGGAGCGGGATGTACACCGGCTCCGCGCCGGAGAGGATGGTATCCGCTCCGTAATTCTCATAGAAAGGGGAAAAGATGGCGACCTTGTCGCCGGGGTCCACGACCGTCATCATCGCGGCCATCATGGCTTCCGTGCTGCCGCAGACGACCACGATCTCCCCGTCGGGATCGATGTCCATGCCCATGAAGCGGGACTGCTTCGCGGCGATCGCCTCGCGCAGGTTCTGCGCGCCCCAGGTGATCGAGTACTGGTGCACGTTTTTCCCGGCGGTCTCAGTCAGTGCCTCCAGGATCTCCGCGGGAGGATCGAAATCCGGGAATCCCTGGGAGAGGTTGACGGCTCCATAGCGGTTCGAGATGCGCGTCATCCTGCGGATGACGGAATCCGTGAAGATCGAAGTTCTCGCGGAAAGCGGGCGCATGGCAGCTCCTTTTTTGTGTGTTTGCAGCTCAGTTTCTGTTCACTGCGGTGTTCCTGTATCCCGGGCTCAGAATTCCAGACGGAACAGCCGCGCCATGACCGGCTTGTCGGTCTCCAGGCGCAGGATGTGGTCATCCGGGTCGAACAGATACGTGATGTCGTTGTTTGCCGGGTAGATGCAGGTGACGTCCTTCGTCTCCTCGGGGAGCGGAACCAGGATGCTGTCCGGCAGTACCGCTTTTCCCGCCTTGACGGAGGCAGGAAGGACCGACATCGAGGGATCCTCGGTGACGGGCCGCTTCCAGAGCGCGAGGTAGGCGCCGCTCTCATTCTTTAAGCCCGTCGCGACCCACTCGTCCGTCTGCTTCGCGAGGCCGATCGGCCAGAAGGGGACGGAGATGCGGATGTCGGAGCGGATCTTCTTGTAGGTCTCAATGCCCTCGATGACGAGCTGCCTGCGCACATCCTCGAGCTCCACGAGGTGGCCGCTCTGGTGGATGCGCATCAGCATCGTGTTGACCATGTTGTAGATGGTCTCCTCGCGCTGGCCGTCGAACCACGCGGCCTTCTCCTCTTCCGTGAGGCCCTCGGGCATCGCGTGATTTAGTGGATAGGACCAGACCGCGCTCTGCTCCGGCGCGACCGCGGAAGGCGCGTTCGCGGAGATCGTCGCGTAGTTCAGGTAATCTTCATTGTCGCTGGTCGACTGGATCGAGAGCTTCGAGAGCATCGCGTAGTCCATGCGGAGGCCGCCGCTCGAGCAGTTCTCGATGACGAGGTCGGGATAGCGCGCAAAGACGCCGTCCAGCCAGTCAAGGACCGCGCGCTCATGCCCCAGCATGCCGTCACCCGCGCTGTCCGCGTGTAGCTCCGTGCCGATGCCGGGCTCGATGTTGTAGTCCATCTTGATGTAGCCGACGTGGTATTCCTGCACGAGCCGGTCGATGACGCTGTCGACGTAGGCGCGCACCTCGGGATTCCGGAAGTCGAGCTGGTACCTCGAGCGGTCAAACACTCTCTTTCCGTGGCGGACGAAGAACCAGTCGTCCGGCACCTCGCCCGCCTTCTCGCAGTGGATGCCCATGACCTCGGGCTCCAGCCAGAGTCCGGGCGTCATGCCCTTGCTGCGGATGTAATCCATGACTTCGGACAGGCCGTTCGGGAAGCGCTTCCTGCTCTCCTTCCACTCGCCGACGCTGTCCCACCAGTCGCCGTCCGCGTACCAACCCGCGTCGACAACGTAGTACTCGCACCCTGCCTCGGCGGCAGCGTCGATGAGCGGGAATTCCTTTTCCGTCGTCGGGTCCGCGAACAGGCAGTTCATGTAGTCGTTGAAGATGACGGGCAGCCGCTCGTCGTCCTCGTTCGGGCGGCGGATCGCGCGGCGGTACTGCGTCAGCGTTCCCATCGCGTCATCGAATCCTGCTGCCGTCACGCCGACCGCGGCGGGCACCGTCTCGAAGGACTCGCCCGGCTTCAGATCGCGGAACCAGTGGGAATAGATCTCGTTCGGCCCGCCGAGCGCCAGGTACATGTGGCCGTGCTGGTAGCCGACCTCCCAGTGCCAGGAGCCGTTGTGCTCGATCTGCCAGAACAGTCCGCTCTTCGTCTCCTCGTTCTCGAGGTAGCCCATCGGGAGGTATTCCTTCGCGGACCAGTTGCCGGTGTTGCTGACGGACAGGAGCTTGCTCGTGCGCATGTCCGCCGGGGGCTGGTTCTGCTCCAGCGCGAGGTCATGCAGGGAGTAGGCGCGCCACTCAAGCTCGCGCTGCCAGCCGTTATGCGGGACGTAGACGCGCATCTTGTCGTTCAGCGCTTTCTTCCCTTCTTTTTCGATTCCTTCGTAGTGGAAGTTGGAGATGTATTCGACCGTCTGCGTGCTGTCGCCGACGTTTTCGACAATGTTTTTCATTCGGATGACCGGGAGCCCGTCATAGAACTGCCAGACCGTATTTACCCGGATGCCGCTCGGCTTATCCTCCGTGAGGATCGTGAGGAGCCTGCCCTTTTCATTGCGGGTATCTTCGTGGGAGACGTATTTCAGGAGATAGCCCGGCGCCGTCACGATGTACTGGTTGCCGTGGCGCTCGAAGGGCCGGTCATAGCCGGACAGATTCAGTCCGACGAACGGATAGCCTTCCGTAAGTATTCTCGGAGCGATCGTCTCCGCCGGATCAGGAGCAAGCGCTGAAAAATGAAGCAGCTTCAGGACGCCTGGCTGCGGCCCTTCCTCCTCAGTCTCTGTAATGCCGAACCGGACGTAGATCCCGTTCTCCTCGATCTCCCAGTATCTCATGCTGTCCACCCATTCCTTCTCTTGTTGTAAATGCCTCGCGGCAGGCGCGGTGCGCCGCGCTCTTCCATGTGATATGATGTAGCCGCGGTCAGTGCATCGTTTATATTATATTATTTTCATAATCTATTTTGAACAGGGAGTTAAAGCCCGGATGGAACCCATTTTGACTGTGCAGGCGGACCGGATCCCGCGCGCTTATCTCGCCGGCGTGAACACCGGCAAGGACAGGGAGAGCTACGACGCCACCATGAAGGAGCTCGAAGATCTCGCGAAGGCGCTCGGTTTCGAAGTCGCCGGAATCCTCATACAGAACACGGACACACTCACGCAGCGCACTTATCTTGGAAGTGGAAAAGTGCTTGAACTTCGCGATCAAGTTGAACGCGAGGCGGCGGATATCGTCTTTTTCAACGAGGCGCTCTCTCCCATGCAGGTGAGAAACCTCGAGGACCTTCTCGACACGGAGGTCATGGACCGGACCGGCCTCATCCTGCAGATCTTCTCGACGCGCGCAAGGACGCGGGAGGCGAAGCTCCAGGTCG
>DJXE01000064.1:0-2309 GCA_002449595.1 Lachnospiraceae bacterium UBA7012
ACGGCGACTGGTCCCAGGACCGGCTGCACTCATGGATGAAGTGCTCATCCCGTTTTTCGCTGACGCCCATCATGCAGCCCAACAACACGCCGGGCAAGAACGCCTCCGACATCGGACTCATCATCGACGCCATGGACATCCTCTACACAGGCGACGTCCAGGGCTTCTGCATCGTGTCCAGCGACGGGGACTTCAACAAGCTGGCGACCCGCCTCCGCGAGGCCGGCAAGTTCGTCATCGGCATGGGCGAGAAGAAGACCCCCGAGTCCTTCCGCGCCTCCTGCGAGCGCTTTATCTTCCTCGACGTCATCGAGAGCGGCGATCAGGTCGGCCGCGGAAGCGCCGGCGCGTCCTCGTCTGCGTCCGCGGGCAACGGTTCAGGCAACGGCTCCGGATCGGGCAGCGGCTCAGGCAGCGGCTCAGGCTCAGGCTCCGGCTCCGGAAGCGCTGGCAGTTCCGGCAGTTCAGGCGCCTCCTCCGCCGCCACAGGAAACTCTGCCGCCTCCGGCCGCAGGCGCCGCCTCACGCCGTCCTTCGTCTCGGAGCAGCCCGCGCCTTACAAGCTCCCCGGCCCCACGGCCCCGCCCCGCTATGTGGAGGACCCGGAACCGGATCAGGATTACGACAGCGATTCGGAGGCACTGTTCACGGATAAAGCCACCATTGAGAACGCGATCGTGAACATCATCACAGACAATAACGCCGAAGGCAAGGAAACCGGCCTGGGCGAGATCGGCTCCCGCCTGGTCAAAATATTCCCCGACTTCGACGTTCGAAACTATCACTACAGTAAACTCTCGGAGTACCTCAAGGACTTCCCGTCCCTCAAGGTCGAAAACCGGGACAGCGCCGTCTGGGTGTCCCTCAACAGCTCCTCCGACAGCGAGATCGAGCAGCAGATCCTTCGGATCTTCAAAAAGCACGACACCGACGACATGTACCTGACAACCCTTCAAAAGGAGCTCAGCGCCATCAATCCAAACCTCGAGGCCAGCATCCGACGGAGCGGTGTGACGAGGTTTTCGGTCTATCTGCACCGCATGATTCCTTCCGTGGAAGTAAACGGAAGGCATGTGCTGCTGAAGAAGGAGTAAATACGCCGGATGCGCCGAGCGCGGCCCGAATTCTTCGGGCGCCGGCATCACCGGCCGCGCCGCAAGTGCCGCTTGCGGAGGCCGAATTTGTCAGCTCACCTCTGCCGCGCCGGCCTTCACCACCAGCGCCGGATCCACCTGGTGCAGGAAGCAGTCCACCTTATTCCAGTAGCCCTCGGGATCCGCGACGACGCTCATCACGTGCTCCGCGCCCGGGACCAGCATGCTCATCTTCTCGCAGGCCGCCGCCTCGAAGAGCTTATTCATCATCCAGCAGGGGATAAAACTGTCTTCCTCGCCATGAATGAATAACGTGGGCGTCTTCGATCTCTGAACCGCCTCGTAGGGGCTGGCCTTCCCCAGATCATAACCCGCCCGGAAGCGCGCGATCCCGCGAAGGAGCGGAAGCAGCACATCCGCGGATACCGGAGGCTTCTCCTCCAGGCTGTTGTAGACCTGCGCGAATTCCTCCAAAGCTGTACTGTAGCCTGCATCCTCGATGCAGGCTTTTACATTGGAAGGAAGCTGCTCGCCGGTCGTCATCATGACAGTGGCGGCGCCCATCGAAATCCCGTGCAGAATGATCATCGCCTTCGGGTCCCGGCGAAGGATCCGGTCGATCCAGACGATCATATCCAGCCTGTCGTGGTAGCCGTAGCCCACATACGTGCCCTCGCTGCGTCCGTGTCCGCGCAGATCCGGCATAAGGACGTTCATGCCGTACTTGTCGCGGTAAACCTGCGCGTACTGCCCCACGCTCTCCGACGTGTCCGAATAGCCGTGCACACAGATCGCATAGCGGTGGTCGCCGTCCGGATTCGGCGAAGGAATGAAATTCGCATGGATGCGAAGGTCGTCTTCCGACATCTCGAACCAGTCGGTCCGCTCGGGGTGCTCGTTCATCCAGCGGCGGCCCTTCACGTAGGGCTGCTCCTCCGGCTTCGTGTCGACACTCGTGTCCCTTTTAACGGGCTTCATCGAGAACTCGTAAAAGTAATTCGCCGCGCCGACCATCGCACCGGCCCCGGCGCACGCCCCCATCTTTGCCAAAAAACCGATCAACTTCACTTTATCTCCCCGCCTCTTACTCATCGTTCTCCTGCGAATTCTGTCCTTCCTCTTCATATTATTAATGTATCCTTACCTTGATGTGCTGTTCCGGGATACCTGGCCCAGGGCAGTCTGTCACACATTCCGGGCCTCGGGCTTCCGGTA
>DJXE01000064.1:2399-2781 GCA_002449595.1 Lachnospiraceae bacterium UBA7012
CCGGACAGCCGCTCACGCATTCCGGCCCTCGAACCTCCCGTCACGGAAGCCTCATGCACACGGTCACGGTGATCTCCGTCCCTTCGCCTCTGCGGCTCCGGACTCTCACATTTCCGCCCATGGCGCTGATGATCTCACGCGCGATATAGAGCCCTGCGCGGAGGGGATCGTCCTTCTCGCTCTTGTTCTCAAACATGCCCTGCATGAGTTCGTTGGCAATACTGCTCTCGTTGTCCCGGATGATAAAGTACAGGAACACCCTGTTGCCCGACGCCTTGTCCGCCCTGCATCCCAGGTTGATCACGCTGTTCGAGGGAATCTGCTCCTCCACACTCTCGAGGAGACTTACGAGCGCCCTCTGAAGCTTGGCCTTGTCGCCCAC
>DJXE01000180.1:0-1756 GCA_002449595.1 Lachnospiraceae bacterium UBA7012
GGCTCCTTCCGGTGTGGAGGCGCTTGCCGGCGTCGCCGATCAGGTCGATGAGAGACGCCTCCATATAACTGTGGATGTCCTCCTGCGAGTTGTCGATGACTCTCTCGCCGCTCTCGATCTCCGCGCGGATCTGCGTGAGGCCGCTCACAATTTTGTCCGCGTCCTCCTGAGAAATGATTCCCTGCCTGCCGAGCATCTTCGCGTGCGCGATGCTGCCTTCGATGTCCTCGCGCCAGAGCGCTTTGTCAAAAAAGATCGAATCGCCGAACAGCTTTACCTCTTCCGAAGTCTGCCCGGTGAAGCGACCGCCCCATAACTGTGCCATATGTCGGATTCCTTTGCTGTAGGTATCTGCCTCAGACAGATACGAATGCATCCCGCCCATTCCGGTTTTGCGCTGCAAACGGGCGGGATGCGTTTTTATTTACGATTTCATGTACCCTCAGCGGTTGATGCTTCGGGCTGCGCTGACAGATGCCGCTGAGTGCTTCTGATCAGCCGGCTCTTAGCGCCGTGCTCAGGTCTGGGACGCCTCGAGGAGCTTCGCCTTGAGCTCGGTCTCGATCTGCACGAGTTCCGCTCTCGCGGTCTCTCTCGCTTCCTTGCCTTCCTTCTGGATCGCGAGGACTTCGTCGATCGTCTGGATGAGCTGCTCGTTGGTGTGCTTTAACGTCTCGATGTCGACGATGCCGCGCTCGGACTCCTTCGCCGCCTCGACGGTTGCCTGATGGAGCTTCTCCGCGTTCTTCTTAAGAAGTGCGTTCGTGGTCTCGTTGACATCGCGCTCCGCCTTGGCCGCCTGCTCCATGTGCTCGACGCCGATCGCGATGACCATCTGGTTCTTCCAGAGCGGGATCGTGTTCACGATCGTCGACTGGATCTTCTCGGCCATGATGGTGTCGGAGTTCTGGACCATGCGGATCTGGGGCGCCGTCTGCATGGCGACGGTACGCGTGAGTTCCAGGTCATAGATCTTTTTCTCAAAACGGTCGCAGAGAGCTGCGAAATCCTTCGCCGCCTGCGCATCCTCAGCGAGGCCGCTTGCCGCCGCCTTGTTCTGGAGTTCGACGAGCGTCGTGCTGCGCGCCTCATCGAGCTTCTTCTTGCCGGCGAGGATGTACATGCTCAGTTCCTTGAAGTAGCTCAGGTTCAGGTCATACATTCTGTCGAGGACGTCCGCGTCCTTCATGAGCTGGATTTGCTGCTTCTCGAGCTCCTGGGCGATCTGCTCGACGTTGGTCTCGACCTTGCCGTAGCGCGCCTTGAGCTCCTGCACGCGGTTGTTGCCTCTCTTGAAGAAAGACATGATCCCCTTCTCCTCGGAGACGTCGAAGCTCTTCAGCTCAGTCACAAGTCCGGCCAGCATGTCGCCGACTTCGCCCATGTCCTTGGTCCTGACGTTCTCCATCGCCTTCTCGGAGAAATCAGCCATCTTCTTCTGGGTTCCGGCGCCGTAATTCAGGATCGCGGAGGTGTTCGTGATGTCGATCTGCTTCGCGAAGCTGTCGACCATCTTCAGCTCTTCTTCCGTCAGCTGAGGCATGTTCTCCATTTTCCGCGCTTCTTCCTTCTTCTGTTCCTCGATGACGGCTTCCGCCTGCGCAGTGGCTTCGGGAGCGTCGAACACAAGTGTGGGAGTCGGAATGTCGTTCTTGAATTCTTCAAACTGGTCGCTCATGATCGTTCCTTTCTTTCTATAGTGAATGAAACTGCGGTAACTGTGTAATTGGAATGAATGAAACTGCGGTTACTGTGT
>DJXE01000180.1:1889-3662 GCA_002449595.1 Lachnospiraceae bacterium UBA7012
CTGCGCTGCGCCGGAGACCTCGTCGAAGTGGTCCGGCTCGTCGTCGTCCATGCCGGAGATGGCGCTGTCCGGCGTGAGGCCGTCCTGCTTCATCATGGTCTTCATGACGGAGATGTCCGACGAGATGTCCCAGGCCATGTCCTGGAACATGCTGTTGAAGAGCTTCTCAAAAGCGTCGTTCACCGTGTCCATGGTGTCCTCGATCTCGCGGAGCGGGCCGGCGACGTTCTCGACGTCCGAGTCCTGCTTCATGAGATCCACGTAGGCATTCAGGAGCTTGGTGGTCGTCGGCAGGTAGTAGTCCATGAAGCGGCGCAGGTCCTTCGCGTTCTCGGGGGCGCGCCTCGTCTGCGCGAAGATCCGGTTCATGATGTTCTCGAGGCGGTAGAGCTTCTCGGACATCGGCTTCGTGTCGGGGATCAGGTCGTTGATGTAGCGCACGTGCTCGATGTACTTGCTGCCGTCATCGAGGATCGCTTTCACTTCCTCTGTCAGGACGGGATCCTTCTTGCCGAACTTCTCCTGCTTCTTCGCGAGCTCCTGCTGCTTGCGCTCCGCTTCCTCGCGCTGTTCGCGCGAGAGCTCGGCGAGCCGGTACTGCTCCCTGGCGTTGTCGGTGAGAAGGAGCGTCGTCTTCTGTTTGTCGTAGGTCGCGCCGGGAAGGTAGCCCTTCTTGATCATCTTATTGAGGGTCTTAGTGAGTTCCTTCTCGGTGATATTCAGCTTCTTTGCGAGATCCTTGATGGAGACGTACTCCTGGTTCCCGATGAGCTTGCCGTATTCGTAATATTTATTGATGAGCTTGTTGTCGTTGTCGGCGGACAGAACCATGCCGACGCCGCCTGCGGCGAGGGCCGCGGAGAGGCCGACCAGGACGGCCGGGCCTGCGAGGGCTGTGCCGACTACACCGCCTGCGACTGCCGTCGCGAGGCCGATGCCGTTCACGACTGCGGAACCGCCGCCGAGCACCGTGCCGATGATGCCGCCCGCCATCTTGCCGGCGCCGCCGCCGCGGCTGACCTGCTTCTGATTGAAGGGGACGATCTCCGCCTTCTGGGCGTTCCTTCCGGCGTACGGATCGCTCCGGTCCTGATAGCCTGTGCGTCTGTTATTGATGACGGAATCGGATCTGTGCGCGGCGTTCTTCTGCTGGTACTGCGTGCGGTAGGAGGCGGCGCCTGTCGCCGCGCCGTGGCTCGCGGCGTACCGCTGTGCCGCTTCTCTCGCGCTCTGGCGCACGTCCTGCGGGCCGCGCCCGTAGCCGTAGCTGCCCGCGCGGGGATCGGTGTAAGGCCTGCGGCCTTGGTTTCCGTAAGGCGGAATAGAGCTCGATACGGCTTCGTCCACCCGCTGTTTCACCTTATTGCTCAGGCCAGAGTAGTCATTTCTCTCGATCGCGTCGCCGACTTCCTGGAGAATGTCGCTGCCGACCTGAAAAATATCGTTCATATCCATGGATCGCGTCACTCCCCGGAGACAGATCCGCCGGGCGGCTTCTGTTCTCCGTTTTCCTTTGGTTCAGGAATCGTCCGGATCCGCCGCTCACCGCCGATTCGGCGGCCGGCGTGCGGTCTCCCGACATTTGAAACACATTATAGCATACCACGGCCCTGCCCGTGCGCCGCGGCGAATAAAAAATGGCTGTGGAATGCTGAAAAATTACGCTTGCCAAACAGGGAGGAACTGTCTATAATAACAAAGTGCCTTGAGGCAGCGTGCTGGAATAGCGCAGTCGGTAGCGCAACTGATTCGTAATCAGTAGGTCGAGGGTTC
>DJXE01000166.1:0-2715 GCA_002449595.1 Lachnospiraceae bacterium UBA7012
AGGGACCAGAGAATGCCCCACAGAAGATACGCCGCCCGATTGCAGTATGCGATTGAGACGTCGAAGACCTTGAGGATCTGCTGCCACAGGATCGCGTAGATTCCGAGCACTACGATCTCCAGGCCGAAGAATAGGATGAACCGTGGCGATAAAAGCTTTTCTCCGGAGGCGAATCTGGCGCAGATCGTGGTGAGGCTGTAGATGGCGACCGCGCCCTGCAAGAGGAAGATATTCTTAATTCTTGTTTTTGAAGATTCCTTGTTCAATTCCGCAGGCCTCTATTGTAAAATACTATGCACATCTTCGGATGAGGCTATCATATCATGTGAGGCAGGATTTTAATAGAAATGAGAGACAATCAGCAGAAAATCAACAACAACGCGTTTAGCGACAGCGCTGAAGAATTTGAATCAATAGATCTCGACGGCGGCGCAGAATACGCCGATGACGGGAATTACGCCGATGACGACTACGACGCCCCCCGCAGGCTCCCCATCCTGCATTTCGCGATTCTTGGCATCATCGCGGTGCTGGTGATCGCCGGCGTGGTGAGGCTCATTCTGTGGAACCGCGGCTCGGACAGCGGATTTGATCCGAATGCCGTCGATACGGAGAGCGTCAGTGTGGAAGTGCAGGATTTCATCGTTCCTATGACCGCGGACAAGCTGGCCGGGCACGAGGACGACGGCGTGACGACGATCCTGCTGCTCGGCGGCAATCCGGTCACGGACGACCTGTCCGAGACAGGAATCGCGGCGCAGATCGAGAAGCTGGCGGCAGAGACTCTGGAGGCAGAAACCGCAGAGGCAGGAAGCCAGTCCAAAGAAAACCAGAAGGATACAGACGGGTCATCTGCACAGTCCGTCCGCGTCATCCCCGCCGCCTTCCCAAATGCGAGGGTGACCTGCCTCTCCAGGGAGTACGACCCTTCGACGCAGGAAGGCCGCGAAGACATCTACAATTTCTTCTATGTGGCTTACAGCATTTCCTCCGGCAACTTCGACGGCCAGAACTTCGTCGCGACGACGCGCGAGGAGCCGGTCTACACCGAGTCTGCTCAGACGCTGACGAACCTTGACTACAACGACGTCGACATCATCGCCGTGATGTACGACGATTCGGACTACCGCACGCTCGCACCGGCCTACAACGGGGATACGGCGGACCTCTCCTCCTTCGCGGGCTCGCTGAAGTCCGGCATCCGGATGATCCAGGAGGCGTACCCCCACATCCGGATCGTGTTCCTCTCTCCCACCTATCGCCCTTATATCGACGAAAAGGGTAACGAACAGAATCCAGCGACCACCGACCTCGGCAACGGCGAAGTCGTCGGCTACAACGCGTACGCTTACATGATGTGCTCGGAGACGGGCATCTCTTACATCGACAATTTCAGCGGATCGGTGAATGCCCTGAATTACGAGAGATTTGTGGACAAGGACGGCCGCCTGAACGAAGACGGCCGCTATGAGGTGGCAAAACACTTTGTCACAAAGATCATCGCCGACGACCTGTCGGAATACAGGCCGCCGACAGCGATCATCAATTGAGGACGTGGAAATCGAATGACCTGGAGCATTGAGTGAGTTTCTTTCCTACAGGAACTCAAACTCCGGATCATAATAAATATAATACCCATCGAGAAGCACCTGCTTCTCATAGCCGTACTCCGTGAGATCCTCGTCGATCGCGCGGTACTGGTGAAGGACGATATAATTGCACCTCGCATCTTTGGCCGCTTTCGCAAGGTCTTTCGCGCAGATCTCCTCCGGACGCTCCATCGCGTCATACACTTCGTTGTCAAAGCCCCACGACGCAACCAGCATCTCTCTGCCGTATGGCATACGGATGCCGATATCGTACTGTCTCACAAAGTGGACCAGTTCGGACGGCATCGCGACCATTATGTTGCGGCTTCCGTCTGATACAGACAGGATGTAGTCCGAGATGTCAACCACGGACTGCGGGATGTGCAGCCGGTTCTCCGCCTTCGAGACATTAATGTTGCCATAGACCGCCTGCCCCGTGAAGACGACAGACAGGCAAAGCAGCATCATGGCGATCGGTCGCAGCTTCATGTTCTTGATTGAAGCAAAAAGCTTACCGCCCGCATACGCGATCGTGGCACCGACCGGAATCATCCACAGAATGCGGTAGTACGTCTCTGTTCCCTCGATCTTCCCATAGACGAAATAGAACGGCGGAAGCAGAAAAACTACCAGAATGAGCAGCGGCAGCCAGATCAGAAACAGGCGGACCATCTTATTCTTCTCACGTAGAAAAAGATAAACCACAGCCGCGGCATAAAGCACCAGCAGGTACCCTGTTCCCATGTATAATCGAATCACTTCAAAAATCGCGCTCATAAACCATTCACCTTATATCATTACTTCCCATGAAGCTTGCTTGCTACCGCATCAATGGTCTCTGCCTGATAGTATTCGCTCACTTCTGCTCCCCAAGTAGTCTCACGAAGCAGGTTTGCTACCGCATCGATATTTCGTCTTGATAGTATTCGCTCTCTTCTGCTCCCCAGGCAATCCCGTGGAGCAGATTTGCTACCGCATGGGCAGCGTTCCCATACAAGTATTCGCTCACGATCGGTTTGGATAACAAGTAGGGGAACACATCTGCTACCGCAGCGGGCCCTCTGGCCCGGAAGTATTCGCTCTCTTCTGCTCCCCAGGCAGTCCCGTGGAGCAGATTTGCTACCGC
>DJXE01000166.1:2790-6377 GCA_002449595.1 Lachnospiraceae bacterium UBA7012
CCGTGGAGCAGATTTGCTACCGCATCGATATTTTCGTCTTGATAGTATTCGTTCTCTTCTGCCTCCCAGGCAGTTCCGTGAAGCAGATTTGCTACCGCATGGACAGCGTTCCCATACAAGTATTCGCTCACGATCGGTTTGGATAACAAGTAGGGGAACACATCTGCTACCGCAGCGGGCCCTCGGACCCGGAAGTATTCGCTCTCTTCTGCTCCCCAGGCAATCCCGTGGAGCAGATTTGCTACCGCATGGACAGCGTTCCCATACAAGTATTCGCTCACGATCGGTTTGGATAACAAGTAGGGGAACACATCTGCTACCGCAGCGGGCCCTCCGGCCCGAGAGTATTCGCTCGCAGGCGTTCCGTTACATCGCGAGCAGTGCCATCACAAGGTAGCAGACGCACGGCAGGCCGCACATAAGGAGCAGGCCGGCCGCCTTTCGCGGAATAAGCTTCATGATGAGCATCAGAAGTGCGGCTGCTGCAATCAGGCCGAAGATCAGAAGCGGCGCCATCGAAGTAAAAATGCCCGAAGCCGCGCAGAGAAGCGCGAGGGCTGCATACGCAAATTTGAGCTCCGCTTTCCAGCCTTCTTCGGCTTCTTCTTCGCCAGCCGTCATGGCTGAGCCCCCCGTTGTGCTTTCTCCAGCACGCGCGCCATCCGCATACTTCTCCGCAACATTCACCAACGCAAGGAATGTCGCAGGAAGCAGGATCGCCGCAAGGATCGCCTTGCCCTGCCACGTGCGCATCATGAGAAACGTCTCCGGCGTGTAGATCGACACATTTCCGAAGATCTGGAGCAACGCCGTCATTGCCACCGCAGTGCCTGTGATTCTGCTGAGGCTCGCCCGGAATTCCGGGCTGTCTTCCTCGCAGGCCGCCGCAGCGCTTCCTGCGGCTTTCGAAGCCGCCAGCCCACTTCCCATGCCCTCCTCCGCAGCGCTTCCCGCGGTTTCCGCAGCCGCCAGCGCGCCGGCCGCAGCCGCCCCCCTCATCGACATCACCGCCAGCTTCTTTACGAGGCAATAGACGACCAGGTCCGCGAGCGGGATCAGGACGAGCGGCATCATGCTGTGCAGGATGATCGTGGGGTGCGTGCCGGACATCTTCGCGAGGTAGGCCGCCCACATCGGGAACAGCGCCAGCGCGTGCCGCGCGTCGACCGTCGTCGTGATGCCGGTGTACGGCAGGTAGCGGTACATCGTGTCGGTCTGCCACGTGATGACGGACTGCGTCACGTAGTAGGCGTCGTCGCCGTCAAAATAAGCCCTCGTATATGCCATGATCAGCTGCGCGATCAGGAGGCACGCGAACAGCGTCCACATGATCGCCGCGTCGTTGAGTCCGTGCTCGTGGGGCGTCCCCTGCTCGGGTTCTCCGTGGATCAGGTTGAAAAGCCTTTTCCCGCCATCCTTCTCTTTCCCTGTCCTGATGGCGAAGAAGCCCTGCAGGAGCCTGATGCTCCCGCTCCTGCCGCACAGGACGATGCCTGCCACTGCAATCACAAGCGACACGACAAGAAACAGGATCTTCAGGATCGGGAACTCACCGAGCTCCGTCAAAAACAAAACCGGCAGGCCGAGCAGCTCAAGCGTCGCGAACGTCACGGCGTAACCGGTCAGGATGATGGCGGGCAAAGTCCTTTTCTTAGCAGGAAGAAGGCTGCAGGGAAGAAGCCCCTCCAGCACCGGGATCAGAACCATATGAACAAGTAAAATCAGTAATTTCAGTATCGCCCTCACCAGGCACCCCTTCCATGAATCGGCAGACCGGCGGCGCATCAAATCTGCGCCAGCTTCCGGCCGCTTCAACAAGTCCGTCTCCCGCGCTCCTGCCGCCGTCGCTATGCCGCCGCAGGACCGCTTAAAATACAGCATTTCTTCCACCAAGTTTAGCCCACAAAGCCCCATTCTGTCTATACATCAGACCCCTTTGGTGATAAACTATATGTTGATTATTTATGGGCTGCCGGATACATAATACGGTATTTTCAGTCAGCTTCTGACAGACCGGTGAACGCCGGTCCGGCACCGCCCCATAGATCTGTTTGCGATTCAGTAATCATAAGTTCCGCGAGGTAGCATATGAAGAAGAAAGCCCTGATCATCGGCGCAGGCCCGGCGGGCCTTACGGCAGCGTACGAGCTGCTCACGAAGTCGGATGAGTATGAAGTGACCGTCCTTGAGGAGAGCGGCAAGTTCGGCGGCATCTCCCGCACGGTCGAATACAACGGAAACCGCATGGATATGGGCGGACACCGGTTCTTTTCCAAGGTGCCGGAAGTCAATGAGTGGTGGGACAACATGCTCCCGAAGCAGGGCGCGCCCGCCTATGACGACGTCCTTCTGGACCGGAAAGCCACGCTGACCGCCGGCGGCCCGGACCCGCAGAAGGAAGACCGCGTGATGCTCCGCAGGAACCGCGTGAGCCGCATCTTCTACAACCAGAAGTTCTACGACTACCCGATCTCGCTCAAGCCGGAGACGTTCACGAACATGGGCCTCGGCACGACGATCGTTGCGGGATTCAGCTACCTGAAGGCGTGCCTGTTCAAGCGCCCGGAGAACTCCCTCGAGGACTTCTACATCAACCGCTTTGGGAAAAAGCTTTATTCCATGTTCTTCGAGCATTACACCGCGAATCTCTGGGGACGCCACCCCAGCGAGATCGACCCGTCCTGGGGCGCGCAGCGCGTCAAGGGCGTCTCCGTCAGCGCGGTCTTAAAGAACGCGATCGAGAAGAAATTCGGCAAGAAAGGCCGCAAGGTCGAGACCTCCCTCATCGAGGAATTCAGCTATCCGAAGCTCGGCCCCGGCCAGCTCTGGGACGTGACCGCGCAGGAGATCGAGAAGCTCGGCGGCACGATCCTCATGAACGCGAAGGTCACGAAGATCAATAAGGCGCCCGACGGCAGGCTCACCGGCATCACTTACGTGGTTACGGATGGGAAAAAGGCCAGTGCCGCTGACGCAGGCGTCAGCGCCTCCAGTCTGGATCCTGCCGGAACCGAAGTCACGCTGGACGGCGACGTCGTCATCTCCTCGATGCCGATCCGCGACCTGGTCGCCGGCATGAACGACGTCCCGGCGGATCCCGCGCGCATCGCCGCAGGACTCCCCTACCGCGACTACATGACGGTCGGCGTCCTGATCCCGCGCTTAAAGCTCGTCAACAAGACAAAGATGAAGACCGTCGGCGGCATCGTCCCGGACAACTGGGTCTACGTCCACGACCGCACGGTCACGATGGGCCGCTTCCAGATCTACAACAACTGGTCGCCCTATCTCGTCAAGGACCTGGAGCACACAGTCTGGGTCGGCCTCGAATATTTCTGCAATGAAGGCGACCAGCTCTGGTCCATGAAGGATGAAGATTTCGCGCACCTCGGCATCAAAGAGATGGTCACGCTCGGCCTCATCGACCGCGAGGACGAGGTCCTCGACTTCCACGTCGAGCGCGTGAAAAAGGCTTATCCCGCCTACTTCGATACTTACAGCGAGATGGATACGCTGCGCGATTACCTGAACACGATCCCGAACCTCTTCTGCGTCGGGCGCAACGGCCAGCACCGCTACAACAACAT
>DJXE01000073.1:0-330 GCA_002449595.1 Lachnospiraceae bacterium UBA7012
TCGTGACACAGGAGACGTCGCTGAAAATGAAGCCGACGAAAGCGGTGATCATGCCGATGAACATCGCGTTCGTGAACAGCTCACTCCATTTCCGGTCTCTCTGCGTCCTTCGCTCCATGCCCCTCTGCAGGCTTCTCCCGATGAACGCCAGCAGCGTGATGCCGCCGAGGATCGAGATCGTCATGACGAACAGGACCGTCACGTACTGCTGCGCCGTCACCTGTCCGCCCGCCCCGAAGGTCCTGCCCATCGCGCGGAGCGCGTTCGAGGCGGCGATCGTCTCGTAGGACAGGGATCCGACGACTGAGAGCCGCAGCCACGGGAGCGGGA
>DJXE01000073.1:457-4297 GCA_002449595.1 Lachnospiraceae bacterium UBA7012
CCCCGATCACGATCGCGAGCGCCGGTGCGATCGTAAACACGGCCGCCGTCCGGATCACCTTGCGGATCTTCTCCTGTTCGATCCCGAGCTCCTTCGCGCGCCGCAGCGCCTTCCGGAGGAAGAAAACGGACTGTCCGATCACCAGCGCGACCACGGCGCATGTGAGTACGTAAAGCGCCGGATGATTTACGTTGAAATTCATGGTCACCCTCCCTGAAGAACAGTTTCTTCCTGTATTATACTGTAGCGCCGGCGGCGGGGGACACATTCCATGTAAAAATTGCTTCCAGGCCGTGCCGACAGTTCACGCGACAAAATAACCGGGATCCCCTTGGAAAAGGAGATCCCGGCCCTCACAGCTTTTCCTGTCTTTAGTTTTTCTCAGAGCGCCTCAAACTCCCCGTAATCGACGCCCATCTGCCGCTTGCACTCTTCGACGATGTCGAACATCTCCAGCGTGTGATCCCACGTGATCACAGGATGCATCTTTTTCCCCTGCTGGATGCATTCTGTGACGGACTCCACCTCGTAGTCCAGTCCCACCCAGCCGTTCGGTTCCGCGTACGTCTCCACGATCCGCATGCGGTCGTCGTACAGGTAGACGTACTTCGCGCCGGTGTAGATCTCGTTGTACTGGATCTTGCCCTTCGATCCCGCGATGAAGGTGTTCGCCGTGGTGTCGGAGGTGTATCCCATCGTGAAGATCGCGTATCCGCCAGGGTAAATGAGCTGCACCTGGGAGTCGATGTCCGCGCCGTCCGGCCCGAGGCGGCCGATCATGTTGATCTTCTCCGGCTTCGCGCCGAACATCTCGCCTGCGAAGGCAAAATTGTAGACGCCGAGATCCAGGATCGTGCCAGCGCCAAGCGCTTTGCTGAAGCCCCGGTCCGTCGGGTCGTACGGGTGCTGGAATGTGTGCTCCGCCTTGATGTACTGCACGTCGCCGATCCTGCCCTCGCGGATCCATTCCGCCGCCTTTTTGAACGTGGGATGCAGCGGCAGCCACATCGCCTCCATGAGGAACAGGTCCTTTTCCTTTGCCAGCGCGCAGAGCGCCTCAAACTGCTTCTTGTTTACGGTGATCGCCTTCTCGCACAGGACGTTTTTGCCGTGCTCCAGGCACATTTTCGCGTTCTCGTAATGCATCGTGGTCGGTGTTCCGATGTACACGATGTCGATGTCCGGGTCCTGCAGCATCTCCTCGTAGCTGCCGTACGCCTTCTGAAAACCGAATTCTTCCTTGTATGCCTCCGCCTTCGCGAGGTCCCGCGACCCTACGGCATAAGGCACGGCGTCGGGATGCTTCGCAAAGCACTCCCCGAGCTCATGCGCGATGCGTCCGGTCGACAGTACCGCCCAGTTCACTTTCTTCCCCATAGTAAGCCCCCTTTCGGCCTCGTCAGAAACTCCTTTCCGATGTGTTTCCGGTCTGTTTTTATTATATTTTCCGCGGCGGCGGCTGCGAACCGGCCATTTGCCTCCAGTCGCATGACTAATTTGCTTTTCTGTAGTAAATTTAGAACATAAGGAGGCAGCCCCATGGACCATCGCTACGAAGTGATCGACTACAGCGGCACGAACTTCAAGTTCATCACCGGGCGCACCCGGCACGTCACGCCGCACCTCCACCGCGAATTCGAGATCGGCGTCATTCTGGACGGCACCGAACAGCTGATCTGCGCTGACGAAACCTCATGTGTGCCGCAAGGCGAGATGTGGCTGCTCAACCCTTTTGAAAACCACGAAGTGCACGCGTCCGGCGGGGACATGTTCTGCGGCTTTGTGGAGCTCCAGCTCTCGCCCGCCTTCTTCCGCGATTATTTTGCTGACATCGACCGCTTCCGCTTCAGCGCGCATCACCTCTCCGCCTCGCTCATCGGGGAAGAGACGCTTCGCCTTTTAAGGGAAAAGCTTATTGCCGCCGCCCTCGCGTACTACGAAAAGCGCGACCTCTATCAGCTCGCCTGCGCGTCCGAGATCAACGAGATCTTCCGGCTCCTTTTGTCCGGCGTTCCCTACCGCGTCCTCGACCACTCCGAGGAGCAGTCCGCGCGGCAGCGCATTTACCGCATGCAGCGCATCAACAAGATCATCGAGGAAAACTACTCCGGCAAACTCCTGCTCCGGGACGTCGCGGACAAAGAGGGGCTCTCCCTCTGCTACCTCTCCCATTTCTTCCGGAAGAACTGGGGCATGTCCTTCCAGGAGTACCTGCAGCGGTACCGCTGCGGCAGGGCGGCGGAGATGCTGACGGCCTCCGACGCGGCGGTCGCGGACATCGCCTACGCCTGCGGCTTCTCCGACCCGCGGTACATGCGGCAGGGCTTCCTGAAGATCTACGGGATGTACCCTTCCGATTTCCGCGCGGAGGGCACGGCGCCGGCAACCCCGCCGTCGGGCTTCCGCCCGGCAGCGGAGGAATATACCTGCAGCGGCGAGGAGGCGATCCGGGTGCTGCAGACCTCCCTGGAATGCCTGCGGGCGTCCTCATTATGAACAAACCATCCCGGCAGCAAACTTGTCACGTAATTTTCGACAAATAACAGGTGAAGATTGTTAACAAAGTGTCTATAATGGACTTGTACTGATTTATCGTCATCGTGGCGGTACTGCCAAAGGGTGTCGGCGCAGCGCCGTTCCCGCCGCCATAATTATTTCAAAACAGGAGGTGTTTTCATGTTAGTTAACGGTAATGACATTCTGCTGAAGGCCCGCGAAGGACATTATGCTGTCGGCGCGTTCAACGTCTTCGATTTCGGCTGCGTGGACGCTGTCCTCGGTGCTGCTGAAGCGACGAATACGCCCGTCATCGCGCAGATCCTCGACTGGCATCCGAGCGGAAACTTCGGCTCCAGGCCGCAGGAAGAAGTCAAGATGTTCATGGATATGCTGATCTACCGCGCAAAGCTCTCCCCCGTTCCGGTCTGCATCCATCTGGATCACTGCCAGACCTATGAGGGCTGCATCCGCGCGATCAAGTACGGCGCAACTTCCGTCATGCTCGACGCTTCCATGAAGCCGTTCGAGGAGAACATCGCTCTCACCAAGAAAGTCATCGAAGCTGCACACGCATGCGGCGTCACCGTTGAGGCTGAGATCGGCCACGTCGACGGCCATGACGGCGACACGACCGGCAAGCTTTACACAACTCCCGAGCAGGCGAAGGAATTCTACGCAGCGACCGGCGTTGACTCTCTCGCAGTCGCGGTCGGCACGGTGCACGGCGTCTATGCCGAAGAGCCGAAGCTGCAGTATGACCTGATCAGCGAGCTCAGGGAAGCGATCCCCGCTCCGCTCGTAATGCACGGCGGCTCCGGCCTGTCTCCGGAACAGTACAAAGAGTGCGTCGAGCGCGGCATCACGAAGATCAACTTTGCGACCTACATGCTTCTCGCAGGCGGCAAGGGCATCAGCGACAAGGTCGCCGAGAACAATGCGGCAGGCAAGGGCAACAACTTCATCGATCTGTATCCGGAAGGCGTCAAGGCCATGAAGGAGATCGTCATGGAGCACATCGGCTACTTCCAGACAAAGCCGATCGCATAATCAGCTTACAGCCCGTATGGTGGCAGCGGGGTCTCCCCGCTGTCACTTTTTTATAGGCTGACGTACATCAAATGGGCTGCAGTCTGTCCATTCAATTTCAGGAACAGTCAGCGTAAGCGTGGAAGGGGAAAGAAATGGCAGGAAACGGACCGGATATCAGCATTGCGTTCGATCTGGGAAACTCCGGCGGGAAGGTCTACGCCGCCACCATGGACAGCGGACGTCTCGAGATCCTCGACGAACTCGTCATCAGCAATGAGCTGGTCAGAATCGGCGACCGCCTCTACTGGGATC
>DJXE01000055.1 GCA_002449595.1 Lachnospiraceae bacterium UBA7012
AGGAGAAAACAGTTGAAGAATCTGTTGGTATTTCTGAAAAAGTACAGGAAGGAGAGCATCCTCGCGCCGCTGTTCAAGCTTCTTGAATCGGCGATGGATCTGTTCGTTCCGCTGGTCGTCGCGTCGATCATCAACGACGGCATCGCGGGCGGCAGCAGGGGCCTGATCTTCCGGAACTTCCTGATACTCATCGCGCTCGCGATTCTCGGAATGGTCTTTTCGTTCACGGCGCAGTGGATGGCGGCCAAAGCGAGCACCGGCTTCGCCGCGGATTTGCGGCAGGCGCTGTTCGACCACGTGCAGAAGCTGTCCTACCGCGAGCTGGATTCGCTGGGCACGGACACGCTCATCACGCGAATGACCAGCGACGTGAACCAGATCCAGAACGGCCTGAACCTCGCGCTGCGCCTGCTTTTGCGCAGTCCGTTCATTGTTTTCGGCGCCATGATCATGGCGTTCACGATCGACTTCCGGTGCGCGTGCATCTTCGCCGGCGCGATCCCGCTGCTCGGCATCGCCGTCTTCGCGATCATGCTGCTGAGCATCCCGCTGTTCGCGAAAGTGCAGGAAGCTCTGGACCGCCTCCTCGGCCTGACCCGCGAAAACCTCACCGGCGTCCGCGTCATCCGCGCCTTCTGCAAAGAGCAGCAGGAGATCGACGAATTCGACCGCCGCAACGCCCTCGTCACCCGCATGAACGAGACGGTCGGCCGCCTCTCCGCGCTCATGAACCCCGCGACGTACCTCATCATCAACGTGGCGACGATCATCCTCATCCGGCAGGGTGCGCTCCGCGTGCAGATCGGCGCATTGCAGCAGGGTGACGTCGTCGCGCTCTACAACTACATGGCCCAGATCGTCGTCGAACTGGTGAAGCTCGCCTCCCTGATCATCACGATCGACCGCTCCCTCGCCTGCGCGAAAAGAGCCCAGGCCATCCTCGCAACAGAGCCTTCCATCAAGTATCCGGACGCGCTCGCGACGAAGAATAGTGATTCCGCCGGCGAAGCCGTTCGCTTCCGTGACGTCTCGTTCTCGTACTCGGAGTCGGGCGACGCGGCGCTCTCAGACATCGATTTTGTTGTTAAGAAAGGCCAGACCGTCGGCATCATCGGCGGTACCGGCAGCGGCAAGACAAGTGTGGTCCAGCTGATCGCGCGGTTTTATGACGCGACAGAGGGCAGCGTCGAGGTGGACGGTCGAAACGTCCGCGAGTATCCGGAAGGAATGCTGACGGACAAGATCGGCATCGTTCCGCAGAAGGCAGTCCTCTTCGAGGGCAGCATCCGCGACAACCTCTGCTGGGGAAAGAACGACGCGACAGACGAGGAACTCTGGGAAGCTATCAACGCCGCACAGGCACGGGAAGTGGTCCTCGGGAAAGAAGGCAAACTCGAGGCGCAGGTAGAGCAGGGCGGAAGAAACTTCTCCGGCGGCCAGCGGCAGCGTCTCACGATCGCAAGGGCCCTTGTGAAACGCCCTGAGATCCTGATTCTCGACGACTCCGCGAGCGCGCTTGACCTCGCGACAGACCTCAAGCTCCGGCGGGCGATCGCGGCCCTGCCCGGTGATATGACAGTCTTCATCGTCTCGCAGCGCACTTCCGGCGTCCGCGACGCGGACCGCATTCTGGTCCTCGACGACGGCCGGCTCGCCGGCAACGGTACGCACGATGAGCTCATGAAGACCTGCGAAGTCTACCAGGAGATCTACTACTCGCAGTATCCGGAAGAGCGCCCTAGGAGCGGCGCGAAGATTCCCAGTGCAGGCAGCGGAAAGGAGGTGTTCGCATGAGCAGAAAAAAAGGCGGAAACAACGTCAGCATGCAGACCCTCCGGAAAGTCCTGAAACTGATCGGACGCTACCGGCTGCTTCTGCTCTTCAGCATTCTGCTTGCGGGCCTCACGGTTATACTGCAGCTGTATGTCCCTGTGTTATTTGGTGACGGCATTGACCGGATCGCGGGAGAAGGTCTCGTGGATTTCGCCGGCCTCGGCGGGATTCTCGGGAAGATCCTTGTTCTGATCATTCTCTCGTCCGTGGCATCTTTTGTCATGAACGTGATCAACAACCGGCTCGCGTTCCGGACGGTCCAGGATATCCGCGCGCGTGCGATCCGCAAGATCGAGGCGCTGCCGCTTTCCTACATCGACAGCCACAGCAGCGGTGATCTTGTTCAGCGCATCATCGCCGACACAGACCAGCTGTCCGACGGCCTATTGCTTGGGTTCACGCAGCTTTTCTCCGGCGTGGTGACAATCGTTGTTACGCTGGGATTCATGTTTTCCAAGAATGTGGGCATCACGCTTATGGTGCTGCTGCTCACGCCGCTCAGTTTCCTCGTGGCGCGGTTCATTGCGTCGAGGTCGTTTACGATGTTCCGCAGCCAGACGGAGACCCGGGGACGTCAGACTGCTTTTATCAATGAGTACATCGGCAACGAAAAGATCGTAAAGGCCTTCGGCCGCGGCGACGAGGCTTCCGAGCAGTTCAGAGTCATTAACGAGGAGCTGCAGCGTTATTCGCAGAGTGCAGTCTTTTTCAGCTCGCTTACGAACCCGTCCACGCGTGCGGTGAACAACGTCATCTACGCGCTGGTCGCGCTGGTCGGCGCTTCGCGGATCCTTGCGGGGCAGCTCACGGTCGGCGGGCTCACGGTTCTTCTGGCCTACGCCACGCAGTACATGAAGCCGTTCAATGACATTTCTTCCGTCATCACCGAGCTCCAGAATGCGCTCGCCTGTGCGGCGCGCGTTTTCGAGCTGATCGAGGCGGAGCCGGAGACCAAAGAGGCGGACGCGCATCTTATCTGCAGCGGGGGACGTATTGAGATTCGGGACGTAGCCTTTTCCTACGATAAGAGCAAGAAGCTGATCGAGGACTTCGACTTCGAGG